>JBDLQY010000094.1:0-8791 GCA_039800325.1 Pseudomonadota bacterium | reverse complement strand
AAAGGTGAGCCGCAGCAACGACCAGCATGGTGTCTAAACCATGCCGAATATGGATTGGGGAATCCTTTGGATTGAATTTTAAAGCTTCCTGGATATGCTTTAGTTCTTCGATAAAGTCATCTGGCCGTGTTTTAGAGATGCGCTGCTCTTGTTGAATGCGTCCGGGCAAAGATGACGCGACTAAATCTACACCAGGTTCCTTTCCGACTTGCAATTCAACGTAACCATTTACGTGCTGAATTCTGGCCCATTTTTTGGGTGGGTGGGTAACGACGTCTTGTACACAACGACCAATCAATCCACTTTCTGTACGGAAGTTCATAACACATAGACGGTCATATTTCACTTTGGTTGTTTCGACGAAATCCAGCATTGCCTGAACTTCAACGATTCGACCAGCACCAATTTCATTTGCAAAGTATTGCCATAAGTTTGCAGCGTGAGAGTGCTCGCTGGATGCACCGCCACCGCGTTCACTAAATCCTAAGTAGGAGTCTTCTGGTCCTGATAGCCATGGGTGTGCGCCAAAAATACCACCCCAATGCTCCCTAAACTCTACATCAAGGGTAAGAACATCGCCAAGATCGCTAGCCTTAGCGGTCTTTGTTGTAATGCGTGCGGCCTTGCCTACAACATGATCGTAACCAACAAAGGCAGCAATCCCTAATCGCTCGGCTTTCTTATAAAACTCGTCAGCTAACGCAAGATCGGGACCACAAACAGGCTTTTCAATTAATATTGCTTTTGGGCTTTCATCGAGCGCCTGTATCGCCAATGACAAATGAACGTCTGGTGGGGTTCCAATAAAAATTAGATCATACCCCCCTATCGGCGCATCTTTGCTTTCGAATAACCTTATGGTTTCATCCCATTTTCCATATCTGGACGGGTAGATCATATTTCGAGTGCGATCAAGAGCACTCGAATCTACATCACAAATATCAACCGACCAACCCATTGCGCGTGAGGCGTTGGCAAGATGATTGCCAATGGATCCTGCACCAATTACCTTGATTTTCATTACGCGTTTTCCTTTCTGACTTGCTTTTAAAAATTGACTCATATAATCCAGCTTATAGGCTTATATTCAGTCTCCGATAAATATCCTCTATTCTCTCGATATCATCCTCGCCCAGGTAGCTGCCAGACTGCACTTCGATGATTTCCAGAGGAATCGCACCGGGGTTGGTTAGGCGGTGTACCTCGCCCAGCGGGATGAAGGTGGACTGATTTTCGGTAAGCAAGAGGAACTTGTCTCCATTGGTGATTTCAGCGGTGCCTTTCACCACGATCCAGTGTTCGGCGCGGTGGTGGTGCTTTTGTAGGCTGAGGCTGGCACCTGGTTTCACCTGGATGCGCTTTACCTTGAAGCGGCTGCCTTCGTCAATGCTGTCATACCAGCCCCAGGGGCGATGCACCTTGCGGTGCAGGGTGTGTTCTTCGCGCTTTGTGGTTTGCAACTGACTGACGATCTGTTTCACGTCTTGGCTACGGTTTTTGTCAGCCACAAGCACGGCATCAGGCGTTTCAATAACGATGAGGTCATCAACACCGACCAGGCTGACCAAACGGCTGGAGGCGTGGACAAGGGTATTGCGGCTGTCTGTGGTGAGCACATCGCCCAAGTGAGCGTTGCCTTGCTCGTCTTTGGGTAGGACGTTCCACACGGCATCCCAGGCACCAAGGTCGCTCCAACCAGCGTCTAGCGGAACCATCTTGATCGGGAAGTCGCTGCCAGGGCAGCGTTCCATGACGGCGTAGTCAATTGATTCGCTGGGAATGGCGGTGAATTTGGCTTTACCGGGACGGACGAAGTCGTTGTCTTGCGTCTTGCCGTTCCATGCAGCTGCGGTGGCATTGGCGATGTCGGGGCGGAAAGCGGCAAGTGCCTGGAGCCAGGCCGAGGCCTTGAGCACGAACATGCCGGCGTTCCAGTAGTAGCCCCCGTCGTTGAGATACTGCTGCGCGGTAGCAGCGTTGGGCTTTTCGACAAAGCGCTGGACAGCCATGACTCCAACTTCACTTTGGGCTTGGGTCTGGATGTATCCATATCCAGTTTCAGGCCGGTCGGGGGTTATACCCAGGATGACGATGTTGCCGCTGCCCGCCTCGCGAATGGCGTGCTGCATAGCCTGTGTGAATGCATCTGTGTTAGCCACCGTCTGGTCGGCGGGTGTGACCACCAGCACGGGATCTTCACCATTTGCCTGAGCGGCAAGCGCCGCCAATGTGAGTGCGGGAGCAGTATTGCGACCCATCGGTTCCAGCAAGGCCGCACCCAGTTCGATTCCGGCTTCGCGCAACTGTTCAGTCGCAAGAAAGCGGTGCTCTTCGCCGGTAACGATCAGGGGCTTAGCAACCTGTATGTCGTCTGCACCAAGAGCCGCTAAACGCTGAGCGGCTTGTTGAAACAGACTTTCGTTGCCGGTCAGTGATAGGAACTGCTTCGGGAAACCGGCACGGGACAAAGGCCATAGACGGGTGCCGGAGCCACCGCAGAGGATGACGGGGGTGACGTTGATCATGCTTTTTGAGTCCCTTTCCCGCCAGACTTTTCAACTTCTGACCTTAGGGCCTCAATTTCCGCCTTCAAGGCTTCATATTCATCCATCTTGCGCTGCAGAAACCGGTGGGTGATGGCCGCCTTTTCAGCCATGCCCGTTGGCGTAAGGACGTAGACATAGCCAAACTTGTTTTTTGAGTTGGCGAAATTTTTCATCTTCACCAAGCCTTTTTCCATCAGTGCTTTCAGGCAGTAATTCAGCCCGCCGACGCTGATACCTAGTTTCTCGGCCAGTTCACGCTGCGTGAGGTCGGGGTTTTCTTGCAGGATGCGCATCACCCTGAAATAAGTGTCTTCCTGCAGTTTGGCTTGGCGACTTGTCATAAAATTGACGAGTTTTCTCTGTACGATGTGGGTTTGAATGTGTTTTAGGCACGCTACCGCAATGCCGTATCACGTTCAGCAAGCGCGGTCGCGGGGAGTAGCAAAGTAAAGTTCCGTAAGAACTTGAACATTGTACCCGGTGCTCTGCAATACGGTCCACTCCCTCATAAAAAATATTTCTCAGGAATAGAAGGGATCAGGCTTCAGCTTCCTGTTGCTGCTGCACCGCCTCTTCCATGCTGACGGTGTTCACCACCAGCTCCAGGTGGGTCAGGATTTCCGGCTCGTGGCGACCGATGTAGCTCTTGACGGCCTCGTTGGCCAGCAGCTTGGTGAGGTAGCCCTTGGCCACCACCAGGTTGAGCAGGTCGGAGCCGTAGTTGGATTCGGCCTCCTGATACTTCTCTTGAACCTGACTCATCTCATAAGATTTGTTGTCAATTGAATGATGCGGCAAGTCCCTGAGTCAATTGATGTTTACGGCAGTCAATTTTTTTTGGACTTTAAGGGTGGTCGGATAGGTTTGACCCTGCCTTCTGCGATGGCGTGCTGCACGGCCAGTTCCTTGCGCAGCGCTTCGTTTTTTGACGCCAGCGCCCTGATCTCCATCAGCTGTTCCTCGACGGTCGCCCTCAGCTGACGGTTCCGTTCCTTTTCCGCGGCCAGTTGGGTGGCGATGTCACTGCGCTGTTGCCGGATGGTGCGGCCGATCGCGCCGCGCACTTGCTCGGCGAAGTCCTGGTAACGATGGTTGAGCAGTGAGGGTGATACGCCCGCCCGCTCTGCAACCGCCTTGAGCGTCACCTTCTCGCCGCTTTCCTGAATGGACGCGAGCGCCTGCTGTAGGGCGGCCAATGTGCGCTGGCGGTTCTTCTCCCTTGGGCCAGCCAGTGGGGCAGTGCGTTCAATGTTGGTTTGTCTGGCCATCGGCCACCTCGTCGGGATTGATTCCCAGGTCCATCAAGATCTTGGCGGCCTGCTTGAGGTCCGTCGTGACGCGCTTGACGGCACCTTCGCCCCAGGCTTGCGCCTCGGCCAGAAGTTCCTTGTGGTGTCTGTACGCTTCCTTCCAGATGGGGATGAAGCGGCTGTCGATCAGGCCGCTTCTGCAACTGCCGCAGCGCCCTTTTTCGTAGATGCCGGATCCGCCACAGCCTTCGTCTTGCGCCAGGCACCACGCATGGCCGTTGGACCGGATCAGGACCCGCCTGGACGATTCAAGCACCAGAGCCTTTCGACCCGGGAAGTCGTGCGCCCGCAAGGCCCTGACGCGCTCGGCCGCACCGCCGGCCAGGGGTTCGTCCTTTTCGAGCCAGGTGGCCACCACCTCGGCCTTGTAGCGCAGCATCTCGGTGAGGATGTCGTCATACAGCGAGAGATCCTGGCGCGGGTTGGCCGCGTACAACTGGCTCATGTTGATGCTGTTGTGCTTGAACTGCTCCTTGAGAAAGAGCATGTCGCCCAGGCGGTGGCGTACGAACGTGTACGCGTAAAGGCGCCGCAGTTGGTGGGGCGCCAGAGCCCATTCGGCGCCCGCATTCGCCGCAAATTTCTTGAGAATGATCCCCCATTGGTTGCCTGAGACCGGCGTGATACCACCCGGGCCGCTGCCAAGAAAGAGCAGATTGCGACTAGCGCGTGCGCTGGCAAGCCATTGCAGTTCTGTGGCCGACCGTTGACCGGCCTTGCGTTCCATGGCGTCGATCTGCTGATGCAAACGATCACGATGGGGCTGGGACCAGCGCTCCATGATGCGCAGGATCCTGTGGCCCATGCTGGGCATCAGGTAGTCCACCACCCCCTTTTTGGTCTTGTGCTCGGTGGTCGTGAGCCAATGGAAGGTAAAGCCGCCCAGGTCCTCCGTGCGCCCGGCCCCCACGGTGATGCTGGAGAGCTCGCTGCTGCGCATTCCGGTCAAGACGCCGATGAGGTAGAAGCATGCGTCGCGAACGGCGGTGACGGCGGGGTCTTTCCAGGCAGAGCGCGTCCCGGCGTCGCGATCATCGAGGATCTGCTCGGCTTGACTGAGGATGCTTTCGGCATGCAGGAAGAGGCGCCGCGCTACGTCCGCCGGGATCAACGGCGTAAGCGCGACCTTGCGCGCATCATCGGTTGGCAGGCCCGTGGCGCCCGCCATGTCCGACGCACTGGACTCGGGCCATGGGTGCCGACCCAGCGTGCCCGGGTGCTCGCCGCGAAAGAGGTACAGCAGTTCGACGGCTGCGAATTTCTGCGCCAGTGTGCTGGGCCCATGTCCAGCCTGTTTCTGCTCCAGCGCGAAGTTCGCCATATGGATGGGCTGTACGTCTGCCAATGACTCCAGGCCCCTGGCTTGGGCGTACCGGCCGAATGCGGCGAGCCCTTTGAGGGCGATCTCGAGTGAGCCGACGGAGGGCGCTGACCATCCCGCACGGCCGCGCCGCCAGTAGGCGTACAGGACATTCTGGACGGCCTCTCTGAACGCCTCGGGGATGACTGTCCAGTTGAGGGCCTTCCTTGATTTCGGCGTGTTGGACGTCGTGATAAACGGCCACAGGTTCCACTGCAGATCGCCTACGCGGGAGATGACCTCGGTGCCGCCGTCATCGAGCAGCACCGCGCTGACGACCACTTGAGCGCGCTCTTCCCGGCTCAGCCCGGCAAGGCTTGAGGGCTGATCGGCCAGCAGTTGGTAGGCCTTGACCAAACGCGCCCTGGTCCTGGCCGGGGCCGCAGGGGCTGTGCCCTGGTCAACCCGTTCGGGCGCGCCGGGCAAAACCTTGGCGGCACTGGCTTGATCAGTTGCCATGAACCGCCTCGTCGCCGGCAGTCGGCTCTGTCAGCGAGTAGCTCGCCCAGAAGCGCAGCGGATCCGTACGCGCCCGGTCACGGGCTTGCTCGACCGAGGCTGCTTCGAACTTGTCAGCGGTGAACCGGTCGATCAGCAGCATCGTGTTTCTGAACTGTGCACGCCAGTCCGCACTTCTGGCCTTGTGCATTTCGCGCTCAAGGAAGCAGTAAAAACTGAACAGCCGGTGCAAGTCGTCAGGGGATCCGGTGATCGCATAGCTTGTGCACATGAAGCACGAGAAGAAGTCATCACAGGCGGTGCCGTTCTTGGGCGCCTTGTCGCCGTCATAGGGATCTTTGCAGCGCCCTGTAGGCGTCTTACCGGGCAGGATGGGAATGAACTTGGCGTCTGCGCCGCCTGTGCGGTAGATGTCGGGCAGCGCGTCGCCCACGAAGGTGGCGTTTTCACGCATCTGCTGCGTGCATTTGAGGTAATGCACATCGGCCACCTGGACGGTTTGCCCCATGAGCGCGGCGGTGACGATGTGGTCTCCGCCGCTGAGGTCAAAGAGCCGCAGTTCAACGGTCTTGCGCAGCCTTGACACGTTCAGGCGCAGGGGCTTGCCGTCGTCGCCCTTCAAGCTGTGGCGATCAACCACCGCGGTGATGCCGTCATCGAGTGAGTTTTTCGTCAAGACGATCACCCTGCCGTTGTCTCGTGGCCGTTCGCTGCGGTACAGCCACAGTCGGTCGCGATGCTCTAGCGCGGCATGCGCAACCAGCGGTTGCGTCATCTTGAGGACCTGCAAAGCCAGGCCTACGCCGTCATTCGGAATGGAGACTTCCTCATCGCGCGTCTGGCTGAATCGCAGACTCGAGATTTTTGTCGCATTGCCCCGCCGTTTGTAGAGTGCCAGGCGCTTCATGTTGGGAATGAAGGGGTGATCCATGAGGCAGCCCCGCCTTGCCTCCAGCAACGGCGTCGGATTGGCCCCGCAACGCAGGTCCAGGGCGAGCAGGTACACCACCAATGCCTCAGACTGCGTGCCGGCGAACTTGCCGTGGTGGATCGCGATCAGGTCGTCCCGCAAGGCCTTGCCCAGGCGGTCCCGCTCACCCATCGACAAGGGGAGTTGCCCCTTGGCGCTGGAGTTGCTGCCAGGGTGCGGGTTGGCGGGAAACAGATCATCGTGGCGAGGTATGAGACCGCTTGCCATCAGTGACAACAAGACGGATTTTGTCTTATCGTAGCGGACCTTCCGGGTGCCGGTCGACCATCCTTGCTCTGCCAGCCAGGCGATGAATGCGCGAATGTGTTCCGGCTTCAACAGCCCGGGCGCTGCCGGCCCGGAATAGGTGGTGAGAAACCGAAAGAAATGGATCAGGCCCCGCGTCCAGTAACTGTCGGCGGTGCTTGGCTGCACCGACTTGCCCACCACGAAGGCGCGCAGTTGTGACGCGCAGGCATGCACCCATGGGTCAATGCCCCGGCCGAGCCAGGCAGAGAGGTCAATGGTGCGCTTGGTCGAGGGGTTGTCGGGCAGTTCAATGACCAACGGGTGGGGGACTAGAGCCCCAGCAGCCATCGGCTGGGTACTTACCGCCACAGGGGGTGGCGCGACGTATTGCTTGCGCTGCCTCATGCCGTCTGGCCTTCGGGGGCTTGGGGCACTGGCTGGCGAAACAGTTGGTCAATTTCGTCCTCATGCGCCATCACGACCGCGCCCTCGAGTGAATTGATCAAATGCAGGTAGATGGCCGTTGTGCTCACATCGGTGTGCCCCAGGCGGTCACGCACGTAGAGCAGGGGGTCGCCTTCGAAGCGCATCGATTTCCTCAGGCTCCAGAGAAGGTAGGTGGCATAGGTGTGCCGCAGCATGTGGGGCTCGACCTTGAAGCCCACGCGGCTGGACAGGCTGCGGAAGATGCCGGTAATGGCGTCCTTGGAGTAGGGCTTGCCCCCTTCGGTGAGAAACAGTTGTGCGAACTCTTCACCTTGAGGATGGTTGTTGGCCCGTGCTTGCCGCGATCGGGCGGTGTACACCCACAGCTTTTGCATGAGGTCGTACGGCACATCGATGCCCCGCGGCTTGCCCAGCTTGATTTCCATATCGCGGGGATGAAGCAGCACGCGAATCCTTTGTCCAGGGGTCAGGTCGCGGCGTCTGTCGGGGTCGAAGATGTAGGCGTCCGGAAAGCTGCGTGCTTCCATCTGTCGCAGGCCGGTTCTGACCATCAGCTCAAAGAGGAGTTGATGGGTCTGGTTTGTCAGCGACTCATGGCACACGGCGATCTGTTCCTTGGTCAGATAGCGGATCTCTCGGGCCTCCTCGCTCAGCAAAACCGCCGGGGTGCTTGCCCGCCCCCCGCGTTCATCGACATGGTCCAGGAACCCGGCGTCGCGACCGGTCTGAATCTGGGCGTAGTCAAACGGAAGGCTGCCGATCAGGCCCTGTCGCTCGGCCCACTGATAAAACCGGATGACCACCCGAAGCCGCTGGTTGATCGTGCGCGTGCTCAGGCTCAGCGTGCCCCTGGACCAGTCGCGCCATGCCTCGATGGCACGGGGCGCCCCGGCGATGGACGGCATGCGCCAGTCGTGGTTGTTGGTGATTGCGTAGGCGAAGAAATCAAAGATGGCGCGACCGTACGCGTCCCAGGTTTTGGGGCTGTTGACCCGGCCGGGGCGGGTAAGCACATGCCACAGCCAATCCTGTGCGGGCTGGATCGCGTCGCCATCGTCGCCAATGAGTAGCGGAAACCCCGCATAGACGCGGTTCTGAACGACCAGGTTCTGATCGGCCAGGATGTATCTCATAGCCCTTGCCGCAGCAACCGCACTGCGCCTTTGAAGTCCACCCCGTGCAGGTGCATCACCAAGTCGACTGCCCCGCCACCGCCCTTTTTGACGCGCGTGTCAAAGAATTTGGGGCCAGTGCAAAGCAATTCGAAGACATGCCCGCCGACCGTGACGTGCCAACGTCGGGTCTCCTGACTCTGGATCGGACGGAAGGTGGGGTCCAGTTTGGCGTGCTCACACAGCGGCGAGGCCAACACCGAAGTGGCCGACATGGAACGCCACCGGTTCAACTCCAAGTTATCCACAGCCTGCCGTCGCATGGCGCCCCTCCCCCA
>JBDLQY010000093.1:0-9285 GCA_039800325.1 Pseudomonadota bacterium | reverse complement strand
AGTTTGTTCAGCGGCATTAAACGCATGTTCGGCATGAAGGCGGGTGTTGAACTGGCTAAGGCTATTGCGAAATTTGTAATTGTTTCGCTGCTGCTGTTCTGGGTGATTTCCGACAATATCGCCGCCCTGGCGTCTCTGGGCGCTATGAGTATCGAGCCAGCCCTCGCGCTTACAGGAAAGCTGATCGCGCGCTCAGCACTCATTGTTGCACTTGGTCTCGTGCTCATCGCGCTAGTCGACGTGCCATATCAGCGCTTTGAGTTCATGCAACGCATGCGCATGAGCAAGCAAGAAATTCGTGAAGAAATGAAAGATATGGAAGGGCGTCCCGAGATTCGCGCTCAGATCCGTCGTCGCCAGCGCGAAATCGCCAATCGCAAAATGATGGGGCGGGTCAAGGACGCTGACGTCGTGATTACGAACCCAGAGCATTTTTCGATCGCCTTGTCGTACGACCCCACTTCTGACGGTGCGCCCATTGTGGTTGCCAAGGGCATCGATCACATGGCCTTTCGAATTCGAGAAGAGGCCAAGCAGCACGGCGTGCAGCTATTTGAAGCGCCCCCCTTGGCGCGCGCTCTTTACTACACCACCGACCTCGAGAAGACCATCCCAGAAGATCTTTACGTGCCGGTAGCCCAGGTCATCGCATATGTTTTCAGTCTGGGCTCGATCAAGCCGGGTGTGGCACCTATGCCTAAACCGCACCCCAAGGTCCCTGATGGCATGCGTTTTGACGTTAATGGTCAGCCCGAGGTGAACTCATGAATAGCCCAGCTACGGGGCTGAGGCCGGGCTTGGCATCGCGGACGTCATCGACGGTGACGCCTGACCTGAGTCGAATGCGCAGTGTGCTTGATCAGTTGGTCAAGCACGGGCACAGTCTTGCGATCGTCGCGCAGAGCGAGACATTGCTCGAGGCCTGGGGCAGGACGTTGGCCCGCAGTTTGCGTGAGATGCCGGGGGTTATCGTCGATCTCTTTATGCCCGCCAGCGCCGATGCTCTGTTGTTGCGTTTCAACCAGTTACTGGCTGACCTTCCCATCGAGCGTGCGCGCGGCGAACCTTTACCCGAACAGCCCCTCAGGGTCATTGTGGTCAGCGATCTTGCGGCTTTTGACTCCCCCGAGGGTGTACTGATGGCACGCCTGGTAACCGATTTTCCTGGAGCGAATCTGCGTGTCTTGCTGTTGGCTGATCGCGGATCGCCCGAAATGACCGAGCGGGTTTTCAGCAATTTTGGTCGGCGCTTAAGGCTTGTGTCCCTTGATCCTGTCGATGTGTCGGACGGTTCGACTGAGGCTGGATCCAGACTTGAAGAGTTCGCGCTGCGCGGCGAGCGTCGGTCGCCCCACCCAGATATGTCGGCCATACCCGATCGAGCCATGCACGAAGCTGATGGCCGAGTAACTACACCCCGCCAGTTCCAGCCTGACATTCCCATTGAGTCGGCGCAATCGGGGGGGCGAGGGCGTCCGGTAAGGGCTTGGTTTGCCTGGCTTAGCGTGGCGATCGCCCTGCTGCTGATTTCCCTGCTGATTGTCACCCTACTGCATCGTGAGCGCGCGCCGACTGGCGGCGCGCCGCGGGCGCAGATTCATGAGCTTGGGCAGACGGGAGCGCTCGTTCCATCTGCGGCTGATTGGAGGCATTCCCATGTCTGAAGAACAGGTTTTTCGCGGCTCATCGTCGCATGAAGTCAGTCTGAATCAGGGGTCGGGTGACGCCGTGGGTCGCGCCGCTACTTCACAGGGCGACGACAGTCGCCGATTGCAGGCGCATGTTGAGTTTGCACCGCCTGACGATCCACCAGCCCTGCAGGGAGTTCCTGTGCCGCCTGAAGGTGCCGAACCCTATGTACCTGCCCAGGATATTCCACCGCAGCCCCCTGAGGTGCTTGAAAGGCTCACGCCGATCGAGGTGTTGGCGAACGGAACTGAAGAAGTGTCGACTGGTGCCGATACTGAAAGTGGGACGGGTCAAGTGCCAGAACAATGGCTGTATCTGTCTGACACGACGATGGAGCGGGCTCAGTCCATCCAAGAGACGACGAGCGAAATCAATACACATCTGGATGAACTCGATCAGCGGCTGGGCCTTGTCGCCGCTGCCGACACCACGGAGAGCACGGTATGAGCGAGAAGGAAAAGCTGCAAGCCGCTGCGGCCTCGGGCGATGTTGAAACAGTTGCCCGCGTGGCACTCGATTCCGCCGAAGTGGCCAACCGCTCTGCTCAGACGGCTGCCCAGACTGCTGCGCGCATCGCCGAGGCGAGTACGCGTTTTGAGCGTGCGCTGGCCGGGCACCGAAAACAGCTCATGCTGGTGGGTGGTATCAGCGCAGGTGTGGCTCTGCTTGCGCTCATCATCTTTCTGGTCGCGGCGATCCAGCTTCGCGGACGTGTGGTACAGATTAATAGCGTGCTCACGGTGATGAGCAAACGCGTTGTCGATCTGGGTGTTGGGCTTGATCAGCTTGCGTCGGCTTCAGAACGGCTCGACCAGATGGCTGCGCAGATTGAATCGGTGGTCAAGGAGCAGAACAAGATGGTCGCAGCGGTTGCCTCGAGCACTCAGGCTTTGCAGGCTGCGACGAAGTCGCTTCAGACGATGTCGCCGCCTCCGCCTGCTCCGGCGCCGGCGGCTGCCACAGCCTCGGCATCACAGGAAACGCCCCAGCAGCGCGCCCAGCGCGAGGCTCAGTCCAAAGCAGCCGCTGAGGCTGCGCAGGCGCTGGTTGCTCAGGCCAAGGCGCTTGACGTCGCCATTAAGGGCCAGGCAAAAACCCTTTCGTCTATTAACGAACGGGTGCAGGCGATCGAAAGCAAGCTTGTCAGCACGGTGCCCGCCGTGCAACGCGATCTACAATCTTTGCTTAAACTCGAGAGCGAGCGATCGCGCAGCGTCAACCAGGCGGCCAGCGACAGGCAGCGCGAAGAGCAGCTGCGCCAGGAGCGTGAGCGATTTATTCAGTTCAGACGAGGCGGTGATGCGCCGGCCCAGGCCGCGCCCGCGGCTGGCGCGGCAGCGGCCGCCGTTCCGAGCTTACCAGCGTCACCACGCCAATAGCGGCGGTGCGGGTGCAATGAAATTTAGGGCAGGCGCAGATCGTACTTGTTGATTTTTTCGATCAGGGTCGTACGTTGAAGACGTAACAACCGCGCCGTCTGAGAAATATTGCCGTCCGCCCTGACCAGCGCCTGCCGAATAAGCGTGCGTTCAATGTCGGCTAAATGCTGCTTTAAATGCACACCGGCTTCGGGCAAGTCTTCTGGATCAGAGACCATCATGACGATTTGTTCAACCGACTGGGGTTCTGCCGGTATTTCGAACGAAGAATCTCCCGGAAGGGCTTCCTCGGATGAAGGCTCGGTCCGCAGTGCGGGTCTGGTTCGCGGTTCGAGCCCCTGCTCAGAGTCTGCTCCGGCGTCAATACCGGCATAGTCCAGCCACCGTTCGTCTGATTCAGCCCCAGTCGAGTCGGGATGATCGTGCGGCGATGGGTGAACTGAGGAGGGTAGCTGCGCGGTCTTGGCCACTGTCACAGATGCAGCCTCATCGGCGGTCTCGGCCAGACGCATCATTTGCTCGGCATAAGGTCTGAGACCGCGCGGCAGCATGGCCAACGGAACGGCACGCAAAGTTAGCTTTTGCCCTGGATACAGGACACTAAAACGGTCCATCAGGTTGGACAGCTCTCGAACGTTACCGGGCCAGTCATAGCAGCGCAGCACATGAAGCAGATCAGGCTCCAGCACGACTGGGGTTTTTCCTGGCATGGCGTGGCGCTCAGCGAATTGCCTCGCTAGTTCGGCGATGTCGTCCAGGCGATCGCGTAGTGGGGGCATTTCGATCGGCAGCACGTTGAGCCGATAGAACAAATCTTGACGGAAGTGGCCCGACGCGATCTCGCCTTCAATGTCGCGATGCGTCGCCGCCACGACCCGAACATCGATGGGTACTGGGCGCGATGAGCCGATTGGGTCGATGGAACGCTCTTGCAGCACCCGCAGGAGCTTGACCTGCATATCGAGCGCCAGATCGCCGATTTCATCTAGAAAAAGGGTGCCGCCATGGGCTAACTCAAAGCGGCCAATCCGGTCGCTGAGGGCGCCCGTGAAAGCGCCTTTTCGATGTCCGAATAGCTCGCTTTCAATCAGCTCTTTTGGAATGGCAGCGCAGTTAATGGGAACGAAACGCCCGCCCGAACGCTCGGAGAGGTCGTGAAGCGCCCGCGCGACCAGCTCTTTTCCGGTGCCGCTCTCGCCCAGAATCAGAACCGTAGAGTTTGATCGGGCAACCGAGCCGATAAGCGATCGCACGCTCTGGATCGCACTGCTGCTGCCGATAATGGATGCCAGACCCTTCAATCTTACCTTTCAAACCCGACGTTGATGTGTCGCCGAAAACCGTCCGTAAATCGCCGCTGCGAAGTATATTCCCTGAGAGCCGGAAACGTTAATGGGTTGCGAAATAGGCGTCTGCCGGCGCAACCGGCCTCAAGACCCCGGTCCTGATGTCGATTCCCCCTCCGAGGGCAAAAAGCGTCGCTACTCGCTGCAGCGTCGTTTTGTGACCAACCATTCGCCAACGGGGGTATCCATGAAAATTTTGACTGCCGTACTATTGACAGGCCTGACGATGGTGGCTGGGTGTGCGTCGCCTGGCTTTGGGCTTATGTCCGAGCCCCCCAAGTCGCCTGAACCGCCCCCGCAGGCGAAGTCGGCGGCGGCAAAGCCGCTGCCGCTTACGCCCAGCGAGCGTCGCAGGCAAATCAGCGCCACGGGCTACGCGGTTATCAGCATTCAGCCCCATAGTCATCCCGCTCAGCAGCGGTTGCTGGCCATCAGGGCCTCCAAGCTAGAGGCTTACCGCGGACTGACCGAGCAGGTTTATGGCCAGTATCTTGACTCTTCGACGACCATCGCTGATGCCACCATCCGCAGCGACCGCGTCAGGGCCCGCGTTGAGGGGCTGATTCATGGTGCCGAGGTGGTCAGCATCACGCCAGTGGGCAATGATACTTACGAGACCACGCTGGCCATCGAGCGTGACACCATGCTTGAACTGCGCGCGATGTATCTGGAAGAGATGGCCCGCTACGGCCGCTGAACTAACCTTGGTGATCCTGATGTCCAGCTTGTCGTCAGTGCTTCGTGGGACCGCGCGGGCGGTGCTGCTGCTCGCGGTGTGTGCTGGTGCCAGCGCGCAGGAGGAGACCGCCCAGGCACGGGCTGAAAAGGTTCGTAATGCGCTAATCGACAGGGCCATGGCGGCGCCGTCCCATGTGACGTCATCGGCCTGGTTGGATGAGTCTGGTCAGCTGCGTCACGTCACCCGCATTTATTCGGAAATGCGTGCGCGTGCGACAGCCGACTTTGCCGAGCCGGAGGCTTCCAAAGGCACGCTCAGTGATAAGGCGGCAGTCACTGATGTAGCGCCGGGCTCGGTGGCGTCATCGCAAGCGGGCGCGGCGGCAGCTGTTTCTGGCGCCAAACCTGCGGGCAGTGCCGTTGTGGCGACTTCGAAAAAGCCCGAAAAGACCCAATTACCGGCCTTTGCCGTATCTCGCCCCACCGATAACATGCGCACGTCGGAGTCAGCGCAGGCGACCTGCCACACTCCCAGCCGCGGGCTGCGACGCGTGGCCGAGATGCATCTGCAAGCCCATCCATGGGATGGCGCCAGGGGTTTCGCGGTTGTTGCGGAGTTCGAGCAAATTCTGCGTCTAACCATGGGGCAACTGGCTGCCACCGGCGATTTTGCAATCTCGCCGTCTGTCGGCCGGACGCTTGGGTCTTATGAGCGACTTCTGACGCGGCAGGACGCGCACGCGGTGGCGTATCGAATCGAAGCCTCAATAGCGCCGTTTTTTCCTTCGACGACTGTATTTTCGGACGCTCGGGGCCTTGATGATCGCAGTGCCGAAACACCGGCTTCGGTGCCAGACGCAGCAATTCGGCGGGCGGTTTCCGACGACTCCAACCCATTACCTCGTTGGCCATGGCATCGTGATGTCACCTTGCCGGGCCAGCATTTCGAGCTGAATCTGGGCTTGCGCGAAATCGCATCGGGACGCATGCTGAGTCAACAACGCATACCTATTTACCTGCCGGCCAGGCCCACGCTGGTGGGTTCGTCTGAAGTGCCTGAGTCGGTACGCCACGCACTTCAGACGGCGACTGCCGCGTGGTGGTCGCATGCTCGGGCAGCACTTGAATGTGAACCGTTGCAAGTTGTCGCGCAGGGTGATGTAAGCGTTGGTCAGGTTCTTATTCCGCTAGGCGCCACGGCGGGTGTGAGAATCGGAGATCGATGGGTTCTGGAGGACCGAGCCAGGGTTCCGGGGCGTGTGCTGGAAGAGGGCGCTTTAGAACGCGCAAGGGTGGCTGAAGTGATTGCTGTTACGCCTCACCGAGCGGTTCTCAAGTTGACGCAACATGATCAGTCAGCAGCAATGCCTGCAGAAAGAGGAGTGCCATGGTTCGCTACACCGATGTGACATCCGGTAGCCTAAACCCGATTGATGTCGGATCCTCGCCTGAACGCGCTGGCTCACTGACAAGCTTGTCGCGCGTGTTTGCCGCTCTGTCGGTGGCTATATTCGCTTTGGGTATCCCTGAAATTTCAGAGGCTCAGCAGCAGGCTCCCTCTGCCCGGTCTGGTCAAGTGGCGCAGCCGGGCCAGACTTACACGGTGCGCCCTGGGGACACGCTCGATCGAATCATTAGCGAGTCACTCGGACAAACTCCGTTCAACCAAAACTTCCTGCGCGAGGCTTTTGCTCAGCTCAATCCCAAGGCACTGCCTCAGGGGCCTCGCGGTCCCTTGATCGCGGGTGCGTCGCTGCGCATTCCCGATGCAGCCGGTTTGCGCCGACTTGCGTTTCCGGGCGAAGCATCCGACACTCGCGCTGTCGCACCCGTAAAACCTGCTGGTGATACGGGCGACTACGTGCCGGATGTCCGCCAGAGCTGGATTCGATTCCCCTGAGGTCACTTTGCTGGGTCCCGATGCGATCAGTCCACTGTCTCGCTACGCAGCGCTGATCGCACAAGCGCCCGTCATTCAGCTTGCTCCTCCCGTAGCCCGCGAGCTGGGCCTGCGCGAGGGGCAGGTGGTGCAGGGTACCTTCACAAGCCAAAGTGAGGGGCTCGAGCTTCAAATCGGCGACAAGCGGTTCATGCTGTCGCGTAATCCAGGTTGGCCGGCGGATGGCGATCCGCGCTGGTTTCGTTACGAAAGGACGCCCGAGGGCTGGGGACTAAGGACGTTGCCTACGGGGGCACACGTGCCCGGAGTACAGACGTCTGGTCTGATGCCGGGTGTGGGCGTGGCGGGGTCCGCCGCCTCGACGGCCCCGGCCGCAGCTTTACCCAACCCCGCGACTGAGTCGACGGCGCTGCCGTCAACGCGTCTTCTCAATCTGCTATCGCGTCCGCCAGGTTTGTCGAATTTGGCCCACATTCTGACGCCTGGTGTGCTTGAGTCGACCCTGCGTAATGCGGGTGTTAACGACAGGGTGCTGCTGCAGGCCCTTGCAATCAGCCGCTTACGCGTGGATGCACTGTCTGCTGAGGGTGTTCGTCAAGCGGTCATGGCCAGCGGTCTATGGGGTGAGGCACTTTTGGCAGCAGGGCGACAACTCCCCATGCAGGATCTCAAGTCTTTGCTTCGCTTTGTTGCCAGGGCGTTGAGTGCTCGCACTGCCAGCGCGGGTGGGGTGGAGCAGGCGATTGATGACATTGAGCGAAATCAGATCGAAACCTTACAAGCTCAAACCGACCAACGTCAGGCTTTCACCGTAATGCTGCCTTTCGCAGAAGTGCCACCGGCGACGGTCAAGTTTGAGCGGGGTAGCCGGTCTGGGCGTGGTGCTGCACAGGGTTATACGATTGACGTGCATCTTGCGCCCGCTGCCCTCGGTGATGTGTGGCTCAAGACGATTGTCACCGGGCAGCAGGTAGATCTCACGGTTTGGACGGCGCGGCCCGAGGTCGCAAAGCTTGCGCAACGGGCAGGCGAGGAGCTTGCCGTCGAATTGGCTGATGCCGGACTGCGCCTGGGGGCCTTTAATGTCATGGCTCAGGCTCGGGTCGATGCGTCTACCTCTTCGGATGCTGGCGCTCATCAGCTACCGGTCGGCTCTCTACCTCTCAACCGACTGGTGGATGTGCGGGCATGAATCGACGAGAAGCCATTGCACTCGAGTACGGGAAAAGTCAGGCTCCTGTGGTGGTAGCTCAGGGGTCAGGCGATTTGGCGGACCTGATTATCGAAGAGGCCCGCAGGCAGGGAGTGTTTATCGCCCAAGATCCCCAATTGCTGGCCTTGCTCGGGCGTATCGAGCTCAATGAAGAAATTCCGCCCGAGTGCTATGCGGCCGTGGCGGTAGTGCTTGCGTGGGCTTACAGGCTGCGGGGTCTGATGCCCGAGCAGCGGTAGACGTTCACGCGTCGCCGTAAGCGGCGCGCATTTTCTGAGAGCGACCCACCCGGCCCAGTCGATCGTATACCTCGACACCAGAGCCTCGGTCGCCACCCACCAGAGCCAACAGAGCGCCGCGCACCGCGTCACGCTTGCGCAAAATGAGTAGTTCGTTACGGCGGTGGAGATCCCTGCAGGCCATCATGTCTTGACGAAACATTTCCCAGGAGGCACCGACCTCAGGAGAAGGGGTCGCCTGCTCAACTTGATGCCTGCACACCTCAATAGCGCGCGCTAGATGGGCAAGCAGATCGGATTTCAGGTCTTGAAGCTTCTGAAAACGGTCGAGATCCTGCGCGCGAAGAGCCTCAAATTCTTCATCCAGCAGGCGTCTCAAGGAGCCCGCCTGTTCGATAGCGTAAGAGGCTTCAGCTTGCATTTTCAACCCAGTTCAGCAGCGGCAGTTTAGGACTCTTGACGCCCCGAACTACCCAGCATGGACTCAAGCGCCATAAAACTATCGGCAATGCGCTTGGGGTCAATGACATAAGTACCGTTTTGAATCTGCTCGCGGATTTGTTCAACCTTTGCGCGGTCGAACTCTGGCTCAAGCATGGCCTGGCGGCTAGCCTCACCGACCTGCACCTGATCGTCGGCCGGCGCGCGAGCAACCAGCGATGCGCGCTCTTTATCATCGAGCTTCTGGGCCGGACCGCGGGTGGCGGTCTGGGCCAGCCCCGCCACACCTAAGTTATTGATCGGACTCGTCATTTTGATCCCCTCATGGCCACAGTGGCCACTTTGACAATCTTGGTATCGACCGCAGAAGTCGGAACTTTAGCACTACAGGGTGCGAGCG
>JBDLQY010000092.1:0-3344 GCA_039800325.1 Pseudomonadota bacterium | reverse complement strand
CTCATTCCGACTTCCGAAGTGTCGCTGACCAATCTTGTGCGCGGAGACATCCTAGCTGCTGACGCACTACCCATGCGCCTGACCGCACACACGCCCTGCTTTCGCTCAGAGGCAGGCTCTTATGGCAAAGATACCCGTGGCATGATCCGCCAGCACCAGTTCGACAAAGTTGAAATGGTGCAGATTACGACGGCCGAGCAGTCCTATGACGCGCTCGAGCAGATGGTGGGACATGCTGAGGGCATTTTGCAGCGGCTGGGCCTGGCGTATCGGGTCATGCTGTTGTGCACGGGCGATATGGGTTTTAGCGCGGCAAAAACCTATGACCTCGAAGTGTGGCTGCCGGCGCAGGGCACGTATCGCGAGATCTCGTCATGCTCTAACTGCGAGGCGTTTCAGGCACGGCGCATGCAGACCCGCGTGCGAAATGCGCAAGGAAAGACCGAGCTGGTGCACACCCTCAATGGATCGGGTCTGGCGGTGGGGCGTACCCTGGTGGCGGTGCTTGAGAATTACCAGCAGGCCGATGGCTCGATTCGTGTGCCGTCCGCCCTGGTGCCGTATATGGGTGGTCTGACCGAACTGCGCTGAGACCTGCGCGCCGGCTACGGTCAGCCGGCCGCGTAAAGCATGGGCTGGCGGGCCGCTTCCCCGGTCAAGGCGCTTGCCTGCGGCGCGGTTGGTGGGCGAGTTCTCGAGTTTGCTAGAATCTTCGGCTCGATCGTGTGGCCCTGAGCAAATTGCGTCTCAAGGTTTAGCACCTCGGAAAGGTGGCAGAGTGGTCGAATGCGCCGGACTCGAAATCCGGTGTACGGGTCTCCCGTACCGTGGGTTCGAATCCCACCCTTTCCGCCAACACCAGTTTTCAAATCCAGCTAACCCGGACTTGAAGGCACCCAAAGCCCCGCACCACGCGGGGCTTCGCGTTATGGGCTCCTGACTCGCCAACCGGCGACGACCCAAAAATCTGTCTCAAACCCCGTTTCGTCTCAGAACCTCCTGACTTTTTCGCGGCGGTCAGAAGGTTGGGTTTGGGGTGAAAAGCTCCTGACCGAATAGCGGATGTTCGAAAGCGCGCCTCCCTAAACCGGCCGCAACCAGCGGAGTCCGAGCCCTCGGCCTCTGCCCCAGCACCGCAGAAACCAGCGCTCGACGCACGCTGACATCTTGCGCCGCTACCGCCATCAGCGGCGATGAGCAGGATCAAGCCGGTCGCGCGTTGGCAATGCCTTCACCGCCGGGAAGTTGCCCTGGATCACCTCGAGCAGGACGCGGCCGAGCCCCTCTCCGCTGATGGTGATGCTTATCCCATCAGGTCCCACGACAACGCGTTCGATCACCTTGTGCAAAAAGTCGCGCCGGGCCTGAGTGAACAGTAAGGGCCATACACGATCGATATTCATCAATGCGTGCTCGACTCCTGCCGGTGAAAAGTGAGCGTGCGCCTTCCCGTCAGCGGTCAACAAGCTCAGCGCATAGCCGGGCTCGCACAGCCGCCGAAACAACTGTTCGGCGACAAAGCTCTCGAGCTCGAATGCGGAGCAGCGCGGCAAAGCAGTACATGCCGCGCCGCGGGCGATCCGGGCCTGCGGAACGTAATAGGCGTAAGCGCGTCCATTACGCACGCTGGAGCGCCAGGGAGAATAGGCGCGTCCGTCGGCACCGAAAACAAGTCCGGCGAGCAAAAAGGAATCATCGAGCGATTTCTTCTTAGTCGTCCCTGAAAAATCGCTTTTCATGAGGAAGCAGGCATCCATTGCCGATTTGAGGCGCTGAAACGTGGCCGACGATGTCCGCGTATTGTTCGAATGACGTGAGCGAGCTCGGAAAAAATAAAGCGCAAAAAAGGGCCGATGCCCTTTTTAACGATCATCCGCAGCAGCCACCGGATGTTGTAACCGGCCGCGCACAACACCGTATGGATTCGATCGCCGATTTCACCTCGCAAGTGACACCGACCCATTCGATGGTCTTGCTTCAAGTGCCCGATCACTGGCTCAATCGATTGACGCCGTTTGAGCTTTTCAAGGGTTATCTCATCCAATCGACGCCGTTTGCCGTGATGGTTGATTTCGACGCCTGGGTTTTGATCCTCAACACCTCGATAGCCCCGGTCGACATACACCGTGTTCGGTTTGATCGCGCAGTCCTGCAGCAGAATCGTGGTCTGCTCCAACTGTTCGGCCAGCGTATGCCCATCAAACGGATTACCGCTAAACGCTCGTGCCCCGATAATCAGATTGCCGTGCAGGGTCGTGGCAATGCTCACCTTGGCACCAAACTCGTACGGCGTGCGCGCCTTGCCCTTGTTGATGCAAGACGTCTCGGGTGCGTGCCAGCTGTAAATACGGGACGTCTGCGATTGCACCGCGCGATGCTTCGTGCTTCGCGTACGCACCTGGTTCACCAGCTGTTCGGCCTTAGCCAGTGGAGTCATCAGTGTTTGCCGAACGGCCGCGCACAGCGTACCCAGCTTGGACTCAATGGCGGCCCCCAGCTTGCGCACGATGGTGCTCTGTCGACGGACGGTCTTGCGCATACGCTTGAACTGACGCGCATGTGCATAACGGCCCGCCTGAAAGCGCAACGCTCGGCCCTCTTTGGTAAACGTCTGCTTGAGCGGAATCTCATGCGCTTTGGCGATCTCAACAAGCTTGGTGCGAGCAACCTCAAGCAGCCGCGAATCGGTGGGATGGGCGATTGCCTTGGGCTGCACAGTAGTGTCAACAATGACCGACTGCAGATGCTTTGGTTTAATCAGCTTCAAGGTGAGTGCCACATTGATGGTCTGTGCCAACAACTCTTCGACACCCTCTTCGCCGATCGCCTTTCGGAACTTGATCAGCGTGGTCGGATCGCACGGCCAGCGATGCTCAAAATAATCCAGACCGGAGAAATACTGCCAGGTCGGTGTTTCGCCCCAGCGTTCAATCACACCCTCATCGCTTTCATTGAAGGCGTGCTTCAGATAAAGCAACGAGATCATCAAACGCAGCGGCAAACGCGGCCGGCCCGCACCCGTGGCTCGCGGCGTTACCGCGTGGCTGACCGGCCCAAACAAATCGGCGCCCTCGAACTTCTTGCCGGTGCGAATACGCTGGGCGAGTTGGCCAGCAATATTGGCTTCGAGTTCCTGCCAGGGCATTCGCGAGGCCAAAACCGCCAAGGGATGCCGCAGATCGATCATCTGATCGAGACGGCTACGAAAAAAGTCGTCAGTCTCGGACATCGGCAAAACTCCCAGAAAACCGAGGGTAGAACCCGAAAAACCGAGAGAAAACATAACTCAGAATCACCAATTTATCAATGCAAATCAATAGGTTATTGAAATATCAGGGGCGACT
>JBDLQY010000091.1:0-3992 GCA_039800325.1 Pseudomonadota bacterium | reverse complement strand
TACGCCTGCGGCGCTCGATGATCTGTTACCCCACGTACACTCGGTGGTCATGACCCTTCCACATACACCTCTCAGCGAGGGCATGATCAATAGCGACAGGCTTGCACGGTTCCGTCGCGGCGCCTACCTGGTCAATATTGGGCGAGGTCCGACGGTGAGTCTCGATGCCGTCGTGAAGGCGCTTGATGAGGGGCGTCTGGCCGGTGTTGCGCTGGATGTATTCGAATCAGAGCCTCTGCCGGCGACCCATCGGCTGTGGCGTCATCCCCGCGCACTGCTGACGCCGCATGTCGCGGTGGTGGGCCCGCACATCATGCAACGTCGCTTTGAAGTGTTGTCGGATAACGTTCGCCGCTTTCTGGCG
This sequence comes from Pseudomonadota bacterium, assembly GCA_039800325.1. Classification (GTDB taxonomy): domain Bacteria; phylum Pseudomonadota; class Gammaproteobacteria; order Burkholderiales; family Burkholderiaceae_E; genus SYIM01. The sequence goes on along the minus strand of JBDLQY010000091.1, from coordinate 3,628 downwards.
GGCGAGCCGCTGCGCAATCGCGTTGAAAAAGCACTGTGGTACTGAATAGCAATAAGACCGTTCAACGTCCAAGAGCTAGCTTAATACTGAACGCGATTAGGAATGAACCGGCGAATCGATTCATCCATAGCGCGATTTGCGGCTTACCGCGGAAGCGATTCGACAGCTGATCAGCCAGTCCGCATAGAACCAGTCCGTATAGAAAGGTGAGGGCTGCCGCTGTGGCGGCCATCATGCCGAAGGTGATCATTCCCCTATGCCCGTTGGGATCGATGAACAGCGGGAAGAAGGCCATGTAAAACACGATGGCCTTGGGATTGAGCAGGGTGATGAAAAATGACTGCCGGAAGTACTGACCCGCCGGAATATCAATAACCGTCGCCTCTCCGGGCTTGGCCATCACCATGTTCAGGCCCAGCCAGGCGAGGTAGGCAGCGCCCAGCCACTGTAGCGCCGAGAACAGGGTGGGCAGATTGAGCAGCAGGGTTGCCAGCCCGGCCACTGCAGCCCAAATCAGCACCTGATCACCGACGATGACGCCCAGGGTGGCCGCCAGACCGCCGCGCAGGCCCCCCTTGGCCGTCGACGACAAAAGTGCGAGGTTCCCAGGACCTGGAATGGCCAGAAACACCAGTACAGCCACCAGATAGGCTGGGTAGTCAGTGATGCCGAACATCGAGGCAAGCCTTTGGCGAGAGTTGAAGGCGGGCAGTTTACCGGTGTGGCCGTTCGGGGAGCTACCGCTTGACCTGACGGTCGTGTGTTGGCAGCCTGTATGTTGGTGCAGGTCAACCGGGGAATAGATTGTCATGGGACGAGTCGCGCTAGCCGCCAAGATCACGCACGTGCCTTCGATGTATCTCAGCGAGTTTGAAGGCCCGCGTAAAGGAAGTCGCGACGATGCGATTGAAGGGCACCGCGAGATCAGTCGGCGTTGTCGCGCGCTGGGGGTCGATACGCTGGTGGTCTTTGACACCCACTGGCTGGTTAACGCGAACTACCACATCAATTGCGCGCCCCACTTTAAAGGTGTCTACACCAGCAACGAACTGCCGCACTTCATCAGCAACATGCCCTACGAGTCACCGGGCAACCCTGGGCTGGGACGCCTGCTGGCCCAGGTGTGCAATGCGCACGGCATTGAGACGCTTGCGCATGATGCGACCTCGCTGGCGCCCGAGTACGGCACCCTGGTTCCGTTGCGATACATGAACGGTGACCAGCATTTCAAAGTTGTCTCGGTGTCGGCCCTTTGCATGGCGCACTATCTGGATGACAGTGCCCGATTGGGATGGGCCATGCGCCAGGCGGTTGAAGAGCACTACGAGGGCACCGTAGCGTTTCTGGCCAGCGGTTCGCTGAGTCACCGGTTCGCGCAGAATGGACTTGCGCCTGAATTCGCCTTTCGTATCTGGAGCCCGTTTCTCGAGAGCATGGATCGGCAGGTGTTGCAGTTGTGGCAGAGCGGCCAGTGGCAGGACTTTTGCCAGATGCTGCCCGAGTACGCCACCAAAGGACACGGTGAGGGATTCATGCACGACACAGCGATGCTGCTGGGTGTGCTGGGCTGGTCTGCTTACCAAGGCAAGGCTGAGCTCGTAACACCGTACTTCGGTGCATCGGGCACGGGTCAGGTGAATGCAGTTTTTCCGGTCACACCACAGGACGGGGCGCAGGTGCCGGGTGCGCGCGCGTCAGCAGCCACGGCCTACCGCGCTTTTGAGCGAATTTAATCGCCAGCTTAGGCCAAGGCACGCAGAACGGCCCTCACCGGACTAGCATCGGCCTGGCTGAGCTTGAGCGGCAGGGCTATGAGTTCGTAGTCACCTTCGGCGACTTCATCCAGATATAAATTTTCCAGTACGCGCAGGCCGCGCGTGCGGATGACCTGGTGGCTATCCAGAGTCTTGCTGTCAGCGGGATCAACGCTAGCGCTGTCTATGCCTACAAGTGTTACCCCTCGATCGGCCAAAAAGGCAATAGTGTCCGGATGAAAAGCGGCCAGGTCGTCATCGAAGTGTTCAAGTGGAAAGCGATCGTAGGTGCGGACCAGCACACGCGGGGGTACTGTGCCCACCAGAGCGTGTTGCAGATGTTCGGGCAGTACCAGAGGCCTGATGCCGATCGCGTGAATGACGCGGCAGGGCCCCAGAAACGCATCCAGATCGACCTCGCCGATGGGGACTCCAGCGGGGTCGTAATGTAGAGGGGCATCCGCGTGAACGCCAATATGGGGGGACAAGGTCAGTGCGCTGACATTCACCGGGCAGGATGTGTCGATACGGGCCACCCACCGCTGAGCATAGGGCGTGTCGCCCGGAAACACCGGGCTGCCGGTCTGGATCGGCGGGCTGATATCCCAAAGTTTGCGCATGATGTCAGTCGGCGAGGGGGGGGCAAATCTGCCGCGCGAATGATAGCGCTCCGCTGGACGAATGCGGCTGATTGCACTAACCTCCGATCGCGAATGGTTTTTGCGGCGCGCAGCGACATGCCGCGAGGCGTTTCGAAAAGATCAACCATCGTGTGCGCTCGAGCGCGCCACAAGTTTCCGGAGGAGTCAACATGAGTCAATCATTTTCCAGGCGGGACGTATTGCGTGCCGGTGCTGGCGCAGCCACCTTTGCGATTGGCGGAAAAGCCATGGCCGCCTGGCCTGATCGGCCTATCACGCTCATCGTGCCCTATCCCGCGGGTGGTGGCACCGACATCGTTGCGCGTACGCTGGCGCCGCTGATGGAGCGTGAATTAAAGGCAACCATCAACGTTGTTAACCGCGCGGGTGGCGGCGGGGTCACCGGCCACGACGCGATTGCGCGTGCGCAACCCGACGGCTACACCATTGGCCTGATCACCAACGATCTGTCTTTTTATACCCACCTGGGGCAGTCCAAGCTCACCCATCGCGACTTCACCAAGATCGGTCAGACCAACGAGATCCTCGGCAGCGTCACTGTTAAAGAAGACGCCCCCTGGAAAACCGTCAACGATCTGCTGGCAGCCATCAAGGCCCAGCCGGGTAAGCTGCGTGGCACGGGTGCGGCCCCCGGGGTTAATTGGCATGTTGGTTTCCTGGGCATGATGGACAGCCTCAAGATGGATCCGCGTGCGGTGGTATGGGTTCCTGCGCAGGGCGGTACCCTCGGACATCAGGATGTGGCGGCCGGTGGCTCAGAGTTCTCCACGTCATCGCTGGCAGAGGCACGTGCACTGCTGGAAGCCAAGAAGGTTCGCACTCTGTGTCTCATGGGTGATGCCCGGGCCGAACAGTTTCCCGATATTCCCACGCTTAAAGAAGCTACAGGCTCGGACTGGACCTTTGCGGTCGTGCATGGCATGGCGGGCCCCAAGGGTTTGCCCGCTGAGATGGTTGCGCGCTTGACAGATGCCCTGAGTAAAGCTCACGCCAATGCGGACTTTCAGGCGGCACTGAAGCAGCGCACCATCCGGGCCATTAACCGCAAACCCGATGCCTGGGAAGCCATTCTCGAGCAGCAGCTCAATAACTACGGACGCCTGTTGCGCGAGGCTGGTCTGGCCCGTGCTTGACCTCTGGCGGCGCGCCGTCGCCGCGGTGCCCGTTGCCGGCCTCGGGCTGGTTGCGGTGTGGCAGGCGCGCGATTTTCCT
>JBDLQY010000090.1:0-6593 GCA_039800325.1 Pseudomonadota bacterium | reverse complement strand
GGTGCCAGCACAATCAGTACGGCCGCGCCTGCCAGTCCGCCAATGACGGACGACACCAGACTGCTGCCCAGGGCCTGCGCCGCCAGTCCCCGACGAGTCATGGCATAGGTTTCATCGGTGTAGGCCGCAGACGCCGGAGTGCCCGGCATGCGAATCAGACAGCCTGGAATGTCGCCCGCAGTAATGGCCATGGCTGTGCAGGCGACGATGGCTGACACCGCCGCCAGTGGGCTCATAAAGAAGGTCACTGGCACCAGCAGTGCCGTGGCCATGGTGGCTGTGAGTCCGGGAATGGCACCCACAAATAGACCGAAGACGGAGGACAGCAGGATGACCGTGAGCAGCTGCGCATCGGCCAGCATGCCCAGTGCGGTGGCGAAATTGGTCGCGAAATTTTCCATTAGCGCAGCAGTTCAAGCAGCCCAGGCGGAATCTGTACTTTCAGCAGCACGGCAAAGCCATACCAGGCGGCCGTCGTGCTGGCAGCGACCACCAGTAGGGAGCGCAAAAACGGCTCGCCGACCAAATGCAGATAGCCCAACAGAAAGATGGGCACCATGATGAGAAAGCCCACGGTATTCATGGCCCAGGCGATACCGGCAAGGCCTGCCAGAACCCAGACGATGGCCGCCCAGTTGGGTCCGTCGCGATTCAGCGGGTCCGCGTGTTTAAGCGTGTCTGATGTTGAGCGATTGGACTGGCCTGGCATGCCAGCGCTCGCCCGACCTGTGCCTGTCTGATGATTGCCTGTCCGTTCGGCGCTGGCCTCATTGCTGGGTGCTCGATCAACGTCCGCCGACGGATCACCGGTGCCGCGCCGGACATGACGACCCAGGGCGCGCGCGGCCATGAGCACACCACTTGCGCTGAGCGCATATCCCACCAGTTGGGGGAAAAACCCCGGCCCATAGGCCTGGGCCGGGATCTTGGGTAGGCTGGCCGACTGATGCGCGATGTAAAGGCCAGCCGCGGTAAGCGCGACCCCCAGCAGTACATCGACCCGCGGAGGGTAGCGCGAACTCACTTGGCCAAACCTGCCGCTTTAGCAGCAACCCCGAAGCGGGCCTCGGCATCCGTCAGATACCTGTTGAAGCCTGTCGGATCAGCGTAGGTAACACCGAACTTACGCGCATCCATGAGCTTTTTGAACTCGGGATCATTCACGACTTTATTGAGCGCCGCGCCCAATCGGGTGACGGCTTCCTGGGGCATGCCCTTGGGCCCAGCGATTCCCCGCCAGGCACCCATGCTCCAATCGGTGCCTATAGCCTCTTTGACGGTGGGCACGTTGGGGTAAGCCGGATCACGGGCAGTACCCATGAGGGCGATCGTACGGACTCGCTTGGCATCGACCATGGACTGTGCTTCGGGCAGCGTTGTGACCACGACAGCGATGGCACCTGAGGCCAGTAGTTGCAAGGCCGGAGCTGAGCCCTCAGTGGGAACCCAGGGCATGGCGGTCATGGGTTGCTGAATACTGGTCAAAAAACCTGCGGCCGACAGATGAGCCAGACCGCCCAAGTTAGCCCCTGAGGCTTTGAGCGCACCGGGCTTTGCCTTGACCTGTGCAACCAGATCAGCCATGTCTTTCGGACCGTCATCGGCCCGAACATGGACGCCCACTGGGTCAGTGTTGTAGAGCGCAAGCGCGGTGTAGTCAGCGTGCGTGATCTGCGCCGTGCCCAGTGTTTTGTACAGGGACAACTCGGTCGTGATGACACCGATGGTATAGCCATCAGGCTTGGCATTGGCGATTTCGGTATGGCCCACGATGCCACCGCCGCCGGTGCGATTGACGACGTTGACCGGCTGCTTGAGTTCTTTTTCGAGCAGGGTTGCCACAAAACGGCCGGTGGCGTCGGTGCCGCCGCCGGCCGCCCAGGGCACGATCAGCGTGATGGGCCGGTCAGGGTAGGCCGCCAGCGCGGGTGCACTGACCATGGCCGCGAGGGCCAACGGGGCCAGCGCAGCCAGGCCTTTACGACGAAGGGTGTTAATGGTGCTGGGACGCTTCATGAGTCTCCTCCTGGTTCTGGTCATGAAAGGTTTTTGGAACTGTCCGGATTCCGGAATGATTGACCGGATAACGGAACGCTGAAAAAATCCTAGGCGTCGCAGCTGCCAGTGTCAAGCATGCGTCGAAATCGCAGTTCCGAAGGCTTCAATCCTCGAAACAATCGTCAATCAAGGACCGATCCATGAGTGCAAAAGCTCCCAATATGCGCAGCGTTCTGCGCGGCGTCATGCCACCGATTGCCATGCCCTTTGACAAAAAAGGTCAGTTCGTGAAAAACGGCATGCGTGAGCAGATCGACCTCATTATCAAGGCTGGCGCCAGCGGCATCGTGGCCGGCGGCAGCACGGGAGAGGGGCACACGCTGTCTGATGCCGAATTCGTAGCCGCCATGACCGATGCGTACGAGGCTAACGCGGGACGAGTACCGTTTCTCGCGGGGCTGATCGTCAACAGCACCATTCAGGCGATTAATCGTATTCGCATGCTGGACGGCATGAAGATCACGGCGCTGCAGGTCACGCCGGTGCACTACCTGTTCAAGCCCGACGAGAAGGCCACCATCGAGCATTTCCGCACCATCTGGGAGGAGACGCGTATTCCCATCCTGATCTACAACGTCATCCCCTGGAATTACCTCAGCGTCGACATGATGCTGAAGATCATGGACGAAGTGCCCGGCGTCGTGGGCATGAAGCAAAGTAGCGGCGACCTCAAGTCGCTGTCTGACCTGTTGCTGCGCGTTAAGTCACGCAACGTAGTTATGAGCGGCATTGACGCCTTGCTCTACCCAGGCTTTGCGATTGGCATGCATGGTGCCATTTCGGCCCTGTGCAGCGCGGTGCCAGGTGCTGTGGTCAAGCTGGGCAAACTGGTCGAGAAAAACCGCCACGAAGAGGCGCGGGCGCTGCACTTCCACCTCAATCGGCTGTGGAACGAAATGCCGCACGAAATTTTGCCGGCCTGCGTCAAGTATGTGCAGCATCTGCAGGGTGTCACCCTCTACCATCCGCGCGCACCCATGGTGAGCCCGGACGCAGCTATGCAGAAGCGCATCAAGGCGGCGCTCAAGCCGGTTCTGGCCGCCTGAAATCGTTCATAATCGCCGCTCCCAGGGCATGCCTATCCCGGAGCGGCGATGAAAATTCTGGTTCTGCACGGCATTAATCTCAATATGTTCGGTAAGCGCGACCCGGCCCAGTACGGGACGGTCACGCTGGCCCAGATCGATGCCGGTCTGCAGGTGCTGGGCTCTGAGCTCGGCGCTCACGTCGAATGCTTTCAGACCAATCACGAAGGCGCCATGGTCGAGCGTATCCATCAGGCGCATCAGGACGGCACCCAGGCGGTTTTGATTAACGCGGGCGCCTGGACACACTACAGCTACGGTATTCGCGACGCGCTCGCCATACTCAAGTGCCCCATCATCGAAGTGCACATGTCCAATGTACATGCTCGTGAAGCCTTTCGTCATGAGTCCGTATTTGCCGAGGTAGTGCGCGGATCTATTTGCGGTTTTGGCGCTGACAGCTATCGCCTGGGCCTGCGCGCTGCGATATCGGCCCTTCAGGGTGATGGGGCCAGCGCCTGACGAGTCGTTCGCTTCAGTCGAGGGGGCAGCAGCGTGAGTATTCCTTCCGGCGTCTTTGATCTTCTCAATCGTCTGTCGCTTCGGCTGGGCCTGAATGAGCTGCTTGGCCTTGATGACAGCGGTGCCACAGGACTCGAGCTCACCTCTGGAGCTTTGATCGGACTGCGGTACGACCCGGCGCTTGATGCCCTGGTTTTGTTCGCCGATGTAGGCCAAGCGCCCGATTCACAAGCGGTGTTTGCGCAGATGCTCAGGGCCAATCTCAACGTGCAGCTTACGGGTGGTGCTGCACTGGCTTTGGCTGATGACGGGTCTGGCGCAGAACGCGTCGCGCTGTGTCGCACCCTGTCGTGGCGCGCGCTCGACGAAGATTTGCTCTTTCAATTGCTTGATCGTTTTGCGATGGCTCTTGAAGACTGGCGGGGTCTGTTGGCGAAATGGAATGAGTTTCCCATTACGAACGATCAAGGCAACGCGCAAAACCAAGACGCGGAGTCGTCGGCGTTGGGCAATCAGGCGATACGGGGCTGAGCATGGCTGACCAGTCGACGTTTGACAGCTTGTGCGCGCTGCTTGCCCAAGAGGGCATTGACACAGTGCCGCAGCTTTCTGCTGAGCTACAAAGTCGGCTGGCCACCGACGGCCGGGGTTGGTTTTACACGGATACGGTCGATACCGACCCCCGCGATGTGTCGGCTTGGCTAGATCACCTGACCCAGCGCACCGATGATTTCTTTGCTGCTGGCTTTTCAGGTTCTGGCCTGAGCTCGGTGGTGTTCAGCCTGGTGGTCAGGCAAGGGGCGGCCATGGCGGTGGTCGAGGTGGCCTGGGGCTCTTTCGAAGACCCTGACCAGCGTGCTGCGCGAGCATCAGCGCGCATCGGTCTTACGAACAGCCTGCTGGAAGAGGCCGCCGCCCAGCAACAGGCAGGGCGTTCGAGCCCCAAACAATGCGTTGTTGCCGTCGAGGCCGATTTGGCTGATCTTAAAGCCTGGGCCTGGGTTTCGGTGGCGCCCCAGGCCAGCGCGAGCGAAAGCATCGCCTGGCAGGACGGCGGCTTGTTTGCAGCCCTGCAGACCCTGTGGGCGCTGGGCCCCGACCTGAGCGATGGCGCGTCCAGGGTAAGGGCGGTCTCATGAATTCGCCCATTCAAAGTCAGCGTACGGTTTCGCACGGCCAGCGCGCGAGTTCGGACAACCTCATCCAGCCCGATGCTCACCAGCAGCCTTCTGAGATTCACAGACAGAGCAATTCGTCTGCGCGATCTGATGGCGGCGCGTTGGCAGGCGCGCGTCAGGTGCGCGCTCCAGTCTTGCAGCCAAGCCCGATTCCTGCCCAAAACGCTGCTCCCACAGTCGAATCGGTCGAGCGACGCGATCAGGGCGTTCTCACCGAGTGGGGCCTGCTGGGGTTCGCGGGGGCACCCAAAGAGCGCCGCAGCTTTTTGGGGTTGTTTCGATTCGGTGGGCAGCGCTCCCAGGAGTACCGGCAGGTTTTGCGCTCGGTTACGGCGTTTTCCGAATTGGCCCACGACGATACACAAGCGCTAACGGAAGCTTCGGTTGACGCGGCCATTGCGCAACTTGATCAGGTGAGTGCCAACGCGCGCGCCTATGTCGAAGGCCGTCGGGTTTTGACGCGCAAGTCGCAGATGCGGGAACTGATCACCGATGCCGAACAGGAAAAGGCTGCGCTCGAGCAGCTGAAGTCAGCCATCGAGCAGGGCCAGGGACTGCCACCCAATATTTCGCTGCGCGAACTGCTGCCGTATCTGAGACGCGGTGTCACACCGGAAGCCGCCATTCGATGCTACCGGGACGGCACTAAACCGAGCGATGTGCTTCGATTGGCGTCTGACAATGTTCAATCGGCGACCGTCAATGTGCAGTTCATTGAGGTCGCTTCCTGGCTGCTGGCGCGCTCGCAGGTAGATGTCAGCTGGAGCATTCAAGACGAGCTCCTCAACACGGCCACTATGCTGGTTGACTGTGGGCTGACGCGTGCTGACCTTGACGCGCTTGATCAAGTCCTCGGACGGCCAACGAATCTCGAGCAGGTTGACCAGCGCATCGACACACTCGATCTTCTGTTCGGCCGCGTGCTCGATGATCAGTCGAAGCTACCTCAGGGCAGCATCGCGCGGCTTTTGAACGCCATTCAAAAGGGCGGGCTATCGCTGCTTCGCTCGGGCAATGCGGACGACGTCGAAGACATTTTGGAGGAGCTGCTCCCGCTGATGCCTGAGCATCCCGACCTGCCGGCTTATATTGAATCGGGTCTGCAGGCCGGCCTGTTGTTGCAAGATACGATCGACTGGGCCCAGCAGCCTCAGTCGCTGGCTCAACCCACCCTACAGGGCGCTCTGAGCCTTCAGTGCGGCAGGGTCGGTGCCTTTGGTGCGGCGGAAGGTGCAAGCCCGGTTCGGTGGCAGGCAATCGCGCAGCGTCTGCAAACAGATGACGCATATCGAATTCGGGTTTGCGTTCTGACCCTGGGCCTGAGCCCAGGCCTGCAACAGCCTCGCCCGCTGGCGCAGGCCCTGTTGTTTGCCGAGCATGGCTACTCAGACGAGCAAATCCGCGTGTGGCTGGCCACCGGCACACGGGTCAGCGATGTGCTGTTGCCCACGCCGCTGCAGGCCGATCAGGTTCAGGGTGCGGCGCGTACGCTGGGCGCGGGCGCCTTCAATACGGTGTTGGCCTTACGCTACGGCGACGATGCCGCGTCGGCGCGCGAGTACGCGTTTAAGCCGCTCAAGGCGGGCGACAAGACAGGCTATTCACACAAGAAGGCGGGTGTTAAGGCCGACGATCCGCAGGTGTTGGCGCGTAACATGGCCTCGGTCGAACTGGCGCGTCGGCTGGGCATGGCCAGCCTTATCCCTGAAAGCCGCCCTGGCTTTTACAGGGATGACCAGGGCGTTTTGCAGATGGGCGTCGTGATGGACCTGGCTGTTTCTACGCTGGCCGATAAGAAAACGCTGCTGCG
>JBDLQY010000089.1:0-7849 GCA_039800325.1 Pseudomonadota bacterium | reverse complement strand
TACCCATGCCATTCTGACGGCAGCGCCGCAGCCGCAGTACATCGGTAATTTTGGCCTGCCCTGGATTGTCGGGGTGCTGGCGGCGATGCTGGTGACGGCCCTGGCCTCGCTGCTGATTGGTTTGATCACTATTCGGCTACGTGGTGATTTCCTGGCCATTGCAAGCTTCGGCATTGCCATTCTCATTCAGCTGCTCACGCTCAATCTAGAGCCCCTTACGGGTGGCTCGCAGGGTCTGTCGCGCATCCCCAAGCCCTTGAGCGCATGGTTTAGCGATCCGCTGCATTACAACCTGTTTTATCTGGCACTGATGCTGAGTGTGGTACTTGCCGTGTATTGGGCGCTTGAGCGTATCTTGGGTTCGCCCTGGGGACGTGTGCTGCGGGCGATTCGCGAAGACGAGGTTGCGGCACAGTCCCTGGGGAAATCAGTGCTGCGGTTTCGCCTGGAGGCCTTCGTGCTGGGGTCCACGCTGATGGGACTGGCGGGAGCCCTCTATGTCAGCTTTATCGGATTTGTAAGCCCATTCGACTTTCTACCCATTCTCACCTTTCAGGTCTGGGCCATGCTGATCGTCGGTGGCAGCGGCAATAATCGCGGTGCGATGCTGGGTGCGCTGGTGGTCTGGGGCATCTGGGCTGCCAGTGGGGTCACCGTGTCTAAGCTGGTGCCGCCGTCTCATGCGGCCCAGGGTGCGGCCATCCAGGTCATCTTGATCGGTGTGGTACTTGTACTCATGCTGCTGTACCGGCCGCGCGGCCTGATCGGCGAGCGCGCGATTGTGTCGCGGCACCTGAACAGCTAAGCTCATCAGTTTTGGAGGAGGGATTTCAATGAAAACGTTTTTTAAACGCCTTGTGTTGTCGGCAGCAACTGTCAGCGGGCTGATGGCGGGCACGTCCGCTTTGGCTCAGGCCTCATGTCCGGTCAAGCTGGGAGGGGTGCTTCCGCTCACCGGCTCAATGGCGCCCATCACCAAGAAGATTGCTCAGTCGGCCGAGTTGGGTATTGAGCACATCAACCAGGGCGGTGGCATTAAAGGCTGCCCGGTGCAGTTTATTCTGCGTGATGACCAGGGACAGCCCACAGTGGGCGTTGATGCCGCCAAGTTTCTGGTTGAGGTCGAGCGGGTGGCAGCCTTCACGGGCACCATTTCCTCGGGTGTGACTGGCCCCATCATCACCTCGGTGACGGCACCGTCGCGAGTGGTGCAGGTGACGTGCTGCTCAACTGCCAGCAGCTTTACTGCAGATAACCGCAGCCAGGGCTATTTCTTCCGCACCATCCCCACCAGCAAAACGCAGGCTTATGCCACGGCCTCCGAAGTGACGCGACGTGGTTACAAGAAGACAGCGGTCATCTATGTCAACACCGATTTCGGCACCGACATGCTGCGTTTTTACAAGCAGGCGGTCGGCAAACTGGGTGGTGAAATCGCCGTCGAGGTGCCGTACAACGACAACCAGCCCAGCTATCGCGCTGAGGTCACGCGCGCCCTGGCGGCCAAACCCGAGTCGCTGCTGCTGATCGGCTTCCCCAAGGATGCGGTCACCATCATTCGTGAATGGCTGTCCATGGGTGGTCCCAAGAGGGTCGCACTCAACAACTCGATGCGCACGCTCGATTTCGTCAACGGCGTGGGCGCGCAGTACGTAGAGGACTTTTTCGGCATGGATAACGCGCAGGTGGCGGGCCCCCATGTTGATGCCTTCAACGATGCGTTCCAGAAGAAGTGGGGATCTGACTCCAAGGGTCCCGGTGTACATACGCAGTACGACGCGGTTATGGTTCTCGGACTTGCGATGAATATCGCCAAAGACCTTACTGGGCCTTCGATTCGTGATGCGATCCGTCAGGTGCACACGCCGGGCGGTACACCGGTCGGCACCGGTCCCGAAGAGTTCAAGAAAGCTGTTGAGCTTATCAAAGCCGGTAAGCCTATCAAGTACTTTGGCGCCACCGGTCCCATCGAGTTTGACGCCAACGGCGATGTCACCGGCCCTGCGCTGGTCTGGAAAATAACCGGAGGGCAGATCGTCACCGATCGAATCATCTCCATCGAAGATATGCAGGCCCTGGCTAAGCGTATCGAGTAAGGTGATCACTCGCGAGGCGGCTCGCGCGCTGGATGCTGCCGACCCTTTGGCCGGCATCCGCGCGCGCTTTGCACAGGCAGCAGAAGACACCGTCTACCTGGACGGAAACTCAATCGGCGCGATGCCGCTTAATGCGCCGCAGCGCCTGCAGACCCTCATGCTGCAGGGTTGGCGCGACGCGCGTCGGCGCGGCTGGAGCCGATTCGACTGGCTTGAGCAGCCCTGGACCTTGGGCGACGCTTTGGCGCCTCTGATCGGCGCCGGCCCGGGCAGTGTTGTGTTTGCTGACAACACGTCCGTCAATTTGTTCAAGTTGCTGGCGTATGCCTGGAGGCTTCGCCCCGAGCGTCCGGTGATCGTCACCGAACGGCACATGTTTCCCACCGATCTGTATGTGGCGCAGGGCCTGTCCCGTTTTACCGATGGGGCTGCGCAGCTGCGACTCATTGACCACCCCTCCGAACTGCAAGCCGCTTTGTCGCCCGAGGTGGGTGTGGTCTTCCTCAGTCTGGTCGATTACCGCTCGAGCTTTCGCTGGAACATGGACCATACCAACCGTCTGGCACACGGTGTGGGGGCCTTGACCCTGTGGGATTTATCGCACGCTGCCGGCGCTATTGCGGTGGCTCTGCACGACACGGCTGCCGACTTCGCGGTCGGCTGCGGCTACAAGTACCTGTGTGGTGGGCCAGGTGCGCCGTCCTGGTTGTACGTGAACCCCAGGCATCAAGATGCCGCCTGGCCTGTCATCAGCGGCTGGATGGGTCATGCTGATGTTTTCGCCTTCGAGCCTGACTACGAGCCCATCGCCGGGGTACGTCGTCACCTGACGGGCACGCCCGCTGTGCTGGCCAACGCCGCATTGGCAGCGGCGGCCGACATCTGGAAGGACGTCAACGCTGAGGAGCTTGGGCGCAAGCATCGCTCGCTGTCTGACTTGCTGGTCGGCCTGCTTGAGCTGCGCTGCTCGCCGCATGGTGTGAGGATCAGTTCGCCTGAGCGCTATGAAGAACGCGGTGCGCACATCACGTTCGACCATCCGGGTGCGGGGCGTATTGTGCAGGCCCTGCTTGAGCGTGGCGTCGTGAGTTCATTTCGCAAACCCGATGCCATCCGGTTCGGGCTTTCGCCGCTGGCCCTCAGCCACGAAGATATCTGGGTTGCGGTCGACCGTCTAAGTACGATTCTGGTAACTGAGTTTTGGCGAGAACCTCGCTTTGCCGTCGACGGCATCTGACACGGCGAGCCCTCTGGCTACGCCGTGAAACACGTCAAGTTCTTCGGACACGCGGAGAGCGCTGTCTTATAGAGACTGAGCAGCGCCTTTTATGTCTTTTCAGTCCAGCTCGGCCTCTGCCTCGATCTCAACCGCATAACCCTCGCCAATCAGTGCTGCCACCGCCAGCAGGGTGTTGGCTGGACGCGCGTGAGCGAAAGCACGTCCGTGTACCCGCGTGGGTCCTTCCCAGGCCTGAGCATCGGTCAGGTAGACCCGGGTTCGGACTACATCATCGAGACTGGCTCCAAACGCCTGCAGACTGGCTGCGATCTTATCCAGGATGTAGACGGTCTGAGCCTCGGCATCGCCGGGGCAGATCACACGACCACTGCCGTGGGTCGCAGTGGTGCCGCTGACCAGAATGCGACGGCCTTGACGTACCGCTCTTGAATAGCCGCCGATGCTTTCCCAGCGACTGCCTGAGTCAACGCGGGCCGCGTCGCGACGGTCGGGGCGGGCAGTGGCGCTGAAAATCTGGCGTAGTTGACTCAAATGGTGGCTCAGGTCACCCGAGGCGGTGAGGAACGGTGGCTTGCGATATTCGTCGCCACAATCGCCCGGCGGGTCACGGGTTAACGCGAAGGCATCGTTCAGTCGCGCGTGGTCGTCTGCATCCAGCTGAAAGCCGAAGGCGGCCAGGTTGGCTGCGCGATGCTCGCGCTCACCCAGGCGAGCTCCCACGATGACCGCACCGACGGCGGGCTGCTCGAGCACCCACCGAAGCGCGACACTGGAGAGCGAGACCGCATGTTTGTGGGCGATGTGCTGCGCAGCCTTGAGGACGGCCTGCAAGGCCGACCAGCCACCAATCGCATCGATGAAACGCTTGTACTTGTTTTTGCTCCAGTCGCTGATGTGCTCGGGCTCCGGCTGCCCGACCCAGCGTTCGGCGATAAACCCGCCGGCCAGGGTGCCATAGGCAAGCAGCTTCACGCCCGATTCAAGACAGAACTGGGTCATACGACCCGCCGCACGCCTGTCCAGCAGCGAGAACGAAACCTGGTTGCTGACGATGGGTACGCCGTGTCGTACCAGCAGCCGCAGGTGGTCAGTGTCGAAATTCGTCAGACCCAGGTGTGCGATGCGCCCCTCGCTGCGCAGTCGCATCAAGGAATCAAAGGCATCGATGTAGCCCGGATGGCGATAGTCCCACCAGTGAAACTGCAGCAGGTCAATGCAGGACACGCCCAGTCGTTGCAGGCGCTCATCGATGCCCGCTCGAACGACCGCCTCAGTCATGTCTGCGGGTTCGGGGCACCACTTGGTGAAGGCGTGCGCTTTGAGCTCGGGCCGCGTGGCCAGGAGTTCACCGGTGATGAGCTCGGCGCTGCCATAGTGGTCGGCCATATCGAAGCCGTTAAAGCCAGCTTCAGCATACTCAGCCAGGGATTGCGCAGCGCGCCGGCGATCAAGCGGGGGAGCATCGCGCTCCATGTCAGCGATTTGCCACAATCCGGTGAGAATCCGGGGAATTTCCAGCCCTGATGCGAGTTCAATGCGTGCGGGTTTTGATGGTGATGGGTTCACGTTGTGTCCGTGGAATGGCGGGTACGCGATCGCCGGGCCTGCGGTCTCGGGTTGCCCGATGCTATCCGGCGGTTGATAGTCTGTTGATGAGCTCGGTCAGCTGCTTGCCCTGTGGGTCAGCCAGTGCTGCCTTGATCAGCGACGCGACGCGCTCAGCGGCCTGCGGCTGGCCACGCCACGGACGGGCCGCCTGCATGATGCGCGAGAATCGGTCCTGACCGCGCGCATGGGTATCACTGTATCCCTTGACCAGACGTCGGCAGCGCAGCAACTCAGTGGCCAGCGCGTAGTCAAGCGCCATGGCGGCTTTAACGTCATCCAGCCAGGCTTCAAGATGCGCGCGCTCTTCAGCATGGCGAAGACTGAGGCGCCGCCAGCGCCTCAGTCCGGCGACAGCCGTCAGCATCAGCTGGCCGCGCATGGTGTGCGAGTGCACACGGCGCCCCTTGGAAAAGCGCCGCTCTAGCCATGCGCTGATCGTGGGCGACTGAGCGATGCGACGGGCCAGAGACGCAGGCAACAGCCCCAGCACCTCTTGCAGCCGAGGGTGGAAATACTCAGTGGATCCGATGATCTCACTGTCGCCAGCGCCCAATTCGGCGCGGATGCGTGAAAAGCGTTCACTGCGGATCTTGAGATCCGCCACGCGAATGACATCATCGTAAGCCATTGCGACTGCGATCCAGCGCGCAGCCTCGATGCTGGCAATATGACCCTGCTCGGCTCCACCGGCCTTGATGTCAAGTGCATGCAGTTCAGCGACCCGCTGGAGATATTCCTCGCCGTAACGAACATCCTGAAACTCGAGCACACGCTGCAGGCCCACGCCCAGCATGGGTTGAACTACCGGAGAAAATTCGCGTTCGATCCGAAGACGTAAGGCTTCGACGGCCAGGCTTGCGGCCCGCACGGGTAAGGGCGGTGGTGTCGTGTCGAATGGGCTTTGCGTGGGGGCGTCTGAACGGATGGGCTCGCGCACAGCGGCCAAACCCGCTGCAAAGGCGCGCAGGCTGGCCTCAACGCCCAGGCCTGAGCGGCGGATGCTGTCCTGAAAAGCAGCTTCGTCAAAGGGCAACTCGCCGCAGCCGGCCAGCGCGCCAAACAGGACTGCCGAAATCACGCTGCCCTTGGTGCGGGCCAGCGACTGAAAGTCATCGTACAGAAACCGGCGCGCGTGACGCTGTGCAGCGTCAAGAACCGATGCGCTGTCGGCAATTCCGTTGCCGGGAACAACTTTCTCAACGGTGGCAAAGTCGCGATGTGAAGAGGCTATGAGGGTGGTGCGCGTCTGGCTGATCAGCCCGCGCTGCAGGGCTCGACCCGCTTCCATCAGTTCGGCTGCGATAACGATATCGACCTCGCCCGGCACCGGCATCATGGCAAACACGGGTTCGGCGCCGCGCGCGTTTGCATGCGACTGGGCGAGGAGTTCAACGTAGTAGATGGTCGCGCCCGTGCGCTGCGCCACGCCGGGAACGGATGTGCTCTGCGCGAAATACCCGTTGTGGACGGCGAGGTCTACGATCCAGTCGATCAGAACGCCCCCGCCCTGGCCTCCCATGGCGACGACGGCGATGGTGATTGGCCGATTAGGATCGGAGCCCAGACGCCTGGCGGGAGAATCGGTCGCCATCTGAACCACCGCCTGCGGGCTTGCGGGCGCGTTCACTGTGGATTCCGGGTATCAAGGGGCATGAGCGAGCGACGCGCCAGCTCGGTAGCACGGCGCGCCTGCAGCCAGCGCGTGAAGCCGGTGCGCAGGCGATGCAGACGTTTCTCCCAGGGACTTGGGTTACGGACCCATTCTGCGCGGTAGAACGATGGGCACAGCACCGCTGCGTCGGCCACTTCGCCGCAGTGTCCGCAGGCCACACAACTGTCTTCAACATGCGCGACCGGGTCGGGCTTGAGCGGATCGCCACTGGGCTTGAGAGTGAGAGAAGGACAGCCTGAGACGCGCATGCAGGCGTGATCGCCGCTGCAGACCGCGGCATCGACACCAAAACGCTCCTTGACGACGCGTTTGCCCTCGCGAATGGATGCGGCCACCTGCGGCCGCTCGCGACGCTGGCGATTTAACATGCACTCGCTTTGAGCGATGATGACCTTGGGTCCTTTGAAGTCGGTGGTCAGTGCTTCGCGCAGGGCTGCGCGCATGCCCTTGACGTCATAGGTATGGGTGATGGTTCGTACCCATTCGACGCCCACACCCCGCACGGCGGCCTCGATCGGATGCCGCGTGCTGCGAGAGGGATTGTCGGCACGCGACGATAAGATGTCCTGTCCTCCGGTGGCGGCTGAGTAATTGTTGTCGACGATGACAATGACGCCATCGGATTTGTTGAAGACCGCATTGGCGACGCCGCTGGTCAGGCCGTTATGCCAAAAGCCTCCATCGCCCATGATCGAGATGGCGCGCTTGCTGGAAGACAGGCCAAAGGCTGCGGCGCTTGATGCACCCAGGCCGTAGCCCATGGTCGAGGCGCCCAGGTGAAAAGGCGGCATGGCCGCAAACAGATGGCAGCCGATGTCACCAGCGATGTGATGCTCACCCAGATCTTCCTGGACCAGCGTCAGCGCAGAAAAAATCGGGCGTTCGGGGCAGCCGGTACAAAAGCCCGGCGGGCGGGCCGGCACCACGCTGGCCAGTTCAGGGGCTGAGACCCGCATGGCTGCCAGGGTTGCCGCAGCCGCCGTAGCGGGCTTTTGACGTCGAACCTCAATGGGGGTCGCGCGCGCAACAGCCGCAGGACGGTAGCGCGCCGCGAATTCTCGGACCCCATCACGCATCAGGGCAACCGTGTACTCGCCGGCCATGCTCAGCAGGTCTTTGCCATGAATATGGGTTGTCGACCCGGCACGCCCCAGAATCGCGTGCAGGGCCTGCTCGTGATAGTCGGGCTGACCCTCTTCGATCACCAGCACGGCCTTCTTGCCTTCGCAAAAG
>JBDLQY010000088.1:0-7199 GCA_039800325.1 Pseudomonadota bacterium | reverse complement strand
AAAAACTTCTGATCGAGCAATTGGAGGCCTACATCCGGGGGTAACCCGCACCGAAAGCACCGGCCGCTACACTGTGCGAGTCGAATCAGTCCTGCTTATGAAACTTGCGCGGAATGAGCATCCGATCGGCGATCTGCCGCGCGCTGGGGTCTTCATGCGAGAGACCCAACTGACGCAGCGTCTTTAACAACCCACCAAGCTGCGTCCTGGTGTAGAACCATTGACTAAGCGCTGCTGGTGGAAGCGGCGAGGGTTGACTTGCGGCGGCTTCCTCGTAGAAGGTTCGCAGATCATCCACAGCAAGCTTGGCTGCATGCCAGTCGGAGGGCTGCGTGGTGGAGGACTGGGTCAGGGCGACGAGTTGCCTGGCAAGAGTGGTTGATGTCTGACTCGCCAAACCAAACGCGCTTGCTCCGCGCCGTTTTGCCGAAAGAGCATGCCAGGGTGCGAGTTGATTGAGCTCATTGAGCAGAACGGCCAGTAGTTCCTCGGACTGCTCAGAGGGAGAGGGCGAATCGAAAAATACAGGACAGGCCTCGCCCTGCGTGTCGCCTGATGTCCAAGCTGGATCGGGTGGCGCATCGTCAGGGAAATCTTCCAGTATTGGACCAGACGTCCGCTCAAATAGCTTGAGGAGTGCCTGCAGCACCTTTGTTTGGAACGCCGCATCATGAGGAACGCCCAGCGGTCGGCCAAGTGGAAATGGTACCCAAAGCGCGCGCGGTGGTTGCATCACCTCAGTATGCTCACGAATCAGACTGATCGACGCGGTGGCAAGGCCTGCTGACTCTAGATAGTGACCGATGGCGCTCACGGCGCACGTACAGTTTGGTCAGACCGGCAGCAGAACCGCTGCATCCACGCGATCGCGATGCAGAAGCTCAGCAAGTTCTTTTGCCTTGCCTTCGAATCGGGTGGGCGGGAAGGGCGCCCCCATAAACGAGTAGTGAAAATCGGCAACGGACCCGATTACACCCTTATCCGCGAGCTCCTTCAGCCGGCTCAATGGAAAAACAATTTCGGGATCGCGTCTAAACCCACTGCGATCGAAATTCACCGAAATGTGACTCATCAGCAGCGTTGCGGGGTTTGTATCGCCAGGGATCACGCGATAGCCCGTCGCCCCTTCGCCTGGGGCAAAGGCCGAGTCACTGCCGGCATGCAGTCCGGCCGTACTCACAATCGCCACGCGTCGCTTCGATAAAGCCGGGCCGCTCACCCAGTGTTTGGGCTCAAGGCGTGGGGCCTGATCACACATCTTGAGAAGATGGTCACGTTCATAATCGGATAGAGCCGAGAGCCTGGCCATATGGCACTTCCTTTCGAAGCGTTGCTGGTGGGGACAAGTGATGGGTCAAGGCGTTATATCGAGCCCGAGGTCGACGAACGCCAATGCACCGTCGAGGGTGTCGCACATATGATGAGGCGGTTCGCCAATCGTTTCAAACGGGAGCCCCTGCCGATTGACCCAGCAGGTGTGAAACCCGAACCACCGCGCGCCGACAATATCCCAACCGTTGGATGACACGAATAGCAGCGAATCAGTTGGCAAGCAAAGCGCCTGCGACGCCAGTGCGTAGCACGCTGGATTTGTCTTGAATTGTCGGACTGTATCGACCGAAATCAGGTGATCCAGCCAGGGCGTGAGCCCCGAACTGTCTGCAGCTACCCTCAGCATCTCGGGCGACCCATTCGACAGAATAGCGGTGACAAAACCGCGCTCTTTAAGCGCCTGGAGCACTGCCAGGCACTCAGGATACGCATCCAACTGCGCATAGCCGCGCATTAGATCATCGAGATCGGCAGTTTTGTGCGGGAGAGCCAGCTTCCGCAGGCTGTAGACAAGCGCCGAGCGTGTTAGATCCCAGAAAGACTGATAGTGACGGCTTCCCGAGTCTGAAGGGTCTGACAGGGTCACCAGACGCGAGTATTCGATTTGCTTCTCGCGCCAAGTGGATGATATAGCCGCACCCGCTCCGGGGAAGCGCTGCTCGGCGCGCTTCGCGATCGAATGGATATCGAACAGCGTCCCGTACGCGTCGAACACGACACCGCGCAAGCCTGCCATCGAACGCTCCTGAAACAGATAGAAAGATCAAAGGCTAGCGTCTTTAGAGAAATTTCGATAGGGACCCTACCATGCACCAGCGGCGCTTCTCATTCCGCATTGGACCGCTAGAGTCCCATCGACGTTGCAAGTCGCAAGAACGATAACCGTACCGCCCGTGATAGCGGTACTCAGGGCGCTTACAAAATATGACGGTTTTGCCAGCAAACTTTCCTGATCAGCGCCTGCGGTAGCCAGTCGAATACCTGCCCGCTGGGCGAGAACGCCACTTGGCGCCCCGCTATACCGTTAGCCGTCAATGCAGCCAGAGACCATGACGCCCATCAAGACTCCGAGTCTGGTGCTACCCGACTCTTAATGCCGTCGTTCTGCAATTTTTTATTTGCTAGTGACGGCACAACACAGGAGTTAAAGACATGGCTGAGTTATTAATTTCAAGCATTGGAGTCGCAGGCGCAGGTACTGATGGCGATGGTTTTGGGACTATTAACATCTTCGCAGCTGAGAATGCCGACGGATCGATGACGTTTCACGTCAAGGTGGGTGACGACTGGAACGTGGCTTACAACCTCGACCTGAATGGGCTGTTTCTCGACTATGCCGTTGGCGGTTCAACGAAGTTGACGGTCGACGGACAAGCGTCCCTTAACCTCAACGGCACTACGGACACGTCCGGCAATAAGATTTATTGGGATCTTGCGATGTCCAGCGGTTCAAACGCTGGCGCGGACGGGGGGACGACAGTTATGGAGTTTTTCGTCACCGTCGCCAACCTGACTTTTGCACAGATCGATGGCGATCTGATCGGTCTGCGTGCGACCAGCACCGGCCTCGATGGCTCTGGCAGTTTGAAGCTGGTGGGTGTAATCGAGATTCCGGAGTCCCAGGCCTTCGATGGCTTCTACGGTCTTTCGCAGGGATTCTGGACCAACCCCAATGGTTTGCAAGACTGGGACATCGCCAAAACGACTTCGTTCGAGACGCTCTTCGGCGTAAACAGAACCTGGGATAACGTGGCACCGGTCAATAACGACACTCCGCAACTGGCCGATTTGACGATGCTGCAGGCGATCACCATGAACGCGGGCTCCGCTGAGAATCAGCTTGCGAACCAAGCCGTTGCCGCGTACTTGAACTCTATTGATGAAAATCTGAACTACCGGTACACGCCGCAGGAGGTCATCAACCTTGTCCGCGCAGCGTACAACAACGACGACGAGACTAGTTCGACAGACGATGGCGGTATGGTAAGTCTCGCGAGTAATTTCGAGTACTGGAACGCCCATGCCGGAGCGAACGACGAGGGACACATCTATGCGCAGTCAGTCAACCAACTGATCGGCGTTGCCTGATCAAGAGCTTCAGCGCAGCGCTAAAAAACCGGTGATGCGTCCGCCGGTTTTTTACCCTCATGTGTCAACCTCATGCTAAATAATTCCTCTAGGGCCATGCACGGCGAACTGACCGACGCGATCTTCGTGCTGCGCCGCGCGCTTTATGCGCTGGGCGGTTTCACATTCGCCGTTAATGTACTGATGCTGGTCCCGGCGATCTATATGCTGCAAATATACGATCGCGTTCTCACCAGCAGGAATGAGAGTACGCTGCTGTTGCTTACCGGGCTGATGCTGGCGCTGCTCGCGCTCGCTGGAGTGCTTGAATTTGTGCGTGGGCGCGTGATGGTACGCGTGGGCGCCGCGCTCGACCGCCGCCTGGATGGGCGTGTGTTTGACGCTGTTTTCGAGCGTGCGCTTTCCGGTCGCGGTGAGAACGCGGGTCGGGCGCTCGCCGATCTTGGCACGGTACGCCAGTTCCTCACCGGCAATGGTCTCTTCGCATTCTTCGACGCGCCTTGGACTCCGGTGTACCTTTTGGTTGTGTTCCTCCTCAACCCCTGGTTAGGGCTGTTCGCTACAATCGCTGCGTTCATTCTGCTTTCGCTCGCTTGGGTGAATGAGCGCGCCACAGCACCGCTATTTGCCGAGGCGAGTAGACTCGGCGCGGCGGTGCACCAAAGCGTCACTTTGCAGTTGCGCAATGCCGAGGCGATCGCTTCTATGGGCATGCTCGGAGGCATTCGCAGTCGTTGGCTCGAGCGGCATGATCGCTACCTTGCGTATCAGTGCGAGGCCAGTGATCGCGTCGCGACCATAGGCGCGGCGACGCGCTTTTTCCGAATTGCGTTGCAGTCCGGGATACTGGGACTAGGCGCGTGGCTGGTGCTTGAGAACGAGCTCACCCCCGGGGGCATGATTGCGGCCTCAATCCTGCTCGGCCGCGCTCTCGCCCCGGTGGACCTGGCGATCGCTACCTGGCGCGGCTTTGTGTCGATGCGGGGAGCGTATGTGCGTCTGGGCTCGCTGCTTGCCGAACACCCAGCGCGCGGAG
The DNA here is from genome assembly GCA_039800325.1 of Pseudomonadota bacterium. Taxonomy (GTDB): domain Bacteria; phylum Pseudomonadota; class Gammaproteobacteria; order Burkholderiales; family Burkholderiaceae_E; genus SYIM01. The sequence goes on along the minus strand of JBDLQY010000088.1, from coordinate 2,743 downwards.
CTACTGTGACGCTGCCGGCTCCTCAGGGCGGCCTTACCGTCGAGAACCTCGTGGTTGCTGCACCAGGCAGTCGCAGCCCAATCCTCAAGGGGCTCAACTTTCGTGTGTCCCCGGGTACTGTTGTCGCGGTAGTGGGGCCGAGCGCCTCGGGTAAGTCGACGCTCGCGCGCGCGCTGGTGGGTGTGTGGGCGCCGCTCAACGGCGCGGTGCGTCTCGACGGTGCCGATATGCATGTCTGGGACAAGGCTGAGCTCGGCGCCTTTGTAGGCTACTTGCCGCAGGATGTAGAGCTATTCGAGGGCACGGTGGCCGAAAACATCGCGCGCTTTGGTTCGCTCGATTCTGCGCGCATCGTTGCCGCGGCTAAAAAAGCGGGGGTGCACGAACTGATTCTGCAGCTTCCCCAGGGCTACGAGACGCGGATTGGCGAGGGCGGCACAGTACTTTCGGGCGGCCAGCGGCAGCGTGTGGCGCTCGCACGTGCCCTCTATGGCGACCCGGTGTTGCTGGTTCTAGATGAGCCCAACTCTAACCTCGACGAGGCAGGCGAGGCTGCGTTAATGAAAGCGCTGCGCTCCGCTAAAGAAGACAAGTGCACCGTATTCGTCATGACCCATCGCTTAAATATCCTGCGTGTAGCCGATTCCGTTATGGTGCTCGTTGACGGTACGATGAAAGGGTTTGACTCGGTCGATAAAACGATCAGGACGCTCGAGGCGCTCCCCGCCGCTCGTTCAGCTGCCATGAAACCGGTCGAGACCGACGGCACATGAGCCCGCTGCCCTCTTTGTCTGGCGCGTCCGTCTCGAACGAACTGCCCAACGCGGACTACGCCGCGACCATACGGTTCGGAATCTGGATCCTGGTCCTTGGTTTCGTCGGCTTCTTTGCTTGGGCGGCGCTCGCGCCGCTTGATGAGGGTGTGCCGGCCTCCGGCGTTGTCGGCTCTGAGTCCAAGCGCAAGCGGGTAGACCATCTGACGGGTGGCATCATTGCGAAGATCCTCTATCGAGAGGGTTCCCGCGTGAAGGCGGGCGAGGATCTCATCATGTTAGACGGAGTACAGGCTGGCGCAGCGCTGAAGGGCGCGCTGGGCCAGTGGCGCGTCGCGGCAGCGACCGCAGCCCGGCTAGACGCAGAACGCAAAGGGCGCAAAGCGATTACTTTCCCGCCTGAACTCAGCGGCTTGGCCACCGACCCCGAAGCTGCAGCTGCTATGGCCGCGCAAACAGACTTATTCCGGTCCCGTCGCAGGGCACTCGAAGGTGAGCTGGGAATTATCAGCGAGTCGGTTCGAGGTCTTGAGCTGCAGCTCAGAAGCTTGGATCAGCTGAAGACTGGACGCGAGAAACAAATTGCGCTCTTCAACGAGCAACTCGCCTCGTTTACCAAGCTTAACCAAGACGGTTTTGTTTCGCGCAACCAACTGCTCGACATCGAGCGACAACTCGCCGAAGTACAGAGTAAGCAGAGTGAGGATCTTGCTAACATCGCCAGCATTAACGCACGGTTGGCCGAGTTCAAGATGCGTGGCGCCCAGCGGGAGATCGAGTACCGGCGTGAGGTTGAAACCCAGCTGACGGAAGTGCAGCGCGAAGCCTCCGCGTTGGCTGAGCGCTTGGTCGCGCTGCGCGATACGAACCAGCGATTAGCGGTGCAGGCGCCAGTGGATGGCGTGGTGGTGGACCTGGCCTTCCACACGATCGGCGGGATAATCAAACCAGGTGACAGAATTCTCGACATCGTCCCAGAAGGCGACGAGTTGGTCATTGAAGCCCAGATCGCACCACAGTACATCGACCGGATTAAGGTGGGGCTTCCGGCCAATGTGCATTTCGATGCCTACATGGCAAGAGCCGAGCGCCCAGTGATCACAGGCAGCGTGAAGATGGTCTCCGCCGATGCGTTAACCGATGCGCGCACCGGAGCTCAGTATTATTCCATACGGGTTTCGGTGCCGCCCGTCGAGTTGGATAAGCTTGGCAAGCTGACTTTACAGCCTGGTATGACCTGCACGGTGATGGTGAAGACGGGACAGCGGTCGTTCCTCGTCTACCTCGCTCGGCCCCTTCTGCGGCGCTTCACCGCGGCGCTGAGCGAGCGCTGATCTGAGCCAGCGACGGGGGGCTCTGCGCCCTTTCCGGTGATGACATGAAGCGATCCCGCATCGCTGCGCATCAATAATGCGGCTATATCGGACTTGGGCTTCATCACTGAAGGGCTTTGGCTCACCAAGTCTTCAAGTTTCAAGCGTCTCGCTGCTGTCGAAATCAAGCTCGACCCGTGCTCCGTTAGGATCAACACTGAAGAGTTGCCAGATGCCGCTACCCGCCTGGCGCCGCAGGTCGTAGGCCACCCCCTGCTCATCAAAGCGCGCTTTAACAGCCCGGAGGCCGCGTGCGCTGAAAGCGAGATGATCGATGACCCCAGTGCGCGGCTCGGGCATCGGTCTGTCCCAGTAAATATGGACAATGGCGTGGTCGGAGTCTGGTGCATAGAGCCAGGCGCCGGGAAAGCCCAGGTCTGGCCTGAAACCTTCTCGCAATCCCAAGAGTCCGCAGTAATAGTCGAGCGTGCGCTCTCGGCTCTCAGCGGTGATCGTGAAATGATTCATGCCTTCTATCATGGCGAAGTTCTCATGCGATCAGAATCACAGCACCGATGGTGCGTCGGGATTCGAGGCGTTCATGGGCTCGAGATGCAGCAGAAAGCGCGTGTTGTTCGATCGGGGGCGCCCTCACGG
>JBDLQY010000087.1:0-4168 GCA_039800325.1 Pseudomonadota bacterium | reverse complement strand
TAGGCCCGGGCTGGCGGCTTAAGCCTGTACCCTGGCGTGGGCGTCCAGGAGCATAAAAAATGCGGTTCTAGTGCTGCCATTGTGCTAACGATCTAATGTGAGACTGACAATGGAAGTCGCGGTTCGAAAAATGGGTAATTCTCAAGGGGTTCTGATACCCAAGCCCCTTCTTGCGCAGGTCGGACTCGAGAGGGATTGCTGATCTGCAAGTATGCAACGGTGTCATCGAGATTCGACCTGTGCGCCGTAATCCCCGGGAAGGCTGGGCCGAAGATGCTCAGCGTCTTGCCAATTCAGGTGATAGTGAGTTGGTTCGCCCTGAGGTTTCCAACGAGGTCGATGACGACTGGGTTTGGTGATGAAGACAGGCGAAATCTGGTTGGCGCAACTCGATCCGACAGTCGGCAGTGAGATCCAGAAGATGCGCCCCTGCGTTGTCATTTCGCCGAACGAGATGAATACGCACCTGAGAACCGTGATCGTGGCGCCCATCCGCCGTTAATGGGGAATAGGACTGGCAAAGCATGAGCCGCAAGTGCTCAGTCCGGTGAAGTACCGACTGAGAAGCACCGCCTGATCGGCGGCATCGTAACCGTCAAACCTCTCGGGGTCAGTTCGTTCCCGGGGGCGGTTCACGCGGCGTTTGCAGTGAAATCTCAAGATCACGTTAGAGGGGCTGCCAGCAATAGTGTTGCGTGCTACGATCGTTTGAGCAATTTTTCTGGGGAGTGCGTGGCCGCTGATTGTAGGCGCGCGGTGCTCGTCGATTAACTTCTGATGTGACTGAAACGCTATGGTGTCCTCGGTCAGTTCTGGTCGCTCAAGAGGCGCTCGAATCACGTTGTCGTGCCGCCCGGAGGCGCTGGAAATCGATTCGATCGAAACGGCGGTTGTCGTGGTTGATATGCAAAACGCGTATGCCTCGCCGGGAGGGTACCTCGACCTGGCAGGATTCGATATTTCCGGCGCAAAGCGAGCCACCGAACAGTGCAATCTGGCAATCGCTGCTGCGCGACGTATCGGCCTGCAAATCGTATATCTTCAAAACGGCTGGGACTCAAAGTATGTGGAGGCAGGCGGTGAGGGGTCACCCAACTGGCACAAATCAAACGCGCTCAAGCTGATGCGCCAGCGTCGTGATCTCGACGGAATGCTTCTCGCAAAAGGCGGCTGGGACTACGAGTTGATCGATACGCTGAAGCCGCAAGCCGGCGATCTTGTTATTCCCAAAAGTCGTTATAGCGGTTTTTATAACAGCCAGCTCGACAGCGCCCTCAGGAGTCGCGGTATCCGTAATCTGATTTTTTGCGGTATCGCCACCAACGTGTGCGTCGAGTCAACCCTGCGTGATGGCTTTTTTCTTGAATATTTTGGTGTTTTGCTCGATGACGCCACGCATCAGGCCGGCCCAAGGTTTGTACATGAGGCAACGGTTTTCAACGTCGAGACGTTCTTCGGCTGGGTCTGTGATACCGATGAGTTTTGTAGCGCGCTAGGGGCCGCCTGACATGCCAGTAGCCGGCACTGAGAGCGGGTGCGAAATCTATTACGAACGTCACGGTTCGCATGGTTCACCGATCGTACTGATCGCTGGCATGGGTGGTAGCGGTCGCTTCTGGCAGCCGCAGATTAATGCCCTATCCGAGAGGTATAGGGTCATCGCTTATGATCAGGCGGGCACTGGGCGCAGTTCGCGCGGATATAGTGGTGCGCTGAGCGTAGCTCGTATGGCGCGGGATATTGCTGCTGTGCTTGACGCTGAGGGCATACCCGCTGCACATATCGTGGGCCATGCGATTGGCGGCATCATTGGTCTGCAATTCGCGGCGACCATGCACCCTCGTGTGTTGACTCTTACGGTGGTCAATGGCTGGGCTCAGGCTGATGCTCACCTGCGTCGGTGCTTCGAGGTCAGAAAGGAGATCCTGGTTCGCTCGGGCGCCAGGGCCTACCTGCGGGCGCAACCCCTGTTTTTATTTCCGCCTCGCTGGATCTCTGAAAACGATCATCATCTCAACGCTGAATTGTCCGAGATGCTGGCCGGATTTCCAGGAACTGAAGTGATACTCGGACGAATCGACACGTTTCTCGAGTTCGATGCAACGGCGGTTCTGGGCGCAATCAGCGTGCCCACCCTGATCATGGCGTCAAGCGATGACGCTTTGGTGCCCAGCCATCTGTCAGAGGCGCTTGTGCGCGGCATCAGGGGTGCGCGTCTTCAGTCCTTTGAAAACGGGGCTCATGCATTTACTGTTGTATATCCCGAGCGGTTCAATCATGCGCTGCTAACATTTCTGGCCGAGCATGATGGGTCCGCCGAGTCTTTTTCTTAAGCTCGTCTTTAACGCACCGCATCCAAGGAGGTCGCATGAATCAGGTTCAACAACCGTCTGCCATGATCGTTGCCCCGAGGGGAACGAAGCGCCGCCACCTGATTGGTAGCGGTTTGGGAATCTTCACGCTGGGTATGTTGCCCGGCGCCGGTCTGGTTCGTGCGCAAGCGAAAACACCGGTGATGATCTCGGAAGCGATCAAGTTAGGCATGTACGTGTCAGCCTATACGGCGCGCCGCAAGGGCCTGTTTGCCAAGCACGGGCTTGAAGCTACGATCGTGCCGGCTGGCGGAATTGCGCTGCCCGTACCCGTGTTGTTGTCTGGTCGAGGACAATTTTCCATCACAGGACCCGGCATGGCGGTTAACTCCACCCTGGAAGGTGGGCGAATGAAGGTTATCGCCAAGATGGTGGGTGGGGTTGCCATGTGGGCGGTGGGGCGGCCTGGCAGCAAAATCTCTTCGCTCGATCAGTTCAAGAACAAGACGCTTGCTACCTTGCGATTCCCGTCTTCGACGATCCAAACGCCCACCTACACGTTGCGCGAGCATGGCGGGTTCGACCCCAAAGAGCATGGCGTGAAGTTTCTCGAACTTCCCCCCGGCGCGCAGGCACAGGCGGTGAAGGACGGACGGGCCGACTATGCGCCAATGTTTGAGTGGGATGTCAGCATCGCCACTCGGCAGTTCGGTCTTGAGGTGGCTTACTCTTTCGCTGATGCGATTGGCTCACTTGCCTGGACAACGTCGTTTGTCACTGAAGACTATCTCGGAAAAAATCGGGAGGTCGTGCAGGCTTACTGCAATGCATTGGCCGAAGCGCAGAAGATGCTGCACACCGACCCATCGGTATTCGTGGAAGTCTCCCAGGCCGAGTTCCCCCAGGTCGACAAAGAGGCAATTCAGTCGGCAGCAGATAACTTTCTCAAGACCCGCTTCGTGGTGCCGCGCAACCCCACGATTAGCAAACCCGAGTGGGAAGCAGTGATGAAACTAGAAATGGGTGGCGGCGCAATCAAGCAAACACTGCCGTACGAGCAGATGGTGGATAACAGCTTTGCGCTTAAAGCGGCAGAGCAGTTTGGCCTCAAAGCGTGATCGGCCTGTACCGAAATACCATTTAGGAGAAACCCAAGATGCCTAAACGTCCCATCATTCCGGCTGGCTCGCCACCGCCGCTGGCTCCCTACTCGCCCGGTGTGCTTGCCGATAACGTGCTTTATGTGTCCGGTACGCTAGCAATGGATGCGGCGGGAAAAACCATCGGAATTGGCGACGTCACGGCGCAGACGCGCGCCGTACTTGAGTCGATCAAGAGCGTGATCGAAGCGGGCGGTGGCACGCTAGCCGATATTGCGTTCAACCACATTTTTCTCAAGGACCTCGCCGATTACGCCAAGATGAATGCGGTGTATGCCGAGTATTTCCCGAAGGAGCCGCCTGCGCGCTACTGCATCAGGGCTGATCTGGTGCGTCCTGAGTTTCTGGTCGAAATCTGCTCGATTGCTCACCTAAAGCGCTCGTGATGGCAAACGGAGTCGTTACTGGTTCAGGATTGCGCCGGGCTCGATCTCGCAAGTCAGCAGGGCGACGAATTCTTGCTTACCAGGTGCTCCTGGTGATCGCGATTTTTGCCCTTTGGGAACTCGCGATCCAACAGCAGTGGATCAAGGCTTACCTCTACGGACAACCCAGCGGTATCTGGCGCGAATTCATCAAGGCGATCAGTGATGGGTCGCTGCTCAACCACACCTGGGTGACAGCTTACGAATCGATTCTGGGCTTCGTGATCGGAGGTGTGCTGGGTAGCGCGGCCGGACTTGCCATGTGGTTATC
>JBDLQY010000086.1:0-5955 GCA_039800325.1 Pseudomonadota bacterium | reverse complement strand
CTGAGATCCAGATCGTGGCAGTCGAGGCCGGCTTTGCGGACAACCTCGCTGGCTACCGCGAATTTTTAGCCAGCGACCCGCAGTTTGTGGCCCCGAACGCAGATGCTCTGCGCCACGCTGTTGAAGCCTTGTGCAAGCGCGTGGACCGCCGCATTCCAGAGTTCTTCGGTCTGATCCCGCGCATCACCTACGGCGTTCAGAGTATCCCCGAAGCCGTTTCCGCACGCATGCCCCCGGCCTATGCCCAACCCAGCGCGGCTGACGGGTCAAGCGCCGGCATCTTCTGGATCAGCGGTATGCCTTCGAAGGCGCCGAGCTACCTGCACCCTGCACTCGTCGTTCACGAAGCCTGGCCCGGCCATCTAATGCACCTGGCTCTGCTGAACGAGCAAACCGACACCCCTGCTTTTCGCCGATATGGCGCAGTGAAATACACCGCGTGCATTGAAGGCTGGGCGCTGTACTGCGAGACCCTGGGCATCGAGATGGGCCTGTACACAACGCCGCACGAGCACTACGGCCGCTTGGAGATGGAGATGTGGCGTGCCGTGAGGTTGGTGGTCGACACCGGCATCCATGCCAAGGGCTGGAGCCGTGAACAGGCCGTGGCCTACATGACCGAACGACTGACGCTGTCGCGCGAGACCATCGAAGCCGAAGTCGACCGCTACGCTGCGCTGCCTGGACAGGCCCTGGGCTACCAGATAGGCAACCTCAAGCTGCGTGAACTGCGCCAACGCGCCGAGGGCCGTCTGGGAACACGCTTCAGCCACCGAGGCTTTCACGAAGCTGTGATGACCGCCGGTGCCGTGACATTGCCGGTGCTGGACGACTTGGTCAGCGACTGGTTGCAGCGCGAACAGGAAAGGCAGGCTGTCGATGCCGCTTGACTCTGCCAGCGGCGTCTTCTACGACGTACAGGGCCAAGGCCAGCCGCTGCTGATCGGTCTGCCGCTGATGGCGTCCCTCACGCAAATCTTTGGCTCTGAAATGCAAGACGTGCTGGACGGTTACCTGGACCGGCTGACCGACCGCTACCGCGTGCTTCGCGTGGACTACCCCAGCATCGGTGGCAGCCGCGATATCGCGCCACAGGACCTGACGGCCGACCGCGTCTGCGCTGATCTGCTGGCCGTGGCAACTGCGGCCGGCTTCGACCGTTTTGCCTACTGGGGCTATTCCTGGGGCGCGGCTGCCGGTCTGCAACTGGCGTCACGCACCGACCGCCTGACCGCGCTGGTTCTGGGCGGTTGGCCGCCGCTGGGTGCACCCTATGACGCCATCCTGCAGGCCACGCGCTTGAAGCAGTCCGACCCCGAACCTTCGTCGCTGAAAGTGTTGCGCTCAAAGGACCAGTACCGTCAGTGGGAAGCCTACTACAGCAGCATGGTGGACTGGGCCGAAGCAGAGTCCGTGGCGAGCATTCATGTTCCAAAGATGGTTTACTTCGGCGGCGATGGCGACCTTGTAGAGGCCGGCATTCCCATTCGTATCGCGTCGATCATTCGCGAGAATCGAACCATGCTTGAAAAGCAGGGCTGGACGTTAAAAGAGTTACCCGGCCAAGGTCACGGTGTTTGTATGACGCCTGACCTCGTCGTTCCGCCCGTCAGGTACTTTCTGGATTTGTCGTTATGAACGAGACTACCTCTCAGTCGGATGTCATCGTCCTCGGGGCCGGAATGGCCGGTGCTTCGCTGGCAGCCGAGCTTGCAGAAAAACGAACGGTGACACTGCTCGAGATCGAGGATCAACCGGGCCGTCACGCCACGGGACGCTCGGCTGCGATGTTCATCGAAAGCTACGGCAATGAAACGATACGAGCCCTGACAAGAGCAAGCCGCAGCTTTTTAGCTGCGCCTCCGGCTGGATTCGCCGAAGTCCCGTTGCTGACCCCGCGTGCAAGCATGGTCATCGCCAATACCGAAAGTCTGCAAATACTCGACCGTATCCAAGCCGAAGCTCGTTTCGGTGCATCGTTGCTGAGGCTGGACAGCGCCGCCGCTTTGGCGATGGTGCCCATCTTGCGCTCAGAGGCGGCAGCAGGCGCGTTGCTCGACCCGTCGGGCCGCGATATCGACGTTGCCGCGCTGCTGCAAGCTTACCTGCGAGTGGCTCGGCACAGCGGCGCGCGTCTGATCATGGGCGCGGCCGAACTCGACATTTGCCGGAAGGGCGGTCTGTGGCATGTGCAATCACGCGTGGGATCTTTTCGTGCACCTCTGCTTGTGAATGCCACGGGCGCTTGGGCCGATCAGGTGGCTGAGATGGTAGGAGCAAAGGCCATTGGCCTAAAACCCATGCGCCGAACCGCGTTGACCGTTGCGGCGCCAGTCGGCTGCGACGTTCGCCTTTGGCCCGCCGTGATCGATGCCCACGAGTCCTTCTACTTCAAGCCCGAAACTGGCCAGTTACTTCTGTCGCCTGCCAATGAAGACCTGATGGATCCCTGCGACGCGATGCCTGAGGAACTTGACGTGGCGATTGCAGTAGACCGTTTCGAGCGCGCCACAACGATGCGCGTTCAACGGGTGGTTCACCGTTGGGCGGGGCTAAGGAGCTTCGTTGCCGACCGCACGCCCGTTGTTGGATTCGATCCAAGCGTTGAGGGCTTCTTCTGGCTGGCCGCGCAAGGTGGCTATGGGATCCAGGCTGCGCCGGCTCTGGCCCGAACAGCAGTTGCTTTAATCACTGGGCGGGCATTGCCCCCCGACATCCAAGCCGAGGGTGTGGCGGTCAAAGCTTTGGACCCTGCGCGGCTGGCGCTAGGCCCCGAGATGACGCATGCGTGGCCAGGAGTTCAGTGATGCGCATTTTCATAGCTGCCTTGGCCACAGAGACCAACACCTTCGCCCCCTTTCCGACAGGGTTGGGCTCTTTCACCGAATTTGGATTGGTGCGCGACGCGGCCAGCAAGGTCAACAGCCCTAGCGCAGAGATCATGGCCACTTTCTGCGGACTCGCACGATCTGCGGGCGACGATGTCGTGGAAAGCCTCTGCGCCTTTTCCCAGCCGTCAGGCAAGACGGTCCGCATTGTGTATGAGCAGCTTCGTGACCGCATCATCGATGATCTGCGCGACGCCATGACGAAGGCACCGGTGGACATTGTGTTGCTTGCCTTGCACGGTGCGATGGTGGCCGAAGGCTGCGACGACTGCGAAGGCGACTTGCTGATCCGTATCCGAGAGCTGTTCCCGCAGGTCGTCATCGGCGTCGAACTCGACTTGCACTGCCACTTGAGCGCGACCATGCTGAGCCAAGCCGATATCGTCATCGCCTACAAGGAGTATCCCCACATCGACATGCGCGAGCGTGCTGCAGAATTATTGGACCTTTGCCGTCGCACGGCGATGGGCCATATTCGGCCAGTGGCCGCCCTGGTCGACACCCGAATGATCGGAACCTACCCGACTTTCAGGGAGCCGATGAAGGGCATCGTCACTGAACTGCTTGCTTTGGAATCGCTGCCCGGCGTGCTGTCGGCCAGCATTGCGCACGGATTCCCATTTGCCGATGTGGCTGATGTCGGCACCCGTGTACTGGTGATTGCCGACGGTCAGCCCGATGTGGCCGTGACTGCTGCAAAGACCATGGCGCGACGCCTTTACGTTGCGAGGCACGCCCTGCGGTCGAACATGCCAGACATCGACACTTCTCTGGTCAGGGCTGCCGACTTGCCAGGCTGTACCGTGCTGGCCGACTATGCCGACAACCCAGGTGGCGGTGCCGCCGGCGACAGCACCTATTTCCTTCGCACGCTTTTGACTCGCGATGCCCAAAACGTCGCCATAGGCTGCTTCTGGGATCCGATGGTGGCCAGTGTGTGCGAGCAGGCTGGTGTAGGCGCTAGGCTGCCAGTTCGGTTGGGCGGCAAGAGTGGCCCAGCATCGGGAGAACCCATCGACCTGCATGTGGAGGTCATGGCCATCCAACCGCAGCACAGCCAAGCCGCCTTAGGCGTGCGGCGCTCTCTGGGGCTGTCGGTATGGTTGCGCGCTAGGCAAGGAACCGGCTGCATCGATATTGTGGTCATATCGATCCGCGCGCAGACCTTTGATCCCGATGCCTTCACAGGGCTGGGCATCGAGCTGTCGTCCAAGCGCCTCGTCGTTGTCAAGTCCAGCAGCCACTACGAAGCCGGATTTGCTGCGGTAGCAAAGCAGATGTGGTCCGTGAGCACGCCAGGCGCGCTGCAACTCGACTTCGAGCATCTAACCTACACCCAGCGCGACGGAGACTTCTTTCCCCGCATCGACGACCCTTGGGCCGTGCGCGGCGAGCCTGCAGCCCAGTTGTTTGATCGGTCAACCCGTGGCTGGACGTCGTCGCCATGAACCGAACCGAGGCCCGTCCACTTGACTCGCTGGATCCTCGGTTGGCTCGGATCTGCGACGCGCACCTGGGAGCGTTGCGCGTACCGGGCGCGTCGGTCGCGCTGGTGGTCAATGACCGCTGTTATCACTTGGCCTGGGGCCACAAGTCGGTGGGGGTTAACGACCCGGTTACCCTGAACACAGGCTTCGACATTGGCTCTGGCAGCAAGTCCTTTGTTTCGGCCACGGTGGCTTCCTTGGTTGCCGACGGGCTGGTGAACTGGGATGATCCTGTGGTGAGGCACGTGCCTGAGTTTGAGTTGTATGACCCCTGGGTCACGCAGCAGGTGTCGTTTCGAGACCTGTGCGGCAACAGGCTGGGACTTCCTCGTGCAGGATTGATGGAAGCCGGTCTTTCCCCGTCCTACCCCGCCGAATATGTTTTTCCGCGCCTGCGCCACACTGCACCCATCGCACCATTTCGCAGTCGCTTCACCTATGTCAACGCCGGTCATACCGCAGCTGCCGTCGCGGCTGGTCGCATTACCGGCCTTGGCTTTCTGGCCACTTTGCGTCAGCGCATTCTCTCCCCCTTGGGAATGAACAACACATCTGGGGGATTTGAAGCGCGCTCGGCGCTTGCCGACCAAGCTGGCTGGCATGCGCATGTTCAAGGTCGGCCAGTGGCGATTGAATCGTTGTTCACGGATCAGTTCCTAGGCGCTGGGGGGATGGTGGTTTCTGGAGTAGATGCCCTGCAGTGGCTTCGGCTTCATCTGGGTGGTGGTCTCGTCAATGGTGTTCAGGTCGTCGAACGTAAGGCGCTACTCGAAACTCACACGCCACAGGTCGTTGCTCGGCCCGGTTCTGACATCCTGAGCCTGTTCTGCCCAGATGCACACATGGCCTCCTATGGTCTGGGCTGGGCGGTGTCTGACCTTCAAGGTCATCCGTTGGTTTGCCACTCGGGTGCCATCTTCGGCGCGACCTCGATGACCCTGCTCTTGCCTAGCGACGGCATCGGAATTGCGGTGTACGCCAATTCGGCCGCGCCAGTGACCACCCCGCTGGCCTATGCACTTGCCTCGGTTTTGCTAAACCTGCCTCCGCGCGACTGGGCCGCTTGGTATGAGAGCGCGACTTTGCGGGCCCTAGGCCAAACAACTCACGAGGCCGCAGCGCTCGCCGATACTGCCCTTCAGACCGACCACCCCTTAGACCTCACACCCTTTGTGGGGCGCTTTGAACACCCAGCCGATGGAGAGTTGCTTCTTTCCGCAACAGAAGGGGGGCTCATGGGCCATGTGCCCCAAGGTTACCGCATGGGTTTTCGCGCCTTGCCGATGCTTAAAGCGGGCGAACAAGTGTTTCGCGTGTTGTTCGAACACACAGAACGTCAATCGGCACCACCTGGCGAGCTGCGTTTCACCATCGCAAACGGCTACGCCGTGAGCGTTCTCTTTAGCTTCGGCGTGGGCTCCCGCGGGTTCACACGAAGTGACCGCAACTGACTCTTTTCTCAGGATTCATCATGACATCAGATCCCTTCCCACTTTCCCCAGTGAACTCACTTCGCCGCGAATTACTCCGGCGCTCGGCCGCGTTGTCTTTGCTCCCGGCCACCATGGCGACGTCGTGGG
>JBDLQY010000085.1:0-2672 GCA_039800325.1 Pseudomonadota bacterium | reverse complement strand
GGTGCCAGCGCCTTTCCTGCTGCACGGCCGAATGTCCAGAAAGCAGCGAACGGCGCTGGTCGCTGAGCTGGATGCACTGCCGCCCGATGTGCCGCGCGTGCTGCTGTCGACCGGCAAACTGTTCGGCGAAGGCTTCGACCATCCTCCGCTCGATACTCTGGTGCTCGCCATGCCCGTGTCCTGGAAGGGCACGCTGCAGCATTACGCTGGGCGGCTACACCGCGAGCACGTGAGCAAGACGGACGTGCGCATTATTGATTTTGTGGACACCGGTCAGCCGGCGCTGCTGCGGATGTGGGACAAGCGGCAACGTGGCTACAGAGCGATGGGGTACAGGGTCGGATCTGATTCGCATCTTGCCATCGGACTATAAAAAGACTATATTAAGTCCTAATCATGTCTGGAGCACCGCCATGCGCTACTCGTCACAAGTCAAGCCGATCAGCTATCTCAAAGCCAACGCAGCCGAGGTTTTGACGCACCTCGCAGAGCAGCGTGAACCGATGGTCATCACCCAAAACGGTGAGGCCAAGGCTGTCCTGCAGGATGTGGCCTCGTTCGAAGAGACGCAAGAGACGCTGGCGCTGCTGAAAATCCTTGCGCTAGGCAACCAGGACATGGCCGCTGGCAAGGTGAAACCCGTGGCCGATGTCGTTGCCCGTCTTCGCGCCAAGCGAGCCGTAGTCTGATGTCTGGCACACGGGCCAAATTCGAGGTCTTGCTCACCGATGGGGCAGAGCAGGACTTGGAGGCCATCCACGACTACATCTCCGAATTCGATTGCGTAGCCAACGCCAACTATGTGTTGGATGAGTTGATGGAAGTTGTGGAGAGCCTGTCGAGATTCCCGGAACGCGGCAGCTATCCGAAGGAACTGGTCAGTCTTGGCATCAAAGAATACCGCCAGACATTCTTCAAGCCGTACCGCGTGATCTACCGTGTCACAGGCAGTCTCGTCATCATTTACCTGATTGCGGACGGACGCCGTGATATGCAGAGCGTGCTTGCTCGCCGCCTGCTGGGTGCTTGACCCGCAGCAACCCGCCACAGTGCTCATCAGCTCGGGAAGCCGGTTGGCACACGGTCAACCATCCGCCACCACCAATAAAAATGGCCTCTTCGGGGCCGTTTTTATTGGTGGTGGGTGTGGACCCGGGTTCAATTTCGTGCAAGTGTGACCCTACTAGACCTCGCTTGACGCATCCGAGGCATGCTGAAAGATTTGCAAGTCTGGGCCATCCATGGCGATTCCCTCAGTCGTCCGCACGACTACGCAGCGATCACACTGCCCAAAACAGCCGCGCACACGCCGTTGTAGACGGTGCGTCAAGACGATTGATCATTGGCCGCAGACAAATGTTCTGGCAGATCCATGCTGTCGTGAAGCAGCCTCAGAACATCGATGTCTGACCCTGCAACACGGAACACCACAAAGTGGCGCCCCGCGCGCCCCTGCCGCGCGACGTGCAAGGTCCCAATGCCTGGCTGGATGTCACCGCGTGCTCTGGCGCCCACAACATCAGGTCCGTCCTCTAAAGCCTCGATCGCACGCGCCATCGTTTCAGCGTAGGTGCTGGCTTGCCCTTCACCGAAGGTCTTGGTCGTCCACTGCAGGATTTCAAGGTAGTCCTGCTCAGCCTGTCGACCGAGCCGAACCGTCCAAACTTGCCTCATGCTCCGGCGATAGCCTTGGACGCCAAGGATGCCAAGTGATCTCTAAGTTGAGCGCCCGATTCAAAGGTGGCGTAGCGCCCCTGCTCGAAGTCATCAACACCAACCCTGACCGCACTGCGTAGGGCTTCCAGGCGTGAGGCATCTTCGGCTTCCCGCTGTTCCATCATGCGCAAGCCTTCTCGTAAGACTTCGCTGGCGTTTTGATACCGGCCCATGCTTACGAGACGCTCCACAAAGGACGCTTGATGGTTGGTCAGTACAACGTTACGCGTAGGCATGCCAGTCTCCTCACTTAGATGTATTGGCAGATTATGCCAATGAGCGCCTTGACCGTCAATGCTCGATCCACGGGCCGGACGCGACCCGCGCAAGTCTGCACCAGTTGACTTCTGCCTGAACCGAAGGGTGTTGTTTTGCATTCAAAACTGACCCATTTAGCCGGGTGATTTGCATCTAAAACTGTCCCATGTAAACCACTGATTGCAGCGCTAGCGATGAGCCTGAGCTCAGCCTCGGTGATTGGCAATGCCTTGCGTCTGCGCGGCGCAGCCATCGACGCGAGATGATGGGCCACAGCGCGACTGTTTGGGGACTCGCGGTACCATCGAATTATGTCGGCTTCGCATCATTCGCAGGAACCCTTACTCGATGCCACGTTTATTCGTGGGCTGTGTCGCATCTTTGAGGAACAGATTGTCTTTAACACCATCATCGGCCTTAAAGTGCTGTCGATTCGGCCCGACGGGGTAGAGGGAGAGATCCGGATGCGGCCCGAGCTCATCGGACACTTTAGTCATCAGCGGCTGCATGGGGGCGTTGTGAGCGCGGGGCTCGACGCGCTCGGGGGCTTAGCCGTCATGGCGGCGCTTGGGGCACGCCATGCCGATGAACCTCCAGAGCAGCGTTTGCAGCGTTTTAATAAACTCGGAACGATCGACCTGCGCGTGGACTACCTCCGACCCAGCAAGGGGGATCGCTTTGTTTTGCGCGCAGAGACA
>JBDLQY010000084.1:0-2869 GCA_039800325.1 Pseudomonadota bacterium | reverse complement strand
GCGTTATCTTCAACCGCGCTGCCGGTGTGACCGCAACCCTGCCGGAAGCTACCGGCTCGGGCAACCGCTACGAGTTCATCGGCCTTGTCGATGCCTCGGGCAGCCAGATCATCAAGGTCGGTGACAACACCGACGTGATGATGGGCGTGGCCTATCTGGGCAACGACAGTGCAGGTGCTTCGTGCTTCTACACTGCCGACACCTCGGACACGATCACGCTGGACGGATCGACCAAAGGCGGCCTCAAGGGCTGGCGTGTAGTCTGTGACGACATCGCTGCCAACACTTGGGCAGTCATGGTTATGTCGGAAGCCTCTGGCACCGAAGCGACCCCGTTCTCGGCCACCGTGTCGTAACGAAAAGAGGGGCGGGTTTATGCTCGCCCCTTCTTCACAATGAAAGAATATCGCGTAACATGTGACACAATATTCCGTGGAGGCATCCGTTATCGTCGCGGGCAAATCCTACGGATGCCGCCGGAAGTGGCGGATGTTATGCGTTTGGCTTACCCTAACTTGACCTTTGAGGACGCCCATGTCGAAAATCGCGGAGAAGATGTTCGAGGAGGACGGGAAGATCATCGTGCAACAGAAGCACGACTTCACGCCGGTTCTGGAACGAGCGAAAGCCCTAAAAAGCGCCGGGGCGGACAGCTTCGGGGAAAGCAAGCTCGTCGGCTTGGTGCCGATGAAAGTCTGGGCTGAGTGGGCTAAGAAATGGGGCGTCAATCCCAACGACACGGCGGCCATGCGTGAGGTTGTGGCCCGCGAGATGAACAACAGCGACAACGCTCATTTGCGCGTCTGGGAAGGGCGGTATTGATATGGAAATCATCGAAGCCATCATGAAGTGGATTGTCGCCCCGGTGGCAGCTTTTGTGTTCATGCAGTATCGCACGCAGCAAGAGCATTCGACGGATATTGCAGTGCTGAAGGCCGAAGCCGCCGCTAACAAGCAGGCGCACGACCGCGAGTTCAAGCAATTGCAGGATAGCTTCAAGGCTGTATTTGCCAAGCTGGACGACATCGAAAGGGCTTTAAGAAAATGAACATCAACCAAGCGACCGTCGATCTGGTCAAGGAATTTGAAGGCTTCCGCGCGAAGGCTTACAAATGCCCGGCTGGCGTGTGGACCATTGGATATGGCACCACGGCTGCGGCTGGCGTTGGCATTACCCCCGGCGAGGGGATGACGATCAACCAGAGCGATGCGGAAGCCTATTTGCAGGCTGGCCTTGATAAGTTCGCCGATCAGATCGCGCCGTCGATCACTGCGCCGATCAACGAAAACGAGTTCGGTGCCTTCGTTTCGCTGGCCTATAACATCGGGCCGGGTGCGTTTAAGAAGTCGTCGGCGCTGTCGGCTTTCAACGCTGGCGACAAGGCAAAAGCGGCCAAGGCGATCCTGCTGTGGAACAAGGCTGGTGGCAAGGTGCTGAAGGGCTTGACCCGCCGTCGCGAGGCCGAGCGCAAGCTGTTCCTGACGCCCGTCGGCAGCAACTTTGAAGGCCGCACCAGCGTTGTTCAATCGAAAACCATCCAAGCCTCTGCCGTGCAGATTGCATCAGGCGCTGGCGCTGGCGTTGCCGCCGTCGGCGCGCTCGATGGCACGGCTCAGATCGTGGCGATGGTGTTTGCTGGTGTTGTGGTTCTGGCTGCACTTTGGGTCATGCGTGAGCGCATCAAGAAATGGGCTGACGGAGACAGATAATGCTTAATGTGCCGTTGATCTGGGTGGGGTACACCCACCTTTGGGTCAACGGCACAAGTGTGTTTGTTAAGGTTTGCAGGTATACTGCGGACGTGGCCTTAGCGGTTCATCCTCTCTACCCGTGCCCGCCGTTCTGGAGCCTGTGAATGTTCGACCCAGCCAGCATAGGTCTTGCCATCAGTGTGGGCAGCAAGGCGTTTAGCCTGCTGAAGCAAGGGATTGCGGCTGGACGTGAAATCCAAGACATGGCGTCTCAGTTGTCAGAGTGGGGCAAGGCCGTCTCTGATATTGCCTACGCCGCAGAAAAAGCCAAAGAACCGCCGGGCGTTCTCCAGACCCTGTTTGGCAAAGACGTTCAAAGCACGGCCATTGATATCTTCGCCGCCCAGAAGCAATGCGAACAGCAGCGCAAAGAATTGCGGCAGTTGATCTCATACAGCTACGGTCATGACGCTTGGGTGGAGTTTCAGGAAATCGAGAGAACCGTCAGGCGGCAGCGTCAGGAGCAGGTCTATCGCAAGAAGGAACTGCTTGATGACATTAAGTCTTTCTTTTTATGGTCTCTCTTTATTCTCATTTCTGTGGTAGGTTGCGCCGTGGGATTATACTTCTGGGGCCGTTATCTTGAGAGGTGGTAAATGATCTTCGCGCGTTTGAAACTCTGGGCGACAGGCATCGGGCTTGTCATTGCCGCGCTGGCAGCAAGCTGGCTTAGCGGCAGAAGGTCGGCACAGGCCGACGCTAAGCAAGAGGAGCTTGAAGGCTATGTCGAAACCCGCAAGCGGATGGACGAAGTGGGCCGCATGTCTGATGCTGACGCTGCCCGCGAGTGGCTCAAAGAGCGAGCGAAGCGTTGACGTTGGCAGCCTCAAATCAATCTGACCCCGTTTGGCAGATAAAACTTTCTGTCATGAACCTGTTTGGCAGCTTTTTCATAGGCTTCCGCAGCCGCCTCCTCGGTGCTGAAGTAGCCAAGGTGAACTCTAATAGATGCGCTGAAACGGACTTCTCCGCTGCGCTTATGGCAAGCAACGCCACGTATTTTTGTTTCCCTTTTCGCGGAATTCATCATCTGCTGCGCGGGTGTGGCTTCTCGCAAGTTTGCGAATCTATTGTCGGCTGGGTCGCCGTTAATGTGGTCAATCGTCCAAGACGGCCA
>JBDLQY010000083.1:0-11152 GCA_039800325.1 Pseudomonadota bacterium | reverse complement strand
AAAGCTCTTCGCGGGCAATACGATGGTGTCGGGTCAGGCTAGCCCGCCGTAGTATGTCAGCCCAGGCCGCACGCAGATCCTCAGGGTTGACATCCGGCAATCGCACCACGTTTCCGGTCTCAACCTGCGCCGCAGCGGCCAGGAAATCACGTCCAGCCTGCGGCAGGGAGTCGAGCCCCTGAGCGGCCAGTTTCATGGCCTCGTAATCGAGCAGTCTGCGGGCTAGTTCGGCGCGGGGATCTTCAGCCTCTTCGTCGCTATCGGCTTTCTTAACCGGCAGCAACATGCGTGATTTGATATCAATGAGCAAAGCCGCCATGAGCAAGTATTCGGCCGCCAGCTCAAGATCGCGCGATCGGATTTCCTCGACGTATTCGAGGTATTGGCGGGTGACCTCTGCCATGGGAATATCGAGGATGTTGAAGTTCTGCTTGCGAATCAGGTACAGCAAAAGGTCAAGCGGCCCCTCGAAGGCGTCGAGGTAGACCTCGAGAGCGTCTGGTGGGATATATAAGTCTTGGGGTAGGCTCTGCAGGGGTTGGCCATAAAGGCGTGCCACGCTGTTCAGCTCAAGCTGCCGCGGGGCATCGTCGGCCGTGGTCGGTTCACCCCCCGCGGCCACGGCGTCCTGCGAAGAAGGTGCGGGCGTATTCAAGCGCGGGTCTGGGTTTGATAGACGTAGGGCTTTTGCGCCACCCTGGATTCGCGGTCGCGGCGAGAAATGTCAGCGTCTTGTGGATGGTCCCACCAGATGGCCCGCCCTTCGCGCTGCTGTGCCTCAAGCTGCGGCTGATTCGACTTGAGTTCCTGCAGAAAACGGGTGATGTCCGACTGATACATGGCAAGCTCTCCTGTTGCATCGGACATTGTAGGCGAATCAGCTCCGTTCTTGCGATCGGGTGTTACAGCCGCTATACTAATTGGTTTCCCGCTGCACGGTGACTCGACGCGTTGCCGGCAGCCTGCAGGGTTCGAGATCGAGCCACGCTTCGAAAAGCGCGGTTTTGTTTTCGGGCCGTTGCTGACCGGGGGGCGGGCCGGACGTTTCATCCGGTAACGAAAGCAACTCTAAAACGGAGAATCCATGCGTCATTACGAGATCGTGCTCATCGTGCACCCTGATCAAAGCGAACAGGTGCCTGCCATGATTGAGCGCTACAAGTCCCTGGTGGAACCCCAGTCGGGCAAGATCCACCGGGTAGAAGATTGGGGGCGTCGTCAGCTGACCTACCCCATTCAAAAAGTTGCCAAAGCGCACTACGTGCTCATGAACATTGAGTGCGGCAAAGCCACGATTGATGAACTCGAGCATGGCTTCCGCTTTAACGATGCGGTGTTGCGTCATCTGACGTTGGGCATGAAAAAAGCCGAAACCGGTGCGTCTCCCATGCTTCGTCAGATTCAGCGCGAAGAGGCTCGCAAGACCTCTGCTGAGGGTGCAGCCCCCGCGGCGCCCGCTCCGTACTGATCCAAGGTTCAAGGAGATCGTTAAAAGTTGGCTGGGTCAGCCAGTGGGTGAAAGCTCTGAGGCTCAATGGCAGCACAACCGGTTTGAACTGCATGCAGTGCTGATTGAGCGTGAAACCCTCAGATACACCCCGGCAGGCATTGCGGTGATTGATGCGGTGCTACAGCACGCATCTGTGCAGACTGAAGCGGGTCACCCACGGCAAGTCGCAATGAATATTGCGGCGCGCTTCGCAGGAGACCAGGCTGAAAAGCTGGCACCGCTGGGCCTCGGAAGTCGCTTTCGCCTGCGGGGTTTTCTGGCCCCACGCCGAAAAGACTCCTGGCAGCTTCGGCTTCATGTGACGACCTTCGAGACAGATACCGATTCAACCCAATATTGCTGATTCTTACGAACGAGGTTACTCATGGTCATGCGTCGTGGTACCAAAGATAAGAAACCGCGCCGGAACACGCAAAGCGCGCTGTTCAAGCGCCGCAAGTTCTGTCGCTTTACGGCTGAGAAGGTCGAGCAGATCGACTACAAGGATGTCGAAACCCTAAAGGACTTCATCTCCGAGACGGGCAAAATCATCCCAGCGCGTCTGACCGGCACGGCCGCGCGCTATCAGCGCCAGCTGGGCGATGCCATCAAGCGGGCGCGCTTCCTCGCGCTGCTGCCTTACACCGACAATCACTGAGGAGAGCTCCATGCAGATCATTCTGCTCGAACGCGTGGTCAATCTGGGCCAGCTCGGTGAGGTGGTTCGCGTCAAAGATGGTTATGCCCGCAATTTCCTGATACCCCAGGGCAAAGCCCGTCGCGCCACCGACGCCGCCATCAAAGAGTTCGAGGCTCGTCGCGCCGAACTCGAAAAAGTTCAGGCCGACAAGCTTACGGCGGCACAGTCTCTCGGACAAAAGCTCAATGGGCTTACGCTGCAGCTTGCCAGTCGGGCCGGCGTCGATGGCCGCCTGTTCGGCTCCATCACCAACTTTGACATCGCCGAGGGTCTGAGCAAACAGGGCTTCGAGGTGGCTAAGGCGCAGGTACGCATGCCGAACGGCCCGCTCAAGAGTGTGGGCGACTTCAAGGTCGAAATTGGTTTGCACCATGATGTGGTGGTCGAGATCACCGTGTCGGTGCTGGGCGAAACCGCCTGATCTCAGGCCTAACGGCATCCGTCGCGAGGGGCGCTTGGGCGCCCCTCGTCATTTGTTAGAGTGGTGGTCGTTGTCACTCGCTTTCAAGTCGCGAACCCCGAATGGCCGTCTCTGCGTTTCCAGTGTCTGATCCACAGGTTGCTGCGCTTCGAGTGCCGCCGCATTCCATTGAGGCTGAGCAGTCGGTTCTTGGCGGTCTGCTGCTGGATAACTCGGCGTTTGATCGCGTAGCTGATGTGCTGCGCGAGGAAGATTTTTATCGACATGATCATCGCCTGATCTGGAAACAGATTGCCCGGCTTATCGAACGAACCCAGCCTGCAGATGTGGTCACGGTCCTGGAGGCTTTACAGGGAGTAGGCCAGGCCGATGAAGCTGGCGGATTGGCCTACCTTAATGCGCTCGCGACTGAGACGGCGTCGGCAGCCAACATTCGGCGCTATGCCGAAATCGTTCGAGATCGCTCGGTTCTGCGCAGGCTGGTGTCCACCTCCGATGAAATCGCCACCGCCGCCCTCAATCCGCAGGGGCGTGATACGCGCCAGGTCCTCGACGAGGCCGAGGCAAAAATTTTTCAGATTTCTGAAGAGGGGGCGCGCGGGCAGGCAGGATTCAAGCCCTTGCAGGATCTGCTCGGTAAGGTGGTCGAGCGCATCGATGAGCTCTACAGCCAAGACAATCCCAGTGACGTCACCGGGGTTGCCACGGGCTTTGTTGATCTCGATCGCATGACCTCCGGCATGCAGCCGGGTGATCTGATCATCGTGGCGGGGCGTCCATCGATGGGCAAGACCAGCTTTGCCATGAATATTGGCGAGCATGTGGCCGTTGAGCAGCAGATGCCGGTGGCTGTCTTCAGCATGGAGATGGGCGCCACACAGTTAGCGATGCGTCTGCTCTGCTCGGCGGGTAGGCTTGATCAGCAGCGCGTACGTACAGGTCGTCTGAATGACGACGATTGGCCGCGTCTGACCAGTGCCATTGGCAAGATGCAGGATGCTCCATTGCATGTCGACGAAACGCCGGCCCTCAGCGCCCTCGATCTGCGAGCCCGTGCCAGACGTCTGGCGCGTCAGTGCGGCAAGCTGGGCCTGGTTATTGTCGACTACCTTCAGCTCATGTCGGCGACATCGGCGGGCGAAAATCGAGCCACCGAAATCTCGGAAATCTCCCGTTCGCTGAAGGCGCTTGCAAAAGAGCTCGACTGCCCGGTTATCGCGCTGTCGCAGCTTAATCGTTCGCTTGAACAGCGGCCCAATAAACGACCCGTGATGTCCGATCTGCGCGAGTCAGGGGCTATCGAGCAGGACGCCGACGTCATCATCTTTATTTATCGTGATGAGGTCTACAACGCCGATTCCGCAGATAAGGGTACGGCTGAAATCATCATTGGCAAACAGCGTAACGGTCCCATCGGTACCGTGCGTCTGACCTTTGTGGGGGCTCATACCCGGTTTGAGAACTTCGCTTCAGGCGGTGGCTATGGGGCGTCCGGTTGAGATCAGGCTTTTCCGGGGTTGTCGCTGCCCAATCGTCAAGTTGTTATAGGTGCTGTGGTAAGGTTATTTGCATCCGGGCAGTCATGCCCGAATCCTGAGCAGATGAGGGCTATCTTGAGTGTCCAGACCGGCAAACCAGTTCCCGATTTTGAAGCGACGGCCACGCAGGGCACTGTGCGTCTTTCGGCTTTACGCGGTAAAAAACTGGTGTTGTACTTCTATCCAAAAGACAACACGCCTGGCTGCACCACAGAAGCCGGTGAGTTCCGTGATCAGCACAAACATTTTGTAAAGCACGGCGCGGTAATTTTGGGGGTGTCTCGCGACAGTGTGCGCTCGCATGAGGGTTTTCGCACCAAGCTCGAGCTGCCCTTTGACCTCATCAGCGATGCCGATGAAGTGTTATGTGAGCAGTTCGGCGTCATGAAGCTCAAGAACATGTATGGCAAGCAGGTTCGCGGTGTTGAGCGCTCGACGTTTCTCATCGACGCCCAGGGCTGCCTGGTGCGCGAGTGGCGTGGGGTTAAGGTGGCCGGCCATGTCGAAGAAGTGCTTGCCGCGGTTACGCAGGCTGATTAATGCCTTTACCCAAACCGCCCTCAGGGCCGGCCAGTCGTGTTCGACCCGAAGATGCGCAAGCATCGCGTGCGCGCGCGCTCAAGCCAGTCGCCCGCCGATCAGACCGCGCTGAGCCAGGCGTGGGTCAACCGCCCCCGGCGTCTCTCCCGGTCGTCGATAAGCCTACTACGGTACTGGTCGTTGCGGCCAGCTCGGGTGAGCATGCGCAGGCTCCGACCGCGGTGCCTGCAAAGGCATCGCGCAAGACGGATCGAGCCCGCGCCGACAGCGCCCCAGCAACGCGCCGCGCAAGCTCGGTTGCGCCGAGCGCCGTCAGCACCACAAGAAGCTCAGTCGTCGCGATGACCGGCGGCAGAACAGCTCAGCCGGTGCGGGGTGCTTCGTCTGAGGCGCGCAAGCTCTTCGTGCTGGACACCAATGTGCTCATGCATGACCCCAGCAGCCTGTTCCGCTTCGATGAGCACGATATTTATCTGCCCATCATGACGCTGGAAGAGCTCGACAGCCACAAGAAGGGCATGTCGGAAGTCTCCCGCAATGTACGCCAGGTCAGTCGCAGCCTGGATGCCCTGATCGCGGCCGCCAATGCCGATATCGACGCGGGTGTACCACTGGCAGCCTTGGGCAGTCGCGAGGCGGGTGGTCGGTTATTTTTTCAGACGCAGACCTTCGCCGCGCTCTTGCCCGCCAGTCTGCCGGTCGGCAAGGCCGATAACCAGATTCTGGGAGTTGTCCGAGCGCTGAAAGAGTTGCATCCGGACCGGCCTGTGGTGCTGGTCTCCAAAGACATCAACATGCGCATCAAGGCGCATGCCCTGGGTCTGAGCGCAGAGGACTACTTCAACGACCATGTTCTTGAAGATACCGACCTGCTCTATACCGGTACGCTGCAGTTACCCGCTGACTTCTGGGACCGGCACGGCAAGGGCATGGAGTCGTGGCAGCAGAATGGCAGTACTTTCTATCGAATCAGCGGACCCCTAGTCAGCAAGCTACTGCTCAATCAGTTCGTACACTTTGAGGGCGAGTTACCTCTGGTGGCGCGCGTTCGCGAAATCGCTGGGCGCACCGCGGTGCTGCAGACCCTGCGTGACTACACCCACCACAAGAACGCGGTCTGGGGAGTCGGGGCGCGCAACCGCGAGCAGAACTTCGCCCTTAATCTGCTGATGGATGCCGACATTGATTTCGTCACCCTGCTGGGTCAGGCGGGTACCGGTAAAACGCTGCTCACGCTGGCCTCTGGCATTGCTCAGGTGATGGAGGGCCGGCGTTACTCAGAGATCATCATCACCCGGGCCACGGTGCCCGTGGGTGAAGACATTGGTTATCTGCCGGGCACCGAAGAAGAAAAAATGCAGCCCTGGATGGGGGCTCTGGAAGACAACCTTGAGGTGCTTAACAAGGGCGACCCCAGCGCCGGTGACTGGGGCAGATCGGCATCTGCCGATCTTCTGCGTGCGCGCATCAAGGTAAAAGCGCTGTCGTTCATGCGTGGACGTACCTTCATCAATAAATTTCTCATCATCGATGAAGCGCAAAACCTGACCCCCAAGCAGATGAAGACCCTGATTACCCGAGCAGGGCCAGGTACCAAGGTGGTGTGTCTGGGCAATATCGCGCAGATAGACACGCCCTATCTCACTGAGGGTTCCTCCGGGCTGACGTACGTGGTTGACCGATTCAAGGGCTGGGCTCACTCTGGTCATGTCACCTTACAGCGCGGAGAGCGCTCGCGTCTGGCCGATTTCGCGGCCGAGGCGCTCTGAGCTTAGCGGGGGTTTGCGGCTTTACGGCAGCAGCAATATGGCTGCCACCTGGCGGCCTTCGCTCATCAGAATGTTATAGGTGCGGCAGGCGGCGCGCGTGTCCATCACGTCAAGGCCGATACGGTGACGGGCGAGCGATGCTGCCAGACGCGGATGCGGAAAACGCTGAGCAGGCCCCGTTCCCAGCAGTACGATCTCAGGCTTGAGTGCCGCCACGGAGTCGAGGCTGGCGGAATCAATGGTTTCAATCTGAGTATGCGGCCAGGCGTCGACCATGCCCTCGGGCATGACCAAAATGGCGGTTTCATGCCGTTGCCGGTTGACTTCGATCCAGCCTGGACCGTAGCCGGTCACGGTATTAAGAGCTGAAGAGGGGTCGGCATGCAGCTTCACGTGGTGCGCTCTGAGAGATAACGGGGTGAAGTTAGAATAGCAGTGACCATGAAAACCATCCAAAAATCCGCCAAACTGGCCAATGTCTGCTACGACATTCGCGGCCCTGTGATGGCCCGCTCGCGCATCCTCGAAGAGGAGGGCCATCGCATCATCAAGCTCAACATTGGCAACCTCGCGCCCTTCGGCTTTGAAGCGCCCGATGAGGTTGTTCACGATGTGGTGATCAACCTGCCCAATGCGTCGGGTTACTCTGATTCGCGTGGCCTATTCGCCGCGCGTAAGGCCATCATGCAGTATGCCCAGACCAAGGGCATTGCCGGCGTGCAGCTTGATGACATCACCACCGGCAACGGCGTGTCTGAGCTTATCGTAATGGCCATGCAGGCCCTGCTCGATGATGGCGATCAGGTGCTGGTGCCGGCACCTGATTACCCCCTTTGGACGGCTGCGGTCAGTCTCGCAGGCGGCACCCCGCGGCATTATTTGTGCGATGAGGGCAGTGGTTGGTTGCCGGCCCTAGACGACCTCGAGGCGAAGATTACGCCGCGCACGCGGGCACTGGTGATCATCAATCCCAATAATCCTACCGGCGCGCTGTATCCCATCGACATGCTGCGCGCGCTAGTCGACATCGCGCGCCGGCATCAGCTGATTGTGTTTGCCGACGAGATCTACGACAAGATGGTCTACGACGGCAAAAAGCATGTCTCGATTGCCTCGTTAGCCGACGATCTGCTGTTTATTACCTTTAATGGGCTGTCCAAGAACTACCGTGCCTGCGGCTATCGCAGTGGCTGGATGATCGTCTCGGGAGATAAGCGCCGAGCTACCGATTACATAGAGGGCCTGGGCATTCTGGCCTCTATGCGTCTGTGCGCCAATGTGCCAGGTCAGTTCGCGATTCAAACAGCTCTGGGTGGACGCCAAAGTATTGATGACCTGATTGCGCCGGGCGGGCGACTGCACAAACAGCGTGAGTTGGCCTGGCAACTCATCACACAGCTGCCGGGAGTCAGCTGTGTGAAGCCCGAGGCCGCCCTGTATCTGTTTCCGCGACTCGATCCCGCGATATATCCCATTGCGGATGACCAGCAGTTTATTCTTGAGTTGCTCGAGCAGGAGCACGTGCTGGTGGTGCAGGGAACGGGATTTAACTGGCCTGCCACGGATCATCTGCGTATCGTATTTCTTCCCAATGGCGATGATCTCGAGATTGCCATTGGGCGCTTTGGCCGATTCCTTGAGGCGTATCGCCGGAGGCATGCAGCATGAGCAGTCAAGCGATTCGTGTGGGGCTGCTAGGCATCGGAACGGTCGGCAGCGGAACTTTCGCGGTACTTCGGCGCAACCAGACTGAAATCATGCGTCGTGCCGGACGTGCTATCGCCATTACGGCCGTGGCTGACCTTGATACGCAGCGCGCGCGCGCGCTGGTGGGCGAATCGGTCAAAGTAACTGCCGACGCCCTGTCGGTGGTCCGAGACCCCGATATCGATGTCGTTATCGAGCTCATCGGGGGATACGGTATCGCTAAAACTCTTGTGCTTGAGGCCATCGCAAACGGTAAGCATGTGGTTACTGCCAACAAGGCTTTGTTGGCAACCCATGGCAATGAAATTTTTCGCGCTGCCTCGCAGCGCGGTGTCATGGTGGCGTTCGAGGCTGCGGTTGCTGGCGGTATCCCCATCATCAAGGCCCTGCGGGAAGGGCTGACGGCCAACCGTATCGAATGGATCGCCGGCATCATCAATGGCACGACCAATTTCATTCTGAGCGAAATGCGCGACAAGGGGTTGCCCTTTGCCAGCGTGTTGGCAGAGGCTCAGCGTTTGGGCTACGCTGAGGCCGACCCCACCTTCGACATTGAAGGCATTGACGCCGCCCACAAGGCCACCATTCTTGCTGCTATTGCATTCGGTGTGCCCATGCAGTTCGATCGTTGCCATGTTGAGGGCATCACGCAGCTGCAAAGCGAAGACATTCGCTACGCCGAGCAGCTGGGTTATCGCATCAAACTTCTGGGAGTCGCCCGGCGCCGTGATGCAACCCCCGAGGCGGCGGCAGGTATTGAGTTGCGCGTGCACCCCACACTGATTCCAGCTCGCCGTCTTATTGCCAACGTAGAAGGTGCGATGAATGCGGTGCTGGTGAAAGGTGATGCTGTCGGCCACACGCTTTACTACGGCAAAGGCGCAGGCGCAGAGCCCACGGCTAGCGCCGTGATCGCCGATCTGGTCGATATCACCCGCATGTTCACCGCTGATCCCGAGAATCGGGTACCGCACCTGGCGTTTCAGCCTGATGCGCTGTCTGATATTCGCATTCTGCCCATCGAAGAAGCGTTCAGTGCCTATTACCTGCGTATGCGGGTGGCTGACCAGCCGGGTGTGCTGGCCGATGTCACGCGCATTCTCGCCGATGCAGGTATTTCCATCGACGCTGCCCTGCAGCGCGAGGCTGGCGAGGGTGAACGCCAGACTGATTTCATTCTGCTCACACATGCCACCGTCGAAGGGCGGGTTAATGCAGCCTTGTCCCGTATTGAGGCGCTGACCACGGTTCTGTCCAAGCCGGTGCGTATCCGTATGGAAGAGCTTTCGTGAAATACGAATCAACGCGGGGTGGTCTCAGCCCCACTGCTTTCAGCGACATTTTGCTGGGTGGCCTTGCGCCTGACGGCGGTCTGGTCGTACCACAACATTATCCGCAGGTTGACTCTGCCACGCTCTCAGCATGGCGTGGTCTGTCATATGCCGATCTGGCTTATGAAATTTTGCGGCTATACGCCGACGATATCGATGCGCAGGCGCTGCGTGACATGGTGCGCTCGGCCTACTGCGCTGAGGTCTTTGGCAGCGATGAGGTCACACCGCTGTCTACGCTTGAACCTGGGCTGCATCTGCTGCACTTGTCCAATGGCCCAACCCTTGCCTTTAAAGACGTGGCCATGCAGTTGCTGGGCAGGCTCTTTGAGCACGTGCTGGCGCGCGAGGGCCGCGAGTTGAATATTCTCGGGGCGACCTCGGGGGATACCGGAAGCGCCGCTGAATACGCTATGCGCGGTCGGCACGGCGTGCGTGTGTTCATGCTGTCGCCGTACGGTCGCATGAGTGCCTTCCAGGCCGCGCAGATGTATTCCTTACCCGATGCGAATATTTTTAACATCGCGGTTCGAGGTGTTTTCGACGACTGCCAGGATATGGTCAAGGCCGTGTCTAATGATTTGTCGTTCAAGAGTCGTTTCGCCATCGGCACGGTCAATTCGATCAATTGGGCTCGCGTTGTCGCTCAGGTCGTTTACTACTTCAAGGCCTACTTCGCAGCGACCACCGACAACCAGCAAAAGGTGTCGTTCTCGGTGCCGTCTGGTAATTTCGGCAACGTACTGGCCGGCCACATTGCGCGCAGCATGGGACTTCCAATCGCCCGCCTGGTGGTGGCCACCAACGAAAACGATGTGCTCGATGAATTTTTTCGCACCGGTCGTTATCGGGTGCGCGGCTCGGCTGAAACCTGGCAAACCTCGAGCCCGTCCATGGATATCAGCAAGGCGTCTAATTTCGAGCGCTTTGTGTTCGATCTTCTAAACCGAGATGCAGCGCGCGTGGCTGACTTGTGGCGCACGCTCGATCGAACCGGTGAGTTCGATCTGGGCGGCACCTCCGAGTTTGCCGGTATTGCGCGCTTTGGATTCTGCTCGGGCAGCAGCCGTCACGCCAACCGCCTGCAGACCATCCGCGATGCGGCTGAGCGCTACGGCCGAGTGGTCGATACGCATACAGCTGATGGCTTGTTTGTGGCTGCGTCCTGGCGAGAGCCTGGCGTTCCCATGATCTGTCTCGAAACCGCCTTGCCGGCCAAATTTTCTGACACCATTCTTGAGGCCCTGGGTCGTTCCGCTCCAAGACCACCCGCCTTCGACGGCATCGAAAGCCGTACGCAGCGCTTTGCGCTCATGCCGGTGGATGTGCCCATGCTCAAGGATTACATTGCGGCCCGATGTGCGCCGCACTCACGCGCGTGAAGCCGCCCTTGCTCGAGTTTGATCAGGCGCTTAACAGCCTGGTCGCGCAGGCTCAGGTGGTCGATGGCACTCAGGTGGTGTCCACGCTAGAGGCCTGTGGCCGCGTGCTCGCCGAAGATGTACGTTCAGCCATCAATGTACCGCCCATGGACAATACCCAGATGGATGGGTACGCCGTGCGTACGGCTGATTTTAAGGTGGGCTCGGGCACGCGTTTGCGGGTTGCGCAGCGCATTCCGGCTGGGCAGGTCGGAGTGGCTCTGCAGCCTGGCACA
>JBDLQY010000082.1:0-3346 GCA_039800325.1 Pseudomonadota bacterium | reverse complement strand
GCGAGCGTCTGATCGCTGCCGAATCAGCCCTGGAGACGGCCTTTGCGAAGGGGGCGGTGGACGAGGCATCACTGCGCCGTCTGCTCGCAGAAGCTGAGTCGGCCAGGACAGAGCTTCGCTTCATCCATCTGTCTCAGCATTTCAAGACGGTGCATTTCCTCAAACCCGAGCAGATCAAGCGATACAACATTCTTCGCGGATATGCCGAGGATCCATGTAAAAACATCCCCACTGGGCATAACCCGGAGATGTATCGGCGCCATATGGGATGCAACTGATCGATCACCGTCTTTAGCTAGCTTTCATTCAATTCAACAATTCAGTCAAGGATGATGATTTGTGGCACGTGTCAGAACGAAAGACGGGTGGTTGTAATTGGCGACCCGGCTCCGGAAAAGTACCCCTGTACCGCCTGGGGGAACGACACATCAAGCCCCCTCTCAGTACAATTCGGTTCGATGAAAAAGTACTTGGCGATGTTTTTGTTGGTCGTGTTGCCCTTGCAGTTCAGCTGGGCAGCAGCGGTTGGATATTGCCAACATGAAGCCGGCGTGACTGCCAACCACCCGGGATTCCACACCCACAACCATCACGCGGCTGATCACCATGAGTCAGGCAAAGATGGGGCTCCATCGGCTGGGGTCCATAGCGACTGTGCAGCCTGTCACTTGGGGTGTGCCGCGGCTCTGACCAGTGATCTGAATATGCCTGCGGCAGCGACAGATCAGGACCATCAATTCGACTACCTGGTCAACCCCTCCCGGGCGCACACGGAGCGGCCTGAAAGGCCTCAGTGGCTCACGCTTGCCTGATCGGCGAGCCTCGGGTTTTCTCTTCCCTCTTTCGAATCCCTTGTGGGCTGATGTGTATGACGCGTTGAGCGTTGCCCACTGAAGCCTGCGACTTCTGCGTCACTGCTCGCTGATCTCCTTGGATGTTTGGATGTTTCCACCACTGGAGATGAGTCATGCGTTTGAGTGAAAAATGGATAGCGCCCCTTCGATTTGTGCTGTCGATCGTTACCCTGACTTGTTGGGTCCTGAGCGCGCAGGCACAGGGTAGTTCCGCCGCGGCACCAACCGGCGCGGCCTCATTAAAGGAGGTTTTCGAGACAGCTTGGCAAAGGCAGCCCGATGCGCGTGCGCTCCAGGCGCGCCGTGACGCCGCGCAGGCCCAGGCCAAAGCCGCTGGCCTGCTGTCTCCCGAGGCGCCATCGCTGGAGATCAGTCAGCGGTCCGACCGAACGACTGGTAACAACGGTGCGCGTGAAGCCGAATTCGGCATCGCTGTTCCGCTCTGGCTCCCTGGTCAGCGCACGGCCAGTGCCGAGCTGGCGCAGGCCGAAGTCTCTTTTGTCGAGCGCCGGCTTCTCGCCTCACAACTGCGGCTCGCCGCCTCCGTCAGGGACGCTTGGTGGAGCTGGCAGCGCGCTCGCGTGGATGCTGAGCTGGCGCGTGAGCAGTTGGCCAACGCCCGACGGCTGGCCGCAGACGTTGCGAGGAGGACACAGGCAGGTGACCTAGCCCGGTCAGACCAGAACCAGGCAGAGGGCGCTGTGGCAGCGGCCGAAGCGCTTGCCGCTCAGGCCCAGGCTGCATCGGCCGTTGCTTCGGCGCAGATCGCTGCGCTCACGGGCGGGCTGGCTCCGCGTGAATCGATCAACAACGAAGCGGGTGAACCGACACCAGCGCCTGCCCAATTAGGCCCTCATCCGTTGCTTGCAGAGTTGGAAGACCGCATCGCCATTGCCGAGCGCACGGCCGGTCTTATCGGCACCCAGAAACGGTCAAACCCTGAACTGACGGTCGCCACCACTCGCGACCGTGGGGCATTTGGAGAGCGGTATGGCCAGACTGTTCTGATCGGCATTCGAGTGCCGTTGGCTGCCGGCCCCAGGCATGACGCCCGTATCGCGACAGCCCAGGCAGAAGCACTTGAAGCGCAGTCACAACTGATCCTTGAGAAGGACCGAATTCAAGCCGATCAGCGCGGGGCTGTTGCTCGGGTGGAGGCCGCGCGTACCCAACTCGACGCAGCTCAGCGAAGAGCCAAACTGGCCAGGGAGTCCCGCGGGTTCTTTGACAAGTCGTTCAGGCTAGGCGAGACCGATCTACCGACCCGCTTGCGCATCGAGGCCGAGGTAGTCGAAGCAGAACGGCAAGAAGCTCGGAGCCGAATTGATCTAGCCGCCGCCATTTCGGCATTACGTCAGTCCGAGGGGTTGCTTCCCCTGTGACGGTAACGCCCTACAAAAAACAAGGAACACGATGAAGCTCATTTACTCAAAAGCGGCCATCCTCCTGGCACTGATATTCGCCCTGACCAGCCCGTTGGCTATTGCCGGACCTGGCCACGACCATGGCGACGCGGCTCCCCATGCCACGGGGCCAGCGCTGCCGCGTTTCGCTGCGGCCTCCGAGGATCTGGAACTGGTCGGCGTCGTCAATGGAAAGTTGATCACGCTTTATCTGGATCGCTTTAAAGACAACAGCCCCATTAATGGTGCCCAGATCGAGATCGAGATCGGAGGAAATAAATACAAAGCGGAAAAGCATGGTGAGGGTGAGTACGAGGTCATCCTGAAGGACACGCTTAAGCCAGGCGTGATGGCGATCACTGCGACCATCCAGGCTGGTGACCTGTCAGATTTACTTGCTGCCGACCTCGATTTGCAAGCAGACGAAGGCATGGCAGGCCTTCGTTATTCATGGAATGCGATTGCCATATGGATCGGCGCAGGATTGATTGCGCTGCTGACGCTGGGTGCCATCGTCCGATTCCGTCAACAGGCTCGTCGCGCTTAAGGGGCCATCCAGATGCAAGCAAAAAACACTGCACAAAAGCTCCACCGGTTCGCTCTCGTCACAACTTTGGGTCTTGCGGGTGCTGGGTTGCAATCGTTCGCTGACGGGGTTCATGCCCACGGCGTGGCACCTGTCGTCACGCATTCCAGCGGCCCACAGCGCATGGCTGATGGGAGCGTCTTCCTGCCCAAGCCTGCCCAGCGCCAACTCAATGTCAGAACGCTGGTAGTGGAGACGGCCGAACTGCCGCGTGCCCTTGAACTCAACGGGCGGGTGCTGATGGACCCCAACGCAGGCGGGAAAGTCCAACCCATCAACGCCGGGCGAATCGAGCCCGGCCCCAATGGCTTGCCCAACGCAGGTCAGACTGTGAAAAAGGGCGAGGTACTGGCCTATGTGATCTCGGCTGTTGCTCCCCTGGAGAAAGCGAGCCAATTGGCCCAGTTGGCTGAGATTCGGGCTGCCAAGGCGCTTGCCGAAAAGCGTCTGGCTCGCTTGCGCGAGTTATCAGACACCGTGCCACGCAAAGAGGTGGAAGCTGC
>JBDLQY010000081.1:0-2655 GCA_039800325.1 Pseudomonadota bacterium | reverse complement strand
TCAACCTGCAATCCCGTTTCCTCAAAGTCGAACGCCAGAATGCGCGCGACCCCCTGGGCCCAGCCGATTCCGGTCTGCTGGCCCCGCATCTTGATATCGACGTCTCCGATCAGATGCTGGTGATGGGCTGGGTGAAGGCCAACAATCTGGTTGATATCAATATCTCGGCCAGCACAGGTCAGAACGGCTTTGTCACGTATGGCGATGAGATCAACAGTCTTACCGCTGACAAGGGCAGCACCATTCAATCGCTTAGCAACAACAGCGAAGTCCGCATCACCACCAGTCACTCTATCTACAGTGCAACAGGCATTTTTGCCCAGGGTACAGACTCCAAGATCACCGTGGATGCCGGTACTGGCCTGACCCTTCTAGAGGGCGGTACCATGGCTGCGCGACAGGATCGCGGCCTGATAGAAGTTGATGCGAGCGGCTTTATTCACATCCTGTCCGGTAGTGCAGTGGTGTCGGGTGCACGGTTTGACGACGATAACAATGCCATCCTGACGGGGCGTGATGCCAGGCTCATCATGCGCACCGCGGGCGAGATGAAGCTGGCGGGATCGGTTACGGCGGCTGGCGCGATGACGCTGGAAGCGTCAGAGGTTCAGGACGATTTCGCCGAGTATTTCAACACCCTCAATGGGCGCACGCTGACCAAGGTGACAGCGGCGGCCGATATCGAGCGCTTCATTGGGCAACTGAATGCCGGCAACATCAACCCGGCAGGCGCGACCAGTCCGACCCTACGGACGATCATCACCAACACGGCCAAGCTGCCGCTGGGCAATTCGGTATCCGTCGTTTCGATGTCCAACTACACGCCGTTCGCCGATTTACCGGAGACCGTGCGTGATCAGATTGCTGCTGATCGCGGATACACCGTCTACAAGGACGGTGGTTTCTTCAATGCGGTCACGGGTGTCTTCAAGACCAGCATCGCTGATGGGCCCATGGTCGGGTTTGATCCTGCCGCTGTGAACTGGGGTACGGTCACTGCGCCGGCCAGCAACACAGCGTTCTCGGCGATGACGGCTGAGCAGAAGGCCAAGGTGGCTGCCCATCTGGGGTATACCGCGTATCAAGGCACCGTCTACTACGATGCCGATGCCCCGGCCGATCGTCAGATTCGTACCACCTTCGCGCAGGGTGTGTCGGCTGACTATAACAATGCCGACATCAACTGGGCCGCAGCCGGCGTGCCTGCGCCCGCCGCCAATGCTGCCTTTACGGACCTCACGATTGCACAGCGCATCGTGGTGGCCAATCACCTCAACTATTACTACGATTACCTGGGGATTGCAGCCGACTACTGGATGAGCGTGCCGTTTGATTACAACACGGTACCGCGCCAGGAGTGGATCGATGTCGCTTCCATTAATTTTGCGCAGGTGATCGAAGACCAGCACTGGAACTCGGTCATTGCGCCAGCGGCAGGTACCGCCTACGGCAGTCTAAGCGCAGCGCAAAAGTCGGTTGTCGATCGCTATGTGAAGTTCAATCAGGCGATTGCGGTTGCCGACTGGGGCGATACCCTCAAGCCAGCGGCTAATACGGCGTATTCAGGGCTGACCACGGCTCAGAAAGCCGTGGTCGACAAGTACGTCAAGTTCGACGAGGTGCTGAGTGCAGCTGATTGGGGCAACTCGATTATTCCGGCTGCCAATGCGACTTATGGCACGCTCACTGCCGCGCAAAAGGCGGTGGTCGACAGGTACGTGCGCTTTACGCAGGTGGTGCCTGAAGTTCCTGCGGTGAATCGTCTGTCGCAGTCGGCGTCCTCGGCCAACACGGTAGCCGGGCAGGGTGTGGGTAACGCCTTTGACGCTAATCCTGCAACCCGTTACGCCAACACCGATAAAGCAGGCTCAGGCCTGACGGTTGCTTACAGCGCGCCCACCACCATCAACGCGCTACGCCTGACCAGCGCCAGCGACGGCTCGGCAGGCGACCCCACCAGGCTTGCGATTTACGGTGCTGATTCTGATCTGGCCTGGTCAAGCGGTGACTGGACGCTGATCGCCAATAACGTCGACACCAAGCTCGGTACCCCTCAGATCACGTCTGCGCGCGTAGGTGTCATCCAGGGTATCGCCAGCGATGATGTTCTCATTAACGGCAAGGCGGCGTTTACCAGCGCGGCCACTTTGACGGCCACCACAAATGTCGCCGCGGCGCTGGCGTCCGCCATCAACAGCAATACCGCGCAACACCAGGTGGTCGCGACGGCGTCTAATTCACTCAGCTCTGACAAGCCAACCGCCACCAGTTTTGCTGTGGGCGATCTGGTGATTAACGGAACCTCGGTGGCCGCAGCCAGTAGCGTCAGCGCACTGGTTGCAAACATCAGCCGGGACGTGTCGGGAATTACTGCAAGCCTGGCATCTGACGGCACGATCACGCTGAGCAATACCACCGGCAATGACATCATCATCACGGGCACCGCAGCCGCCAAGGCGGGCTTTACGGGCAGCACTGCGGCGCCGGTTACTTACAAAGGATTTGTAAACCTGGCTGGCGTCAATGGCGGCGATATCGTCATCCAGGCACGCAGTGTTGCCAATGGCTTTACCGGTGGCGCGGGCACCTTGAGTGATGTGACAGCCTTTGGTCTGACTGAGTCGGCTATTGGCGGGCAGACCCGCACCATCGACT
>JBDLQY010000080.1:0-7901 GCA_039800325.1 Pseudomonadota bacterium | reverse complement strand
TCGCTGGCGGGCTTCATCGACACGATGCGCAGTTGAAAGCGCAGCGCCATTCCCGCCAGTGGGTGGTTGCCATCCAGCACCACGGTATCCTCGGTGAAATCCGTAGCGACGTAAATGCGGCCATCGTCGGGAACACCGGGCACACCCTGAAATCCCATGCCTGACTCCAGATGCTCGGGAAAGTGCTCTCGCGAGGCCAGATGAACCAGGGACGCGTCATAATCACCAAAAGTATCCTCGGGCTCGAGATGAACGGTGGTGCTGAAACCTGCCGACTGTCCTTCCAGTGCGGCCTCCAGTCGCGCAAACACCGCGCCGAACCCACCGTGCAGATAGGTCAGGCCGCGCTCATCGGGCTCGATGGGTTCGCCCTGTGCATCGGTGACGCTATATCTCAGCTCTACCCACATTCCAGCCGATACCACCTCTGACATGGCGCCCGCTCCTCACGATCAACGCGACCGAATCTGCTCAATATGACCCAGCGTACCCCACGGCTTA
This sequence comes from Pseudomonadota bacterium, assembly GCA_039800325.1. Taxonomy (GTDB): domain Bacteria; phylum Pseudomonadota; class Gammaproteobacteria; order Burkholderiales; family Burkholderiaceae_E; genus SYIM01. The sequence goes on along the minus strand of JBDLQY010000080.1, from coordinate 7,400 downwards.
TCCCCCAAACCCGTCAACCTCGGGGCTCAGAAGTCAAACCGATCAACAAAGCCTCGCGATCGGTTCGTACCGCCACAGAGGGCCTGCTGGGAGCACTCAGTGTAGACGACTTCCTCAGGCGTCACTGGCAACGACGACCGCTACTGGTGCGCCAGGCAATGCGCGACGGCGCGGCCCCGCTAGACGTACAGTCGCTCTTCGATCTGGCTGCCCACGACGGTGTCGAATCACGACTGATCACTGCATTTAACGGACGATGGCAGATTGAACATGGCCCTTTCCAGACAGAAGACCTACCCTCGTTAAACCGAAAACGCTGGACCTTATTGGTTCAGGGGGTCGATCTTCACGCCCCGGCGGCGCACCAGCTGCTGTCGCGCTTTCGTTTTCTGCCCGATGCCCGCCTCGACGATCTGATGATCAGCCTGGCCAGCGATCAGGGCGGCGTGGGTCCGCATGTGGACTCCTATGACGTGTTTCTGCTGCAGGCCTGGGGGCGGCGTCGCTGGCGGATCGCACCGCCCGGCGACAATCGGCTGATCGACGGGCTTCCACTCAAGATTCTCGACCGCTTCGAACCGACCGAGGAATGGGTCCTGGAGCCCGGCGACATGCTGTACCTCCCTCCGGGCTGGCAGCATGATGGAGTGGCGCAGGGCCCCTGCATGACCTGCTCGATCGGCTTTCGCGCCCCCTCCCGACACGAATTCCTGCGCGAGTTCCTGGCACAGGCGGCCGATCAGCCCGGTGGTCAGGACCCCCGATTTTCAGACGCTGGGCGGCCGCCCAGTCGCAACCCGGCTCGCCTGCCTGCCGATATGGCAGCAGGTCTTGAGGCCTGGGCCAGCCAGTGGCGACCCGCGCGCGCGGACATCGAGCGCTTCATAGGCTGCTACCTCACCGAGCCCAAACCGACTGTTTGGTTCGAGGCACACCAGGTCTTAAGCCGGCGCAGCTTCGCGTTACGAGTGGTCAAGCGGGGTCTGCATGTAGATCCCCGCAGCCGTATCCTCTACCGCTCGCGCCTGCTCTTCCTGAATGGCGAAGCCTTCGAACTGCCCCGCAAGGGCGCTGGCCTTTTAAGACGACTGGCCGATCGACGCGCGCTCAGCCCCCTTGAATGCCAGGCTCTAATGGCCGACTCAGGCTGCGCCGAACTCGTTTATGGCTGGTTCAACGATGCCTGGATTGGCATGGGCGAAACCATAAGCCCGGAATCGTCTCAGTTGTGAACAATGCCGTAGCACCCATGGCTCATTTGACTAAAGTTTCCCCCCGCGCCGCCGATTGATTCAACGGTGGGGAAGTTATGCGATCTGAGCGCCGCGGTGGCGAGCGATCGATCGCCGGTTGATAGTCGCGTCCGCGCGCGGACCAGACGGTGGCAAGCCAGGGGATGTTGTAATGGAACTCAGTTTTTCTCGGGATGCCGCACGCAAGTCTTACCGTGTACTTGCCTGGTCGGCTGAGGCTGACAGCGCGCGTCAGATTGTGGTTCCGGCCGGCAGAACCACCCGGATAGGCGCCCGCTCCGGCGAAACCTTTGAGGTTCAAGACCCCTCAAACGGTCGTCCGCTGCGTAATCTCAAGGCGCGGCGCCTGGGCAAGTCCCTGATTCTGCTTCTCGGTGAAAACGATTCCTCGCAACTCGTCATTGAAAGCTACTTTGACGAGTCCGGCGAGGACGCCAATCAACTCGGAACCCGACCTGGCGACAACCGCTGGCATTATGTAACCAGTAGCGGCGAGGCCGTCAGCCTCGACACACTCGGTGAAAACCCGATGCAGTTGGCCTTGGCTCCGGTGCCGGTCTTGGCCGCCCCGGTGCTGGCTGCGCCCGCAGCTGCGGGAGCGGCCGCCAGCGCCAGCGCGGCAGCTGGCACAGCAGCCGGTGCGGGGGCAGCAGCGGGCGCCGCGGCGGGCGCTGCCGTCAGCCCGCTGGCAGGTGTCGGTGCAGGCCTTCTGGGTCTGGGTCTCGCGGGTGGGGGCGGCGGCGGCGGTGGAGGTGCGCCCGCACCCACCGCAGCACCTGCACCTGCACCCGCTCCGCCACCTCCACCAGCGCCCAAAACGGTAAGCCTTTCAGAGGCCTCCGACGGCACCCTCACCCGCTTAGAGCTATCCGATAGTTCTGAGGTTCTGGTCATTCTCGATAACGGCACGCCCGCCGGGTCGACACTGGTTCTTACTTTAAAGAGCCCAGATGAGTCGCGCTCGGGCGAAATCCGAAACACGATCAGCGATGCTGACCGCGCCAACGGATTCGTAAAGCTGGCGCTAACCAGTACCAATTTCACCAAAATCGCGCCCAGCAGCATCGGGGGTAACTGGAAGATCACCGCCAATGTGGTCGACGCCGATGGCCGCATCGGCAAGACGGTTGAGCAGAACTTCTATGTCGAACCCTTCACCGAGTTCTCGGGATCGGTCAGCGCGGGCCCGGTCAGCGGTGGCATTGCCGTCAAACTCTTCAACGAGCGCGGTCAACCACTGTCCATCTACAACGAGCAGGATGTGCTGGTTGACCATGTCCTGGTAAAAAGCGATGGCAGCTGGGTTGCTCGAGTTGCAGGCAATAACTACACCGGCCCGATCGTAGCCCGAGCCACCGATATCAATGGCGCCGCCGCCAACTATCTTGATGAGGTCACCGCGCTTAACCGCTCCATCAATACGCCGCTGCATGCGGTGTATGTGATTGACCCCAGCAATAGCAATGACCCGCAGGTCAGTCGTACAGGCTCATCGGTCTTCGTCAAGCTCAGCATCACGCCACTCAGCGAACTGGCTGCGCGGCTGGCGGGTGCAACCGACACCCTCGAGCGCAGCGACGGTGTCACGGTGCTCAACAGTGCCACCGTGCGAGAGGCCAATAACCAGGTTGCCCAGGCCTTCGGCCTGAGCGGTGTCAGTCTTACCAGCGCACCCATCACCACCAATTCCAGCGCCTTCAACGTCCAAGGCGTTAATGGCCTGCCCTCCAGCGCCGAGAAATACGGCCTGGTTCTGGCCAAGCTGTCTGGCGTTGATGCCCTCAACGATGGCAAGGTGGCTGACACACTCGACCAGTTCGAGACCGAACTTCGAACCAGCATCGACCTCGGACGCCCTGGCGCACTCACCGCCGTCGGCGCAAGTCTTCTCGATCAGGGAAGCTCTATCGCGCTGGCCGCCGCACGCGACGGTACGGGTACCTTCACGGCGCAAACAGGCGACGCTGAAGCTCTGCGTCTTCGCAAAGGGTTGCTTGGCGATGTGCGCATCACCGATCAGATTCGCGCAGCCGACGGCACGCTCACCCTGTACGGCACGGGCGCGCCGGGTGGCAAGATCAAAGTCATTCGCTTGTCGCTGCCATCGGGCGCTGAAGAGTCATTTGAGTTTGCAGTGGGTACGGACGCCCGCTTCGTCGCCAGCCTGCCGCCTAATGCCCTTGACGGCCCCGCCAATGCGTCGTTCAAATTGATTGCCTACGATCTGCTGGGCGCTCAATTGGGTCTTACCTTGGACGTTCCCGCAGCGCCCAAGGTTCTCAGCATCAGCCGCGCTCTGGTGCAGGGCACCGGCACGCCAGACAGCGATGTTGCGCTCGTGCAGCTCGATCTGTCGGGTCGACGGGCTGAACCCATCAAGATACGGGTCGATGAAACTGGCCTGTGGCACTACCGCTTCGAAGAAGGCCAGACCCTACCCATCAAAATAGAAGCGCGAACTGTCGATGCACTGGGTAATGTATCGCCCCTGGCCGAAAAGGCGGTCGGCACGGCCAGTCTGGGCGTTGTTGCAACCCGTGGCGAAGACGGCTTTATCAACAATGCCGAACTCCCAACGCCCGAACTCAATTTTGAGGTGGGACTTCCCGGCGGCGCCCGCCTGGGTGACATCGTACGGATCGTGGTCACTGTCCCTGAAGGTGCAGAGCGCATCCTGAGTGTGACGCTCGCTCAGGAGAACCTCGATGCCGGCAGGCTGTTGCTCGATTTTCCGCTCACCGATCTGGTGCGAGATGGACGCTACGAGCTAGCCAGTACCTATGTGGGTCGCGATATCAGCACCATCGCACTGCGCACACAACTGGTGGTCGATACCGTCGCGCCCGTCGCACCCAGCCTGGGCAGTGCCGAGGGGCTCTGGTTATCCGGACAGACCGAATTGGGCAGCCGCGTACTGGCCCGCACAGTCGATGGTCGTGAGTTGGGCGTTTCCGAATATGCGGGTCTGAATGGCAACTGGGCGATCCGACTGGACAAACCCTTGCCGGCTGGCACTCCTCTTGAACTTATCGCGCTCGATCTGGCGGGCAATAGCTCAGCCACCCTCAGTACCAGCATTCAGGCCAACCGCGTCTCCATTCTCAGCTTTGATGACAACCGCGGCCCATCAACGGGTCTGCGCTTTTCAGGCACCACCACCGACGATGACTCACCGCTGCTTATCGGCAGCCTCGACCTGCCACTGGGCAGCACCGAAAGGGTTGCCATCTACCGTAATGGTGTCGCGGTCGGCGATGCCGACGTGCTGGGCAAAAGCTGGAGCTTTCAAGACGGTAATCTGGCCTCATCGCTGCGCGCCCCCCTGGCCGAACTGCCCGCTGGCCAAAGTTATGTCTACCAGGCGCAGATTGAACTACCCGGCGTGGCGCCACGCGTATCGGGCAAGTTCGAGCTGGTTCTGACCAAGACGCCGATCGCACTGCAGGCGCCTACGACCTCAGCCGGGGCAGATGCCAGCGTCAACTGGACCGATATTGCTGAGCAGGGCGGCGTTCGACTCATCTATTCGTTGCCACCTAGAGCCACACCGGGTGACCGCCTTGCCACCACTATTACAAACCCCCGCGATCAGAAGATCACGCTGACGACCTTGATCACGGAACAACACCGCGCAACCGGCACTGTCGTGCTCCTGGTGCCGCAAGAGTTTCTTACCCGCGCGGGCGAACACCGGATTGAGAGCACGTTCACCTCAGCGGCCAGTACGCTCGCATCGGTCGCTGATGCCGTCCTGTTCACCGTGCTGCTTGATCCCATACCCGCCCGGGCGACTGATCGTGACGACCTGCTCATCGGCGGTGACCTGGCCGTCAACTACAACGGCGGCTTGGGCGATGACACCCTCAAGGGCGGCTCTGCCAATGACACGCTCAACGGCGGCCCGGGTACAGATGTGGTCATGGGTGGTGGTGGCAATGACTTTTTGTATGGCAGCGATCGGGATACGCTGATCGGCGGCGAGGGCAACGACTGGTTTGAGATCGTGTCGCCCACCGATATCCGAATCGAGGGCGATCAGGGTGACAATCGGGTTGACTTGCGCCAGGTCTATGATGTGCCAGCCGAGTTGAGGGTTGACGGTTTCGGCGGCTTCACCGTAACGCTGGTGGGTGAGCAGGTCATCACGGGCTCTGGGGTCTATCGCTTTTTGCTGGGCACACAGCCCTGGACCATTATCGGAAGCCCCTACGACGATCCGTATCTGGTGGGCGGCAGCAACGACGATACGATTTTCGGCAATGCCGGTAATGACACCATCGACGGAGGTCTGGCGGGTAATGATCTGGCCGATTACCGGGACGCTGTCGCCGCCGTCGACGCCAATCTCAGCACCCAGCGCGCCAGTGGTGGCGACGGAAACGATACCTTTATCAGCATCGAGCGTCTGGCAGGGTCAGCGTTCAATGACACCCTCACCGGCGGCAGCGGCAATGACACCCTGACGGGCAGGCTTGGCGAAGACCGCTTCGTGGTTAATGGCGCAACCGACGTCATTACCGACTTGGGCATAGGGCGCGACATCGTTGTTGTCAACACGGGTGCTACGGCCAACGCAACGGTCACGCAGGCCTGGACCGCCAGCGCAGCCAGCGAAAACAACGGCATCGCCAACCTGGTCACCGATGCCAAAGCGGTCGATCTCAGCGCAATCATCCGCGGCTCTGGTTGGCGCGTAAGCAATACTGGCGCGGCCACCACCCTAGTCGGCTCGGCGTTAAACGATACCTTGCTGGGCGCGACAGGTAATGACACCCTGCGCGGCAGTCTTGGCAATGACATCATCACGGGCAGCGCGGGCGACGATTTTTTTGATGTCGACGCAGGCTCGGACACCATCACCGATCTGGGTAATGGCAACACGGCTGCGGGCAGCACTGACATTCTGATCGTCCGGGCGGGCGCTACTGCTGATGCCACTGCGGTGCAGCCCTGGGTGGCGGGCGCCAGCTCGGCAAACTATGGTGCGGTCAACCTGCGTACCGCAGGCTTCGACATCAACCTCAACGCCATCGTCAATGGTAGTGGCTGGCGCGTCATCAATACCGGTACCGCCGCTAGGTTCATCGGTTCGCAGCTCGGCGACAGTCTGGTCGGCGGCGCAGGCAACGACACCTTACTGGGTCGCCTGGGCGATGATGTACTGACCGGCGGCGACGGGGTCGATACCTTTGATGTGGACGCCGGAACCGACAGCGTGACCGATCTGGGTTTTGGCGCTGACATCCTCAAGATTGCTGCCGGTGTGCGCGTAGACGCGACCGTGGTGGGTGCCTGGACGGCCGGCGTGTCGTCGGTCAACCTGGGTACCGCCAATCTGCTGACCCAGGGCCTGGCGATCGATCTGTCGGTGATTACCACGGGCAACGGCTGGAGTGTGCTTAATCAGGGCAGTGCCACCACGCTGGTGGGCTCGCAACTGCCCGACACCATCACCGGCGGCGTGGGCAACGACACCATCACCGCTGGCCCTGGCAATGACAGCATCGCCGGCAGCACCGGCGCTGATACCTTCATCATCGACTTCGGCACCGACACCCTGACCGATCTCGGCAACGGCACAAACCCCGATGTGCTCATCGTCAACACCGGCGCCACCGTCAACGCCACCGTCACTCAGGCCTGGACCGCCACCGCCACCAGCGTCAACAACAGCACCGCCAACCTCACCACGCGCGGCATCGCCATCAACCTGGCCGCGGTCACCAACGGTCGCGGCTGGTATCTGTTAAACGACGGCACGGCCACCAACCTCACCGGTTCGGGTCTGGTCGACACCATCGATGGTGGCACCGGCAACGACACCCTCACGGGCAGCGGCGGTAACGATAGCCTCACGGGTAAGGCCGGTGAAGACACCTTCATCGTGGACGCCGGCACCGACAGTATCACCGACCTGGGTCTCGGTCGAGACGTGGTTCAGGTGCTCAGCGGCGCCACCACCAACGCCACGGTGGTACAGGCCTGGACCGCCAGCGTCGCCAGCCGAAACGACGGCAGTGCCTTCCTCAGCACCAGCGGACTTGCGGTCAACCTCAGCGACATCGTCAATGGCCTGGGCTGGCAGGTGACCAACACCGGTGCCGCCACCACCCTCACCGGCTCGGCACTCAATGACACGCTGCTGGG
>JBDLQY010000079.1:0-7191 GCA_039800325.1 Pseudomonadota bacterium | reverse complement strand
GATCATGCCCAGCCCCTTACCGGAGCCTGCGGGAACACCTGATAGGCCTCCAGCTCCGGCGCTTCGGCGTTGTGGCGAACATTGCAATGCCAGCCGTCCACCGGGGCCATCTCGGGCACTTCGCCTTCGTCGGTGGTGATCATCTCGCCCGTGGGCTTGTAGATGACGCCGATGACATCAATGGCGGCGTAGCGCGGCACCTTGACGGTTTCGACCACATCGCCATCCACGTTGGTCTGCTCGTCGAACAGCACCGCGTCAGCCTCGGCTGCGTCGGTAAATCGGAGCATGAAATCTTGGTACATGGTCATCCTTTCTCACAGTTCAGGCATCCCCGGCCCGGTACATAAAACCGCCAGCCGCAGGTCTCGCAAAGCTCTCCAGAGGTCTGCTTCAGATCAGCCACTTCGGCAGCCAACTCGTCGTAAAACTGCTGCCTGACCCAATCCCCGCCTGCCATCAGCAGATGAGGCGGAGTTTCTGCAACCAGTTGGTTGAATGGGTCGAAGGGGTCGTTCATTTGCGTTTCCTGATCAAGCGCACCAGCGGCATCAACGCCAAGCCGTCTAGTAATCCGCGTAGGAAGTGGGTCATTTTGTGATGGCCTGCAACTCGGCATTGCTCATGCCACGTGGGTACACGGTCACTCTGCGAAGCCACATATTTGCTTGAGTGCCACTGGGACGCAGGCCGAAGCGGAGGGTATTGACCGTTGGTGGGGCCGAGGCAAACGCATCTGTTACCGCCGCTGCGCCATTTACCGACATTGCGTAACTACCTGCTTGATAGCGGGCTGCTGCTTTTTGTACATTAGAAAGTGTTAATCCAGACGCGCCAGAAATCGTAAATGATGGGGCTCCAGCAATAGTTTGGTTTGCTGCAATAACTCCGGTGTTTGATGTATAAAAATTTGAGAACCTATTATTTGCAGTGCCGTCGTCAAATCCTGCGACCACTGCTGATGCGGTAACAGTAGTTGGAACTGGAGTATTGAACTCTGTGTAAAGCGTAGTTGCCGTCGCGTTATACCAAGGGCTCAGCGTATTCACTGAAGCCACATCGGCTGCACGGGTCAGCGCGGTGGTGGTGGTGGGGATGTAGCTGGTGGGGAAGGCTCCGGCTTCGAGTTGAGCGCCCCAGAGGAACAGGCCCGATGTTCCGTTGCCGGTATAGGAAGCGCTCCCGCCCGCAGTGTCTTGCATAAACCCAATGGACGATGCTGACGTTGCTGCCGGGTCTACAGTGCCTGAAACACTAATACGATACCAACCGTTTCTAATCGGTGTAATAACAGCGCTGTTTGCAACCAGAGTGCCGGTTCCAAAAGCAACCGAACTATTAACGGTGTTTGTTGCCAAATCAAAATACGCTCGAAATCCGTTAGCTCCGGCATTAGAACTAATTTGTATTCTAAAATGCCGCGTTGCGCCACCTGTCTGCTTTACAAATAACGACGCAGTTATTGTTTGCCCTGCCGTAATTGTTGCGCTTTGGGAAAGCGCCCGCACAGAAGTAGTTAAATTTTCAATAATACTTGCGGCGTTAGTAGTGCCATCAGGTGAAGCAGTTACGTTTGCTGTGAGTGTTGCTGCTGTTATCGACCACCCAGAAGAAAAATTTGTACTCTGCGTAAGTATGTTCGTCCTCGCCTCCTCAATCAGCAGCCCCTGAGCCGCCAGCGTGGAGGGGTCGTAGTCGAAGCGTGGTACATCGGTCGTGGCCGTCTGGAGCGTGCCCGTGGCATCGAAGTACGTCGCAGAGGATGCGCGAGTGAAGGTGATGATGTCAGAAAATGAGCGGTCAATCAGCGGCATGATTATTCCGATTGATAAGTTTGATTGACAAAATCAAGATTCAGCGAAGCATCCAGCGGCGCATATTCATAAATATAATATCGCTGCTCAGTAAACACCAAGTCCAATGATTTCTCGCCAACATAGTTGATAGGGAAATCACCGCCGACACCTTCCGAGGTGCCGAAGCCGCCCATCTTCAGGCCCCACATGATCAGGCCCCGATCACTGCAATTTTGTTGCCGGTGGCAACGCCGAAGTATTCGGCCACGTTGGCGCTCAGCTTCATAGACGAAGTGGTGGCCGTCGGGCTGGTGCCGTAGGCAACGGCGCACGGGGTATCGCTGATCACCCGCACAAACCGAGTAAGCGCACCGAATGCCGTGCTCTGCACGCTGCTGGTGGTGTAGGTGACGACCTGCGTCGTGCCAGGCAGCCTGGCAATCTGCGGCACGCCCCCGATGTCGTTGGCGTTTTCCATGTACTGAAATTCAGTGATGTGCAATTTGGCCATGATGCCCTCAAGCGTTGGCGATGGTGGTAACGGTGCCCGAGCTGCCCTTGTACTTCAAGGCCCCGGATTCCACGTAGATGATCCCGCCACCCGTAGGCGTGGCTGGCTCGGTCGAGTTGGCGATGAACTGCAGCGGCGCAGTCTGAGAAAACATGACTTGCTGAATCGTCAGCATCACGCCAGGCGTGGCAGCGGCCCCTGGTGCGCCATTGCTGTACGAATCAATCTTCAGGGCTGTGTTGGTGCCAGCCCAGAAAATCTGGATTTCCTCGCCCGCGCTGCCCGTCGCCACGAAGTTAACGGTGCCAACCACAGACCCAGGATTGCCGCCGTGCGAACCAGGCACGTCAAAGTGCCGCGCGCTGTTGGGATAGTTCTCGCCTTCGTGCTTCAGCCACACGGTGGCCGTTTGCATGCTGTTGTTGGCGTTGGTGAACTGGATGCTGAAGGTCATCGAGAAGGTGCCATCAGCACCCAGCACCAGCGTATCGCCGCCGGTGATCGACATCAGCCGAGCCTCCAGCGTGTTGCCGATGGCCACGACCTGCGCGGCCGCGGTTGTCACCAGCGCCTGGTCCGTCGTGTCATAGAACGACCCGTAAGCCCCCAGATCCCCGCCAGGCCCCTGCGGCCCGCGCTCTACGATGGTGATGATGCTCATTGCGTGACCTCTGCGCTGATGCTGATTGTGCCCCGCAGCAGCCGATAGACAAGCCCCCCAGCGGTCGTGATCTCCAGGTCGTACTTGCCAAACGACCAATCGAAAGCGGCCGACTCTGCGGCCGTGATCGTCAGGGTGATTTGTCCAGCACTGCCTTCGATGGCCAGCTTGCCATTGGCCGTGCTGGCCTCGAACAGTACGGTCGATACGTTGGTGGCCTGGCGCACCTGCATTTTCGCTGTGGCGCTGGTCAAATTGATGGGCGCGCCTGCGTCATCCGTCCAGCGGATGATCTGCTCATAGCTGGCGCCCTTCTCGACGGTCAGATTGTGGACTTCGGCTGTCATGCTTGCTCCAGCAATCGCTGATCAATGGCTGCGTGGATCTGATCCTGTCGCACCTGGTCAAGCCCGCCAAACTGCACAGCCACAATGCGACGCTGCTGTTCGGCAATTACCTCGGTAGGCATGGCCGAGGCTTGCATGCTGGCGAGGATGTCAAGCTCGTTGGCGACATCAGCCATGTTGAAGTCCCGCGACCACATCACCTCGGGCGCAGTGGTCAGGCCCAGCCATTGCCGAGACAACTCCCAGGCCCGCGCTTCCAGGTCTTCCATGCGGCTGGCAAACTTTGCAAGCTCACTGTTCAGCGTCTGGAATCGCATCTGCAGCGCCAGACCGGATTCGCGTTGCGACGACGAGGCGATCACTAGGCCAATCTCGTTGATCTGATCGCGCAGCGCTGCGATGCGATCAAGGTAGATCCGCGCAGGCCCGTCCGGTGGCGCAATGAAAGCCGGCGTGCTGCCGCTGTGAACCATCAGGTTAGACGATCCGATCGTCTCGCCGACAACCTGCGCGGCCTGGACTTTCTGGGCATCCGTGCTGTTCTCGGACACCTGCATCGTCAACAGGCTAAACGTCTGGCTGCGCAGGATCTCGTCTAGCTCGCTGTCCAGGTTGAACATGCGCCGCGACAGATCCGCAATGGGCGCGAACGATCCGAAGTGCGGAAAATCTCCGCCTTCGGTGAAGATCAGCAGCGGGCACTCATTCAGCGGATGCTCGCCTTCGGCCAGCGTGCGCTGCATGCCATCCACGGCGCGCCACGATGTGCGGTCAAAGTGCCAAGTGCATTCGACTCGCTTGGCGTCGTCTTGCGTAAAGTTTCCCGAAAACTCGGCATAGTTGAACTTGCCGTCATCGCCGATTTCGTAGTCGGTCAAAAGCTCCGGCTTAATGGCTGTCCAGTACGGAGCCACCCTGGTGCGTAGCTGCTGATCCAGGGTCGGCGCCATTGACGGCGGCATGTCAACCAGCAAAAGCATGGACCCCCGCGCCTTGGCCTCGCGCATGAACTCCGACCAGAAGACGTCGATGCTGTTGCCCTTGCCGTCGATGTCATCCGCCATCGCTTCGTAAAGCGGATTGGCCATGCTGCGCACCGGCGTGCGCGTTGACAGGTATGAAGTAAACCTTGACACGACCTGCGCCAGCGGGCTGGCATACCAAGCGATCTCGTTGCGCCTGGCGTACTTGGTTTCGCTCTCGCGCGGGTACTGGATCAGGTATGACGAGGCGACCGCAATCGGCCGCGCCTTGCTGTCGTAGCTGATCAGCGGTCGAAATGGCCCATCGCCATTCAGCGCAAAGCCAATAAATTTGAATCGCGTGATATCTAGGTTGGCCATTTCATGTATATTTCAGGTCCGTTTACTTTAACCCCCACCAGGATACACCCCAATGAGCTTGAACGAACTCCTTGCACAGAAGGCTGAACTTGAGCGCCAGATCGCCGAGCAAACCCGCGAGCAACGCGCATCAGCAATCGCTGAGATCAAGAGCCTGATGTCTACCTATGGCCTCACGCCTGTGGACATTGTGCCCGATGCCAGCAAAGTTGCAAAGAGCACGAAATCAGGCCCCCGGGCAGGCGGCAAGGTCGAACCCAAGTACCGCGACAGCAACGGCCACACCTGGACAGGCCGAGGCCTCAGGCCTAACTGGCTGAAGGCTGCGCTGCACAATGGCGCCACCCTCGAACAGTTCGCAATCTGAGGTGCATCACAATGGATCTTGAAAGCCTGAAAGAAGCGCTTGGCGATGAGAAATTCACCGCCCTGAAGACCTACGTTGATGATCTGACGGGCCAGCGCGACGCAGCGCGCCAGGAATCGATTACCGGCCGGCGCGGCATGAAAGACAAGCTGGCCAAGCTAGAGGCCGACCAGATGGCCCTGATGGAGCGCCTGGGCATCGACAGCCTCGAGGACCTGGACACCCTACCCGATGCCAAGGGCGCTGCCGAGGCGGCCAAGCAATACGAGGTCAAGCTCAAGCGCATGGAGCGCCAGCTTCAGGAGGCTACGACACAGCGCGATGAGATTGGCGGCAAGTTCCGCGGCACCCTGCAACGTGCAGCCATTGCCGAGGCATTGGCTGGCCATGATTTCGTGGCTCGGGATATCGTGGAAACCTACATCGGCAACCGTCTTGCATGGGAAGGTGAAGACCTGTTGTTCAAATCCGACGATGGGCGTATGATTCCGGTCAAGGACGGCGTGGCAGGGATTGCCAAGGCCCGCCCCGAATTGCTCAAATCGACTGGCACGGGAGGTGCTGGTGTCCGGGCATCCAACGCTGGAGGCGGTGGAGCCAAGACCATGACCCGCGCCGAATTTGAAGCACTCGCACCAACTCAACGTGTCGAGGCTGCAAAGTCAGGCGTCCAACTCGTCTAATTTTTGGAGTCCTTATCATGGGTGCTACCCTTACGAATCTGATCCCGACCCTTTACAGCAATCTGGACGTTGTTTCCCGTGAGCTGGTGGGCATGATCCCCGCTGTTACTCTGGATGCCCAGGCTTCGCGCGCTGCGGTCAACCAGTCGGTTCGCTCCTTCGTTGCTCCTGCCGCTTCGGCCGGCGACATCACCGCAGGCGTCACGCCTCCGAATGATGGCGACCAGACCATCGGCGACATGGAAATCAAGATCACCAAGGCTCGCCGGGTTCCGATCCGCTGGACTGGTGAAGAAGAGCGCGGTTCCGGCCCCGCTGCTGCGGCCATCCAAGGCGCGCAGATCCAGCAGGCCATCCGCACGCTGTGCAATGAGATTGAGGCCGACTTGGCTGCCACCTACATCAGCGCCTCGCGCGCTGCTGGTGCGGCCACCACGACCCCGTTCGGCACGGCTGGCGATTACACCGGCGCCTCGCTGACCCGCAAGATCCTGGCCGACAACGGCGCCCCGCTGACCGACATGCACTTGGTGCTGGACACTGCGGCCGGCGCCAACTTGCGCGGCAAGCAAGCGTCTAGCTCGCAAGAGTTCGGCGATGCCATGCTGCGCCAAGGCGTGCTGCTGGACATCAACGGCATGATGGTTCGCGAGTCTGCGCAGATCAAGACGCACACCAAGGGCACGGCCTCGGGCGCGACGACCAACACGGCCGGGTACGCTGTCGGCGCGACCACCATCACGCTGGCCTCGGCTGGCACCGGCACCATCTTGGCTGGCGACGTGATCACCTTTGCCGGTGACACCAACCAGTATGTCGTCGTGACGGGTGATGCCGACGTGTCTGGCGGCGGTACGGTTGTCCTGGCTGCCCCTGGTCTGCGTCAAGCCATCGCAGCCTCGGCAATCAACATCACCGTCGTGGGCACCTCGGTGCGCAACATGGGCTTCAGCCGCTCGGCCATCGTGCTGGCGCAGCGCCTGCCTGCCCTGCCTGCGAATGGCGACCTGGCATCGGATCGCACGTCTATCGTCGATCCGCGCTCGGGCCTGTCGTTTGAGGTTGCGCTCTACCCGCAGTACCGCCAGATGCAATGGGAGATCAGCTGCGCCTGGGGCGTCAAGGTGATCAAGCCTGAGCACCTTGCTCTCTTGCTGGGCTGATGCCTCAACCAGTCGAAACCGTCCGTGTGATGCCCTCTCACCCGTCACAAGGTGAGTGGGTCATCATCAATGCCGCCGACTTTGATCCTGCCGTACATCAACTGTATGAGCCAGGTTTTCAGCCGGCCGCTGTAGCGCAGCCATCGGCAGAGATGCCCAAGCGCCGCGGACGACCGCCCAAACATCTGAAGGAGGCCATCAATGGCTACCGCTGAAAACGCGAAACTCCAGTACGAGGCCGGGCAAACGTCCACCTCGATGACCGCCCTGACGAACTCGGGCGATGAAACCACATTCACCTCGGCCGCATCGCTGTGGTC
>JBDLQY010000078.1:0-6119 GCA_039800325.1 Pseudomonadota bacterium | reverse complement strand
TTGTCGCCGTACTGACTGGTCCCACCAATATCGTACCTAACCTGGTCAGCAGCGTCATCGTCGCGGTTCTGACCACGGTCCTGACCATCGTGATTGCGGTGCCCGCTGCCTATGCATTTGCCCGCCTGCGCATGCCAGGCCGACGCCCGCTCAGCTTTTATGTGCTGGCTACACAACTGGTGCCGCCCATCGGACTGATCATTCCGTACTTTCTGATCATCAACCGCGTGGGCTGGATGGATAGCTATCAGGCGCTGGTGATCATCTACCTCACCTTTTCGCTGCCCTTTGCAGTGTGGCTTCTGATTTCATATTTCGAGGATATTCCCCGCGAGATGGAAGAGGCTGCGCTTATTGATCGCGCCAGTCACTGGCAGGCTTTCTGGTACGTGGTGCTGCCGCAGGCCCGTGGCGCCATCGCGGTGACCGTCATCTTCGTTTTTCTCAATGCCTGGAATGAGTTTCTGTTTGCGGTGGTGCTGGGTGGCGCGCAGGTTCGCCCCGTCACTGTGGCCATGTACAACTACATCAGCACCGAGCAAACACAGTGGGCACAGCTTGCGGCAGCCGCTCTGATCGCCATGCTGCCAGTCATCGTACTGGGCATCGCCGCACAAAAACATATCGTCGCAGGCCTGTCGGCCGGTGCAGTGAAGGGAACGGGACGCAGATGACCAAACGCGGAGCAGTCCGACTCACGGGGGTGGGGAAATCCTTTGGAGAAACCCGCGTGCTGCGCGATGTCGATCTCAGCATCGCGCCCGGCGAATTTTTTTCGTTATTGGGCCCGTCCGGATCAGGCAAGACGACCACGCTGCGCATCATCGCGGGGCTTGAGACAGCCACAGAGGGCGAGGTGTGGCTGGACGGCGTAGACGCGACGCTCGCGCCACCGGGTGATCGCGACATTGCGATGGTTTTTCAAAGCTATGCGCTCTACCCGCATATGACGGTGTTCGACAACATCGCCTTTCCCTTGAAGATGATCCGCACGCCGTCACAGGAAATCCAGGTAGCCGTCCGTGAGGCGGCCGCGCGCGTCCGAATTGATCACCTGCTCGACCGTCGACCCGGGCAGCTGTCGGGCGGGCAGCAGCAGCGCTGCGCGCTCGCCCGGGCCATCGTGCGTAAACCTGCATTGTTTCTTCTCGATGAACCACTATCCAATCTTGATGCCAAGCTTCGCGTCGAAACCCGTGCCGAACTCAAACGCCTGCAGCGATCACTGGATGTCACCGCCGTCTACGTGACGCACGACCAGGAAGAGGCCATGTCACTGTCCGACCGCATGGCGGTATTTATGGACGGCCGCATTGTGCAGATCGGTGCACCTGAAGAGGTTTTCCAGCGGCCTGCCACGGCCGCGGTTGCGGCCTTTCTGGGCAACCCCGCGATGAATCTGCTTCCGGCTCGAGTTCGCCCAGGCTTCGTCACCATTGGCCAGACCACCGTGCCTGTGCCGGGGCTGGCATGTGGGGAGCGTGAGCTGCGCCTGGGCATCAGGCCCTCTGACGTGCAGCTTGACCCGCAGGGCACGCAGCTCACCGTCACACTGTGTGAGCTGCTGGGCGAAGATGTCATCATCGATCTCGACTTGGGTGGCCAGACCCTGCGCACTAAAACAGCGGCACGCAACCGTGTGACCGAGGGCGCTCGAATCGGCATCCGAATCGATGCCGATCGCTTGCATCTGTTTGATGCCGCCACGGGCGATCGTCTCGCCGACTGAACGCACACAGACCCGCCACGGCGGCCGCGACCGCTCAAGGACCCGAAAATATGCAAACGCACTGGATCGATAACAAAGCCGTTGCCAGCGAAAGCAGCGAGGCTATCGCCATCATCAATCCGGCCAATGAGCAGACCCTGGACACGATTCCACGCGGACATCGTACCGACGCCGAGCGCGCTACCGCCTCTGCCATCAGGGCACAACCCGGCTGGGAGGCACTCTCGCCCACCGAGCGCAAGAACGCGCTCAAAAAGATCGGCGTGGCTATGCAGGCTCAGCTGGAGGATCTGGCGCGGCTGCTCACGCAGGAAAACGGCAAAACCCTGGCCCAGTCCAGAGGGGAAATCAACGCCGCGATCGACCTGCTGAATTCCTTTGCCGAATTGGGTGTGCATCTGCGCAGTGGCTATGAAGGCGCACCCGCTGGCGAACTCGTGTTTCAGCACCGCCAGGCCCGGGGCGTTGCTGCCTGTATCGTGCCCTGGAACTATCCCATCATGACCGGCATCGGTAACGTGATTCCCAATCTGGTCGTGGGCAACACCGTAGTCTGGAAACCCTCCGAAAAAACACCTTTGTCTTCGCGTATGCTGGTCGAGCGCTGCTTCGCCTCGCTGCCACCAGGCGTGGTCAACCTGCTGCTGGGCGATGGCCCCAATGCCGGCGAGCCTCTGGTGGTGCACCCAGCGATCAACGTGGTTGCCTTCATCGGCAGCGAAAGAACGGGGCGTCGTATTGGCGAAACCTGCGGACGCATGCTTAAAAAATGCGTGCTCGAGCTAGGCGGCAAAGATCCGCTGATCGTCGATGAGACCGTCAACATTAAGGCGGCAGCCCGCCTAGCTGCCGAGGCCACGTATACCAACGCCGGTCAGATCTGTACCTCGACCGAGCGTATTTACGTGCATCGCAGCGTCATGGACGCTTTCATAGCTGCTCTGGTCGAAGAATCACGGACCCTGCGTCTGGGCGATGGCCTGGAGGCCGGCACGCAGATGGGCCCGCTGGTAGACCACCTTCAGCTGGGCAAGGTCGAAGAGCAGGTCAAGCAGGCCGTTGGCGCGGGTGCCCAGGTTCACTGCGGCGGCGGCCGACTTGGACGAGCCGGCTTTTTCTTTCCGCCTACCGTCATGACCGGTATCCGCCGCGACATGCTGCTGATGGAGGAAGAAACCTTTGGCCCCATCGCCCCCGTCATTCCCTTTGACGATTTCGACGAGGCCATCGTACTGGCCAATGATTGCACCTACGGACTGGCCGCCATTGTCTGCACCACGTCGGCACCGCGGGCCATCAAAGCGCTGCAGTCGATTCAGGCGGGCATGATCAAGATCAACACCATGAGAGGCCGCGCACCCGGCTCTACCTCAGAGCCGTTTAAGGCCAGTGGCATCGGGCACGGCTACGGTGTAGAGATGCTTTATGAGCTCAGCATCCAGAAGTCCGTGCACTGGCGGGGAGAGCCGCGCTAATGGGGCCACTTGACGGCCGGCTGGCCCTGGTGACCGGCGGTACGCGCGGTATCGGCGAAGCGGTCGCGCTGCGGCTGATCAACATGGGCGCCAGAGTCATTGTCACGGGTCGCCAGTCCGACGGATCTGCCCCTGCGGGCTGCGAGTATCGCGCCATTGATTTCGACGATCTACAGGCCACATCCGGTTTCGCGCTGGCCATGGCCGATGAAGCCCCCGATATTCTTATCAACAACGCCGGTATGAACCGACTGGGTCCAGCCAGCGATATTACGCTGGCCGACTATGAGCGATTGCATCGCGTCAATGTGCTCGCTCCCATCGCCCTGAGCCGCGCCCTGGTTCCCTCGATGCGAGCGCGCGCTTGGGGTCGAATCATCAACATCGCGTCCATCTGGAGCCTGCGCGCTATCTCAGGCCGAGCGGCATATGCATCAAGCAAGTTCGGATTGGATGGATTCAGTGCCGCCCTGGCAGCCGAAGTAGCCGCCGATGGTGTTCTGGTCAACTGCGTCTCGCCTGGCTTTGTCGACACTGAACTACTCAGGCGCGTCAACACCCCTGAACAGATCGCAGCCCTGGTCGCGCAGGTACCGATGCGACGCCTGGCGCAAGCTTCGGAGATTGCGGCCTTCGTTGCCTGGCTGGCCAGTCCGGAGAATACCTACATCAGCGGGCAGAATCTTCCCATCGACGGCGGATACACACGCACATGAGCGCCACATACGACTACATCATCATCGGCGCCGGCTCGGCGGGCTGCGTGCTGGCCAACCGGCTGACCGAAGACGGCAAACACCGGGTACTGTTGCTCGAGGCGGGCCCACCCGACCGCTATCCGTGGATTCACGTGCCTATCGGCTACGGCAAAACCATGCACCATCCCGAGCTGAACTGGGGCTTCTGGACTGAGCCCGATCCGTACATGGGCGGACGTAAGGTTTACTGGCCTCGAGGCCGGGTGTTGGGGGGCTCAAGCTCGATCAACGGACTTATTCAGATCCGGGGGCAGGCAGAGGATTTCGACGAGTGGGAATCGCTGGGGGCCACTGGCTGGAACGCGCGCGAAACCCTGCGCTACTTCATCAAGTCTGAGTCCAACTCGCGCGGTGCCAATCCTTACCACGGTGCAGACGGTCCGCTAGCGGTATCCGACGTGGCGGGTCGCGGCGAATTGCCGGACGCCTTCGTGCGCGCTGCCGGCGAAATCGGCATTCCGCCGACCGATGACTTCAACGGCGCTTCACAAGAAGGTGCTGGCTATCTGCAACTCACCACCCGTAACGGGCGGCGCTGCTCGGCTGCCGTTGGCTATCTGAATCCGGCAAAAAGCCGAAGCAATTTGCGCATAGAAACCGGCGCGCATGTCACCGCCATCACCTTTGAGGGTCAACGGGCCACCGGGGTGCGTTTCATCCAGAACGGCGCCCAGCATAGCGTCACAGCCGCGCGCGAGGTGCTGCTGTCGGCGGGCGCCCTGCAGTCGCCACAGATGCTGCAGCTTTCGGGTATTGGTCCAGCCGCGCTCCTGGCTGAGCATGGCATCCCCACCATTGCTGACCTGCCCGGCGTCGGCGAAAACCTGCAGGACCATCTGGCGCTTCGGTTTATGTTCCGCTGCACCCGGCCGGTCACCACCAATGACGATCTGCGCACGCTGTGGTCCAAGATGCGCACGGGCCTGCGCTATGTGCTGTTTCGCCAGGGGCCGCTGGCCATCGGCGTTATGACTGCGGCCCTTATCACCAAGGTGCTGGCTGAATCGCGATCGGCCGATATGCAGCTGTTTATGAGTACCGTCAGCGCGCCCGAGCGTGGCGCTGCGCCGCATCCGTTTCCGGGCTTTACGATCGCCTATTACCCAATGCGACCCACCAGTCGCGGACGGGTGTGGATACGCTCCAACGACCCCATGCAGGCACCGGCGATGCTGCCCAACTATATTTCCACCGAACTTGATCAGCGACTCATGATCGAAGGCGCGCGACTGGTCAGAAAAATGGCGGCTACACCAACGCTATCGTCCTACATCCAGGAAGAGATTCAGCCGGGCCCCGCGATGCAGTCAGACAGCGATATTCTGGACGCCGTGCGGCAGCATGGGTCTTCCGGCTATCACCCGTCCTGCACCTGCCGCATGGGTACTGATGCGATGGCGGTGGTCGATCCTCGTCTGCGCGTGCATGGCGTAAAAGGTCTGCGTGTAGTCGACACCTCGGTGATGCCTACCCTGGTGTCGGGCAATACCAATGCAGCGACCATCATGATTGCCGAGAAAGCGGCTGACATGATCCGAGAAGACGCGGCCGCCATCTGATGTCGTCATGACGCCGCGCGGACCGTACGTCTTGTTACCGCAGCCCAGACGTCGTGCTACGGCTCACACTGGACACCACTGGCCGCTTCATGCCTACTTGAAACAGGAACGTGTTGAATGAATCTGAATGATGAAGAGCAGGCCATGCTGGCCGGTGAGTTTGGGGAAGTCCCCCGCCAGGCACTGGCCCACCAGAAAATGGTCGGTGAGTTCTTTGGCGCCGCCGATTTTGTACCGGTGACTCAAGCCCATGTGATGGCCGACACTGAGAGTCTGGGCGAGACGGGCGTGCAGTGGCTTGAATCGCTGGCAGCCAGCCCTGACCGTAGTGGCCGCCTGCGGGTGCCCACCATCACCGATCCGCGTGGTACCGACTTCAAGTGCGCAGCCCGGCTGGGGCATGCTGACTGGATGCTGTCGCGCGAGCAGCGCACCATCGACGCCCTGCAGGCGCTGGGCGTGGCCATGACCGACACCTGTATCAACTATCAGACGGTGCTGTCGGCCACCCGGGGCGAGCATGTCGCGTTTGGTGACACGGGTGTGGTCATCTATTCAAACTCAATCTGCGGGGCGCGCTCCAATTTTGAAGGCGGCC
>JBDLQY010000077.1:0-2908 GCA_039800325.1 Pseudomonadota bacterium | reverse complement strand
CGATACGTGCCGTCATCGACCGCATTGTCACGCCAGCTGGTCGGCATATCGATGAAAGCTCGCCCATGGTCGACGCCCGTCTGGAAGATGGCTCGCGTGTAAATGCTGTCATTCCACCCATTGCGATTCAAGGACCAGCAATCACAATCCGTCGATTTAATCGGCGCCTGCTAAGTCCTGACGAGCTCATTTCGTATGGCAGTTTGTCGTCGGACATGCTGGGCTTTCTAAGGGTCTGTGTCGAAGAGCGCTTTAACGTTTTGATATCGGGTGGCACAGGGTCTGGAAAGACAACGCTACTCAACTTGCTCGCCGGGTTTATTCCGGCGCAAGAGCGAGTGATTACCATAGAGGATGCAGCCGAGCTCCGATTGCTACAGCCCAATCACGTGGCGCTTGAGGCGCGTCCGTCCAATATTGAGGGTAAGGGACGTATCAGTATCCGGGATCTGGTTCGGAATGCTTTGCGTATGCGACCTGATCGCATCGTCATCGGCGAGTGCCGCGGTGGTGAGGCACTCGACATGCTGCAGGCTATGAATACCGGTCACGAAGGGTCGTTGACGACTGTTCATGCTAACAGCGCGCGCGATGCGGTCTCGCGTCTAGAGGTTATGACACTCATGGCTGGCGTTGAGCTACCCGTTATCGCGATACGCGAACAGATAGCTTCGGCGATTCAGATTGTTGTTCACCAGGCGCGGTGTTCGGATGGGGCTCGGCGAGTTCTCGAGATTGCCGAGATTACGGGTCTTGAGGGAGGCAAGATTCTGATGCAGCCCCTATTCCACTTGAACCGTAAGGGATCATCCAGCGACGGATCCATGACGTCTTTTGTGTGCTCCGGAAATATCCCGAATTTTTTCGAAAAGCTACTCGATCGCGGTGCCACGGTAGATCTGGCCCCCTTCGAGCGCACCTCAGACTGAGGTCACCATGCTATTACTGGCAAGCATGCTCGGCGTTGTGTCGTTCAGCCTTATGTTCTGGCTTTTTTTCAGATGGACATCTGGGGTGCTGCAGCATCAGCACGGGCGTTTGACACAACGATTGGATGCGCATCTTGCATCTGGGGCTGATCCGTATGACTTGCGATCGATCATGGCCGGGATCTGGATACTCGCCAGTGTACCTGCGGTCGCGGTGTATTTATTTACCCATCACGCTTGGCTATCAGCGATCACTCTAGCAGCCGGGCTTATTACTCCAGGTTTTGTCATTCGCGTTCTACGGCGAAGACGTTTGGCACTTATTCGGCGTCAGTTGCCGGATCTGCTGACCATCATGGCGGGCTCGTTACGCGCCGGAATCAGTCTTCAGCAAACACTTGTCAGAGGCGCTTTATCCGTAGAGGCTCCGCTGCGCGTCGAACTGGGTCATGTACAGCGTGAGTTGCGATTAGGGCTCAATTTTGCACAGGCGCTCGCGAGTCTTGAGCGGCGGGTCCTCGTCGAGGAGGTAACTCTGCTGGTCCTGATTCTTCGGGTCGGCAGTGAATCGGGCGGATCCAGTGCTGACGCGCTTCAATCCCTTGGCGAGGTGCTCAGGCGCAAGCTAGCCCTTGAGTCCAAGATTCGCGCCCTTACCGCGCAGGGACGCCTGCAGGCGACCGTCATGTGCTTCTTACCGTTGATCTTACTGGTGTTGTTGTCCTGGATCGACCCTACCTCTGCTGCAGAGCTGCTGACAACTTTCAACGGACAGTTAGCCCTGGCCTTAACCGCAGTGCTTCAGATCATTGGGGTTTTACTGATCCGGCGAATCATTGCGATCGAGGTATGACCGTGTCAACTCTTCATGTCCTGATGTCTGCCGTGGTGCTGTGTGCCCTATGTGTATTTTTCGGACTGCGGTCTTTGTTCGGCAATCAGCCCCATGAAAACCGACAGTTTCTTGACCCTGTCCCACGCCCATGGCGTTGGTTCTGGTCGCCCATACGCGCAATCGAGCCTGTAGCAGATGCTCTCTTGACGCGTTGGCCGCCGCTTCGCGCGCGTCTTGATCGCACGCTTCAGACAGGAGGTCTTGAGCGCTCAGTTACGGCAGCGCAACTGGTTTCAGGTGCCTGCATACTCAGCTTTGCAGTCGCATCGGTGTTGCTGGTTGCGCATTATGGCGCTGGTGCGCAGCCTGAGTCGACCCTGATCTGGTCAGGTGTGGCGGGCGCGCTGTTCGGACTGTTTTATACGCAGGCTTGGGTTCGAGGGCAGGTGCGCACCCGGCGAATCGCGATTGTGCGGCAACTCCCCGTCATGGCTGATTTCATCGCCATGTGCGTTGAGGCTGGTCTTCCAATCGGGGCTGCTCTTAATCAGGCGGTTGAGCGCTGCCCGGCGGGTACGCTTCGCGGAGAATTTTCACAGGTACTTCGCGATATAAAGGCGGGTCGTCGCCGGCCCGACGCATTGCAGGCAATGGCCGATCGACTGAATCACCCGGCCGTTAGTCAGTTTGTATTGGTGCTTAACGCTGCTGATCGTGAGGGCATCGGCATT
The DNA here is from genome assembly GCA_039800325.1 of Pseudomonadota bacterium. Lineage (GTDB taxonomy): Bacteria > Pseudomonadota > Gammaproteobacteria > Burkholderiales > Burkholderiaceae_E > SYIM01. The sequence goes on along the minus strand of JBDLQY010000077.1, from coordinate 413 downwards.
GCGAAAGCGCTGAAGGCTCAGGCCGAGCACTATAGAACCGAACGCTTCTACCGGGCGGAATCGCTTGCCATGCAGGCTCCCGTCAAGATGCTTTTGCCCATGATCTTATTTATTTTCCCGGGAACATTCATTGTTCTCTTGTTCCCGGTTCTAAGTCGTCTTTTCTCTGAGGGAGTGTTCAAATGAAGCGGACATACCATGCGACTTGGCGCAGCCGATTCCCAGTAGGCCCATCGGGTTATGTTCGCCTAAAGACTCCAACTGGCGTCATTGTTCGTATTAAAGCTGCTCGCACGTTCTCTGAGCGATTGCTGGGCCTAATTCCCCACGATAAGGTCGCTCAAGACTCGGGTCTCATCATTGAAGGATGCCGCGCGGTCCACACGATGGGCATGCGAGTCCCTATCGATCTG
>JBDLQY010000076.1:0-15940 GCA_039800325.1 Pseudomonadota bacterium | reverse complement strand
TTTGGCAAGCCGAGCGAGGGACAGCTTCGCCGGGGGTTCTAGCGCCCCGCATGTTTGAGGCCGCCGCCTCGGCGGCCGAGTTCGGGGCGCCCCGGCGAAGGGCCCGAGCAAAGGGAAGCCTGTCCGCAGGACAGGCCGCAGCCTATGAGCGCACGGGCGCTTACCGCCACGCGCCCAAACCACTCGCCCAAATCGCATCGCACGGGCGCTTACCGCCACGCGCCCGAACCGAATCGCGCAACCGCAGCGCACGGGCGCTTACCGCCACGCGCCCGACACTGGTCCAAGCGGACGAGGCGCTTGCACGTACGGGCGCATACCGCCACGCGCCCAAACCACTCGCCTAAATCGCAGCGCACGGGCGCTTACCGCCCCGCGCCGTGCCCGCCCGGTGACCGTGGCCGTACAAGGGCTTCTTTGACGCGTCCGTGTGTGGCTCGCTAGACTGCTGGGCATCATCAAGAAAGTAAATGCGACGAGCCAAGGCAGACGTCGTATCTACCTGAATAAATAGCCTGACGACAGAACAGGTGACAAGGAGACATGGAGGTACTTCAGCTCACGATCGGGGGCGTGGCCATGGGGTGTATTTATGCCCTCATTGCCCTGGGCTTCGTATTGATCTACAAAGCGACCGAAGTCGTGAATTTCGCCCAGGGCGACGTCATGATGCTGGGCGCCTTTGTTGCTTTCACATTTGCCAGCCTGTGGCAGTTTCCGTTCTGGCTGGCCGTCTTGTTCGCCATCGTGGTGCTGGCCGCCACAGGCGCTCTGTTCGATCGAGTGCTGCTTCGGCCCATTATTGGGCAACCGGTTTTTGCAGCCGTCATGATTACGCTGGCCTTGGGTCTGGTCGTGCGTGGGCTCGCAACCATGGTGCCCGGCTGGGGTACTGATACGCACGCGCTGAAAGCGCCTTATTCGGATGGCGTTGTCCGTGTGGGTGAGCTGGTGATCTCCACGGACGATATTGCGATCATCGTACTGACCTCGCTATTGTGTCTGGGGTTGTATGTTTTTTTCAGGCGAACGCGCATAGGCATCGCGATGCAGGCCAGTTCGCAAAACCAGCTCGCTGCCTACTACATGGGCATTCCGGTCCGGCGGATCAACACGCTGATCTGGGCTATTTCCGCAGGTATTGCAGCCTTTGCGGCGGTCTTGCTTGCACCCATCACCTTTGTTCATGCGCACATGGGCTATATCGGTCTGAAAGCGTTCCCGGCCGCGGTGGTGGGGGGGTTCGGCAGTATTCCGGGGGCGATCGTGGGCGGGCTCATCATCGGCTTGGTTGAGGCCTACGCGGGCTTTTATCTTCCGGAGGGCTTCAAGAATATTGCCGCCTACGTGGTGGTTCTTATTGTGCTGATGATTCGTCCCTCGGGCATCTTCGCCGAGATGCGACGTAAGAAAGTTTGATAAGAGTCTCGAGCAGATGCGTTTCGTCTTCAAAACCCGCTACGAACAGGATATTGGTCTGTTTAAGGATCGCGTTGCAGCGTCCTGGTATGGGTTACTTCTGTTGGCTTTGCTGCTCGCGCCCTGGGTTCTTCCCGACTACTATCGCGCTCAGTTGGTGTTCGTCTACATCTGGGGCGTCGTCGGCTTTGGGCTCATGCTGCTGTCCGGTTTCACCGGACAGATCTCCATGGGGCATGCTGCTTTTCTGGCGATCGGTGCCTACGCTGAGGCGATTCTGCAGGCCCGCGGTATTCCTTTTGTTATCAGCGCTCCCATGGCGGTTCTGTTGTCGGCCGCCGCTGGCGTGATGATTGGCTTGCCAGCGCTCAGATTAACCGGCATTTACCTGGCCATCGCAACGCTGGCCTTCGGATTTATCGTCGAGGAGGTGCTCGCGCGCTGGGAATCGCTGACCGCTGGCAACTCGGGGATGATGGTGTCGGCGCTCAATCTCATCGGTCAGCCCCTGCAGTCCGACCATGCGTTTTATTACGTCTGCCTGGTCTGTATCCTCCTGGTTGGCCTGGTCGTACGCAACCTGTTGCGCTCACCGACCGGTCGCGCCTTTATTGCCATCCGCGATTCTGAAATCTCCGCTCAGAGCATGGGCGTGAATCTGGCGCGCTATAAGACGCTTAGTTTCGCTCTGTCAGCAGGTATCACCGGACTTGCCGGTGCGCTTTATGCTCACCAGATTCGCTTTCTCAGCCCAGAGCAGTTCACCCTTTTTCTATCGATCGAATTTCTCATGATGATCGTGATCGGGGGTATGGGTTCGCTGCATGGGGCCGTGCTGGGTGCGGCTTTCGTTGTCGTGCTGCCTGAGATTATTTCTGCGATCAAGGATTGGTTGCCGCAGGTGGTGGCTGAGCAGACGGGTCTCAAGACCACGCTGTTTGGCGTGATCATGATCTTGTTTGTGCTGTTTGAGCCGCTCGGACTGTATGGGCGCTGGGTCAAGGTGCGCACCTGGTTCTCGCTTTTTCCGCTTTACAAGGCAGGTATGTTCCGTCGTCAAAAGGCGTACCAGAAGTCGGAGCGGGTGCACTGATGAGTCTGCTGCGTATCGAGCGTCTCACCAAGCGCTTCGGTGGACTCACGGCCGTTGATGACGTGAGCTTTGAAGTCCGCGAGGGTGAGGTCTTCACCATCATCGGACCTAATGGCGCAGGAAAGACCACTATTTTCAACCTGGTCAGCTTGATTTATGCGGCCAGCTCCGGGCGGGTGATGTATCGCGATGAAGATCTGACAGGTCTTGCGCCTCATCAGGTGGCCTCCCGAGGCATAGGGCGAACATTCCAAAATATTGAGTTATTTGAGCACGCAACCGTGCTTCAGAACCTGTTGATTGGGCGTCACTCCAAGGCCTTGACCAACGTTCTGGCCGAGATGCTTTTTTTGCCTTCCGTCAGGCGTCGCGAGGTTGAGCATCGCGCGCGCGTTGAGAAGGTCATCGATTTTCTTGATCTGCAGGTCTATCGGGACAGCATGGTGGCGGGGTTACCCTATGGTGTTCGTAAGGTTGTTGAGCTTGCGCGTGCGTTATGTTCCGAGCCGCGGCTGCTCCTACTTGATGAGCCCTCGTCGGGCCTGAATGTTGAGGAAACCGATGGTATGGCTTTCTGGATTCAGGATATTCGTGATCAGCTGGGCATCACGGTGCTGATGGTTGAGCACGACATGAGCCTGGTCTCGCGCGTGTCCGATCGCGTGCTCGCGGTCAACTACGGTCGGGTGCTGGCGCAGGGAACGCCAGCCGAGGTGCAGTCGCATCCCGATGTCATTGCAGCCTATCTGGGAACCTGAGGACACTACGCATGGAACGCCTGTCGGGTGAAGCGGTGCTCAGGCTTTCTAACATCGAGTCCAGCTATGGTCCGGTGCAGGCGATTCGTGGTGTCAGTCTTGAGGTACGGCGCGGCAGCATCGTCACCGTGCTGGGCGCCAATGGTGCCGGTAAGACCACCATTCTTAAAACCATCTCGGGCATTATTGATCCGCAGAAAGGATCGGTCTGGTTCGACGGAGAAGACATTCAGCGCCGCGACCCAGACTGGGTGGTACGACGCGGCATCAGCCATGTTCCCGAGGGTCGAGAAGTGTTTCCCATGCTCACGGTGCGTGAGAATCTGCTGATGGGCGCTTATACGCGCTCTGATAAAGCGGGGGTAGCTCAAGACATCGAACGCATGTTTGGCTACTTCCCCATTTTGCGTGAGCGTTCAGGTCAAGAAGCAGGACAGTTGTCCGGTGGTCAGCAGCAGATGCTGGCTATTGCGCGTGCTCTTATGTCGCGGCCCAAGCTGCTGCTGCTTGATGAGCCCAGCCTGGGCTTATCACCCAAGCTCACCAAGGAGATCTTCGCCATCATTACACGGGTTAACCGCGAGGAAGGCACAACCATGTTGCTGGTCGAACAAAACGCCAGCATTGCCCTGGTCACTGCAGATTTCGGCTATGTTCTAGAGGTCGGCCGCGTGGTCATGGAAGACACCTGTGAGCGGCTGCTGCAGAAGGAAGACATTCGCGAGTTTTACCTGGGCATGAAGGCCGACGCGGTCCGCGGTGAGCGGCGCTGGAAAAAGAAGAAGCAGTGGCGTTGAGGATGGCATGAGCGCACTCCCTGAACCTCGCCTGCATCGTCACACCAATCTGCCGGGTGACACTGTCGGACAGAAATTCTGGAATGCGGTGCAGATGCGCGGCAACGCAGTCGCATTGCGGCAGAAGGAATTCGGCATCTGGCAAGAGGTCAGCTGGCGTGCCTTCGGTGGGCATGCGCGCCGGATTGCCATGGGTCTGGCCGCTATCGGTTTTGACGTGGGCGATACCGCTTCAATTCTGGCCAATACTCGGCGCGAATGGAGCTATGCCGACTATGGCATTTTGTTGGCCGGTGGGGTGTCCAGCGGAATTTACCCCACTGATGCACCCGCTCAGGTCGAGTATTTAAGCGCGGACTCTCGCTCCCGAGTTCTGTTCGTGGAAGATGATGAGCAACTCGATAAGGTGCTTCAGGTTCGCGATCGTCTGCCGCTGCTCAAGCGTATTGTGGTTTTTGACATGGAGGGGCTGGGGCGACTCGATGATGATCAGGTCGTGAGTCTTGCCGACTTTGAAGCACAGGGGGATGCCTTCGATCAGGCGAATCCTGGCGAGTTTGAACGGCGGCTTAATGGCCGCCGCGCGCAAGATCTGGCCATCCTTGTCTACACTTCGGGTACCACAGGCAAACCCAAAGGAGCCATGCTTTCGCATGCCAATCTGCGCTGGGTTATGGAGCACTTTGCTCCTGAGCTTCATAACGATGAACATGACGACAAGATGGCGTTTTTGCCTTTGTGTCACATCGCTGAGCGCATGATCGGTCAATTCATGTCGCTGCAGACCGGTGCGCGCATCAATTATGTTGAAAACCCCGAGACCATTGCTGAGAACATTCGGGAAATCGCGCCCACCATCATTTTGTGTGTACCCCGGGTCTGGGAGAAGTTTTTCTCGGCGATTTCGCTGCGTATCAAAGAAGCGACGCCGCTGCAGCGTTGGGCTTACCGTCTCGCCCTGGGTATCGGCTATCAGGTTGCCGAGAGACGCCTGCGAGGTGAGCCTGTTGCACCCTGGCTAAGCATTGCGTTCGCGGCAGGCCGATTCCTGGTACTGAACAATGTTCGCAAGGCCATCGGTGTGCATCGTCTGCGCTGGGCGCTCTCAGGTGCCGCGCCGATCTCGCCCGATTTGCTCAAGTGGTATCACGCACTCGGAGTGCCCGTTTATGAGGGCTGGGGCATGACGGAGACCACCGCGGGAGGTTCACTGAATCTACCCGGTGCGATCCGCCTGGGCACCATCGGTCGACCGCAGCCCTGGTGCGAGATGAAAATATCGGATGAGGGTGAGATCCTCATTCGCGGCGGTAACGTGTTTATGGGCTACCTCAACCTGCCCGATAAGACAGCCGAAGCCCTGGATGCCGACGGCTGGCTGCACACGGGTGATGTTGGAACCGTCGACGCTGATGGGTTCTTCCGCATCACTGATCGTATGAAGGACATCCTGATTACGGCCGGCGGCAAGAACATCACGCCGACTGAGATTGAAAACGAGTTGAAATTTTCGCCCTTCATCACCGATGCCGTGCTGATTGGCGATCGGCGCGCATACCTCACGGCCTTGGTGATGATTGACCATGAAAATGTCGAGAAGTACGCTCAAGACCTCAACGTGCCGTTTACCAACTTTCAGAGTTTGTGCCGAACCCGAGAGGTACAGGATCTCATTCAGGCTGAAGTCGATCGGGTGAATGCCAAATTCGCCCGAGTCGAGCAGATCAAGAAATTCCGCTTGATCGAACACAAGCTGACGGCGGAAGATGAGGAGTTGACGCCGACCATGAAGCTCAAGCGCAAGCTGGTCAATGAAAAGTATCGCGATCTGATTGAAAGCATGTACAAATAGGCCCAAGCAGGCCGATCACCCTTCGAAGGAGACCGTCATGACCTCACGTAGGCAGTTTATTGAAATGGGCGCAGCCGGTACGGCACTGGCAACGCTTCCCATGGGCGCGGCCTGGGCCAACCAGGGCGTCAGTAAAGACCAGATTGTCATCGGCACGATTCAGGACCTATCCGGCCCGCTGGTGACGCTGGGTAAGCCCATCCAGAACGGCATGATTCTTCGCGCCGAGCAGATAAATGCCGTGGGCGGCATTCACGGCCGTAAAATCAAGCTGAACGTCGAAGACTCGGGCTATGAGCCGCGCAAAGCGGTACTGGCCGCGCAAAAGCTCATCAACCAGGACAAGATCTTCAGCATGATTGGGTCGCTGGGCTCGGTGGTATCTCTGGCCACTATGCCCCTGGTGCTTGAAAAGGGTATTACTCACCTGTTTCCGGTCACTGCGCATCACGGCAACTTTGACCCCTTCCACAAATACAAGTTCTCAATTGCCACCCCCTATCCGGACAGCACCAAGGTGGGTCTCAAGGAAGTGGTCCGCATCACGGGCGCCAAGCGCATCGGCATCCTCTACCAGGACGATGAGTACGGCCTTGAGGTGTTGCGTGGCACTGAGGCCGCCGTCAAGGATCTCAACATCACCCTGGTCGAACGCACCAACTACAAACGCGGTGCGACTGACTTTGCCTCGCAGATGCAGCGTCTGCGCGCCGCCACCCCCGATTTGATCGTGCTGGGTACGGTGGTGCGCGAAACGATTGGCGCCATGGTGACTGCGCGCCGGCTTGGATACGCGGGTACTTTCTTCGGCAGTCAGGCTGCCTATATGCCGGTGGTCGCCAAGGCCGGTGGTGCGGGTGTTGAGGGGCTGTACGCGGTCTGCGAAACGCCCACCATGTATCGCGATGACCCTTCCAATACCCGTTCGCTGAATGAGTGGATGGATGCATTCAAGACGCGCTTTAACGAAGACGCTGAACTCTGGGCTGCGACCGGCTGGATGTGTATGGATATCTTCGCGAAGGCGGCTGATCGGGCCGGTCCCAAACTCACCAGCGATTCACTCGTGAAGGCACTGGAAGAGTCGCCGTATCCGCGCAGTTTCTTGGGCAATCCCGAGTTCTCATTCGGGCCGAATAAGCGACTGGGCAATAATCAATTCCGCCTGTCGCAGATTCAAGGCGGTCGCTGGAAAGTTGTGTCTGACTTTATGACCGCTTAAGCGCTGCTCGGGCCCCGGCTGCTGGCGGCCGGGGCTTGATTCGCCTGAATAGTCATCAGCAGCTGCCCGGGGCTTACCTGCGAGGCAGTCTGTACCAAGACCTTTTCGATGACGCCCGCGACGGGTGACACCATATGGTGCTCCATCTTCATGGCTTCCAGGCTTAATAATCGTTCGCCGGCTGCAACCACAGAACCCGCGCTGACCTGAACCTGCGCGACTCGTGCGTGCATGCGAGCAATGATGCTTCCATCACTGTCGTTGCGAGCGCTGCCCGCAGGCTCTCGCGAGCCTTCGGTAAAGGCTGAGCAGAATCCCATTAAGTCGAGCCAGCCACCGGTGGCGTCGATCTGCCAGCTTGCCTTGAGGCGCTCGTGGTCAATCACCAAAATATCACCGCCTTCGATCAGAACCTCGTGCAGGGCATCATTGCAGGTAATCCGCATGACCTGACCCGTACCGGGTGCGATCTGGACCGAAGCTGCTACCTGGCATTGCCCTGCCCGCAGGGAGATGCTTTGCGCGTGAACGCCCGACGAACGCCAGTGCGCAAGGTCGCCGTGCACAGCGGCATGGTGCGCGAGCCAGAGCGCGGTGGCCGCGCAAAACCAGCGTGTGTTTGCCTGTGGCCGCTCCCATTGCTGTAGTCGTGCACCAAGCCAGTCAGTGGTGACGCGTGCAGCCGCAAACGCTTCATCGGATAGCGCCAGACGAAGCAGGTCACGATTCGTGCCCACGCCCAACACTGTAGAGTCAGAAAGGCCGGTAATCAGGCGTCTTCGGGCCGTATCCCTGTCGGCCGCGCTGGCTACCAGCTTTGCAATCAGCGAGTCGTAGTGCGCAGTGACGCTGGCATGTTCGGCCAGGCCATGATCAATGCGCAAGCCAGGACGAGAGGGCATACGCCACTGGCTGATCATGCCAGCCTGGGGTGCGAAATCCTCCCAGGGATCTTCCGCACAGAGACGCGCTTCGATGGCATGACCCTGAATGCGGACGTCAGATTGTTCCAGATCGAGCGGGTCGCCCTGAGCGACGCGCAACTGCAGATCAACCAGGTCGAGTCCGGTTACGGCCTCGGTTACGGGGTGCTCCACCTGCAGACGCGTGTTCATCTCGAGGAAATAAAACTGTTCGTGCTGGTCCAGTAAAAACTCGACGGTGCCCGCGCCAACGTAATTCACGGCCCTGGCCAGACGTACTGCGCAATCGCCCAGCGCTTCTCGAACGTGCTCAGGCAGTCCCGGGGCTGGTGCCTCTTCAAGGATTTTCTGGTGGCGTCGCTGGCTGGAACAGTCCCGCTCGCCCAGGTGCAGCACCTTGCCCTGATGGTCCCCCATCACCTGCACCTCGATGTGACGCGCCTCGCTCAGCAGGCGCTCAAGAAGTAGCTCGCCCCGACCGAAGGCAGACTCGGCTTCTGCTCGCGCTGCCTTCAATAAGTCGAGAAAGTCAGCCGCGTGCTCGACCCGACGCATGCCTCGTCCGCCACCACCCGCTGCAGCTTTGATCATCAGTGGAAAGCCAAGCTCGCGTGCGGCGGTGAGCAGATGCTCATCGTCCTGTAGTGGGCCTTGGTAACCCGGCAGGCACGGAATGCCTAGCGACTGTGCTAACGACTTGGCGGCAGTCTTGCTGCCCAGGGTTTCAATCGCCTCAGGCGAGGGGCCCACGAATATGAGTCCGGCTTCGCGACAGGCGCGCGCAAAAGCTGCCCGCTCAGCGAGGAACCCATAGCCTGGGTGGATGGCCTGCGCGCCGCTCTTGAGGCTGGCGGCGATGAGGCGTTCTATGGACAGATAGCTCTCTGAAGCCCGGGCGGGACCAATGCCGATGGCTGCGTCGGCCAGCTTTACGTGCCTTGCATCGCGATCAGCATCGCTATAGACCGCCACCGTTCGCAGGCCCGCTGCTCGCGCGGTACGGATGATGCGGCATGCGATCTCGCCCCGGTTGGCGATGAGCAAGGTGTCGAAGGCCATTTCAGGCTGACTTGGGTGCCAGACCCAGGGTCTTGGCAATGATGCCCAGCATGACCTCATCGGCCCCGCCGCCAATGGAGGCCAGGCGGGCATCGCGCCAATAGCGATTCACACGCGTTTCTTCCATATAGCCCATACCCCCCCAGAACTGCACACACCAGTCGGCGACTTCGCGACCAACGCGTGCCGCTTTCAGCTTGCACATGGAGGCAAGCTGAGTGACATCGTGTCCGGATATGTAAAGCCCAACCGCCTTATGCAGCAGAGCGCCGACCGCCTCGGTATCGGTCATGAGTTCAGCGAGCTTGAACTGGATGAACTGATTGGTCAGGAGCGGCTTTCCGAAGGCCTCGCGTTCGCGCAGGTAGTTGATGGTGTCTTCGATGACCAACCGATTTTTCTGCCAGCCCGCCGCGGCCCAGAGGCGTTCTTCCTGAAACTGCATCATCTGATAGATGAAACCCATGCCCTCTTCACCAATGCGATAGCGCTGCGGCACCCGAACGCCGTCCAGATGAATCTGTGCGGTGTCAGAGGCGTGCATGCCCGCTTTGCGAAGCTTGCGCGCGACGGTGATGCCGGGGGCGTTCATGGGCAGACAGATCAGCGTTTTGTTGCGATGCGCTGCGCCATCGGATGTATTGGCAAGAAGGCACATCCAGTCGGCCTGCGTGCCGCTGGTTGTCCACATTTTGCCGCCGTCAATGACATAGTCGCCACCATCTTTACGAGCGCTTGTACGAATCGAGGCCACATCCGAGCCAGCGCCGATTTCAGATACACCCAGGCAGGCCACGAGATCGCCGCTGATGGACGGAGCAAGAAACTCTTGGCGCAGGGCGTCACTGCCAAACCGTGCCAGTGCTGGCGTTGCCATATCGGTTTGCACACCGATAGCCATTGAGACACCGCCGGACTCAATCCAGGCGAGCGCTTCTGCGGCCGCGATGTTGTAGGAGTAATCGAGCCCGAGTCCGCCGTATTCAGCGGGTTTGCTAATGCCCAGCATGCCCAGTTTGCCCAGCTTGCGGAAGACCTCGCGCGCAGGAAAGATACCCGCGCGCTCCCACTCATCGACGTGAGGATTGATTTCGGCTGCGATAAACCGGCGCAGCGTATCGGCTATCTGCGTGTGTTGTTCGGTGTGCATGCGTTGTTCCCGATTTGAGGCGCCGCTCAGGGGCGGGCCACTCCAAATTGAACCGGACGCAGCGTCCGACTGTCGGCCCTTGCGCACAGGTCAAACACAAAAGCGAGTACGCGGCGTGTGTCTCGCGGATCAATCACGCCATCGTCGAGTAGCCGTGCGCTGGTGTAAAGCACGCCCGCCTGATGTTCGAAGGTTTCGATGATGCTGCTTTCAAGCGCGGCCAGCGCCTGCTCATTTACCGGTTCGCCCTTGCGTTGTGCCGCGGCCTCTGTGACGATGCGCATCGTACGGGCGGCCTGCTCGCCTCCCATCACGGCGGTGCGTGCATTGGGCCACGAAAATACAAACCGCGGGCCGAAGGCTCTACCGGCCATACCGTAGTTGCCAGCCCCAAACGAGGCGCCACAGTGAATCGTGACTGAGGGTACATTGGCGTTGGAGACCGCCTGGATCATTTTGGAGCCGTGCTTGATCATGCCGGCCTGCTCGCTGGCTTTTCCAACGATGTAGCCGGTGGTGTTCTGCAGGTAAAGCAAGGCTTGGCCGCTTTGACAGCAGGCCTGAATGAAGTGCGTGGCCTTCTGGCTGCCTGCCGGGTCAATCGGTCCGTTATTGGTGATGATGCCGATGCGACGTGTACCGATGGCGGCATGCCCGCAGACCGTGGCGCTGCCATAGTCGGGTTTGAATTCCAGAAAGTCAGAGCTGTCGACAACGCGGGCGATGACTTCTCGCATATCGATCGGCGTACGAAAGTCAGTGGGCATGACACCCGCCAGCTCGTCGGGGCTATAGAGAGGGGCCAGTCTGGTCTCATCCGCCAGGGCCGCCGGCCATTGCGCGAAGGCGCGGTCAAAATCGAGTTGTGCGATGAGTTCACGCGCAATACGCAGTGCTTCGTCGTCGTCGCGGGCAAGGTATTCACCAAGCCCGGAAACATGGGTATGCATATGCGCGCCGCCCAGTTCCTCGTCGGTGGCCACCTCGCCGGTGGCCGCACGAAGCAGCGGCGGACCCGCGAGAAAGGCCCGCGCGCGATCTTTGACCATGATGACGTAGTCAGACAGGCCCGGCAGATAAGCGCCGCCCGCGGTGGATGAGCCATGAACCACCGAAATAACGGGGATGCCCGCCGCTGAAAGCCGCGCCAGGTTGTAAAAGAGCCGACCGCCATGGATGAAGTCCTCGACCCGATAGCGCATCAGATTGGCGCCGGCTGACTCGATCAACTGCACAAAGGGTAGGGCGTTTTCAAGCGCGATCGTTTGGGCGCGCTCGATTTTTTCGCGACCCATGGGCTGAATTGCACCTGCGTCAATGCCTGAATCACTTGCACTGACCACGCAATGCGTGCCGCTGATGACGCCTATGCCGGTGATCACGCCAGCCCCGGGTATAGAACGCGCACTATCGTTGCGGTCGATACCGAAGCCCGCCAGGGATGACAGCTCAAGCCAGGGTGCGCCCGGGTCAAGCAGACGGTTGACCCGCTCGCGCGGCAGCAGCTGTTTTCGCTTGAGGAACAGAGGCTGTGCTTTTGTGGAGGCCGCGGCTGCCCGGGCTTCGAGTGCGCGCAGCTCGGCGATGCGCTCAAGCATGACTGCGCGTTGGCGCAGAAATGCGTCGCTATCGGGATTGAGGAAGGATTGCAGTCGAGACATGCGGATGACCTTCGCATCACCTTACCCAGGCAGGCCAGGTGGGTCAAGCATGGCCATGTGGACTCGCCCGTATACTGAGGCGTGAGCCGCCGACTCATGGCGCGCTGAAAGGAAGCCATGAGGACGGTACGAATCGGGGGGGCGTCGGGATTTTGGGGTGATACCGCGCTCGCGCCTGAGCAGTTGGTCCGGTACGGAGACCTTCAATACCTGGTTTTCGACTATCTGGCTGAGCTTACGCTGTCCATCATGGCGGCCCAACGTGCGCGCGATGCAGGTGCTGGTTACGCAAGCGATTTCATCACCATCACGATGAAGTCGCTTCTTGGTGAAATCCGCGCTCGAGGCATTCGCGTGGTGTCCAACGCGGGGGGCATGAACCCACTGGCCTGTCGCGACGCACTGCAGGCGCTGGCGGCCGAGCAAGGCATAAAGCTGCGGATCGGCGTCGTCATGGGCGATGATCAGCGGGCGCTCATCGATACGCTACGCGCACGTGATGCGCGCGAAATGCAGTCTACGCAGCCTTTACCCGCCCGAGTGACCAGTGCCAACGCCTATCTGGGTGCTGTGCCTATTGCCTGCGCCCTCGATGAGGGGTGCGACGTCGTGATTACCGGCCGATGCGTCGATTCGGCTGTGACGCTGGGCTTACTGATGCATGAGTTCGGTTGGGACTGCGAGGACTTGAACCTTCTAGCTCAGGGAACACTCGCAGGTCATCTGATTGAATGCGGTGCTCAGTGTACGGGCGGTTTGTTTACCGACTGGGATACGATTCCCGACTGGCCCCAGATCGGCTTTCCGATTGCCGAGGTCCGTGAGGATGGTGTGTTTGACATCACCAAGCCGCCGGGGACGGGTGGACGGATCAGCGTACAAACCGTCGCTGAGCAGCTTCTGTACGAAATTGCTGACCCCCGTGCTTATGTGGTTCCCGATGTCACCTGTGATTTCACCCAGGTGCGGATCGAGGCTGCGGGCGATGATCGGGTGCAGGTGAGTGGGGCGCGGGGGTTTTCAGCGCCAGACACCCTCAAGCTCAGCATCACGTATATGGATGGCTATCGCAACACGGCATTTCTCGTGATCGCGGGCGACGCCGCTGCATCCAAGGCGCGCCGCACGGCCCAGGCGATCTTCGCGCGCGTCAACACCATGCTGGCAGCCCACGGCATGCCTGCTTTGTCTGAGACCCATGTAGAAGTGTTGGGCGCCGAAGATATGTATGGCGAACACGCGCGCGCTGATTCGCGCGAGGTGGTGCTCAAGATGGCCGCGCGCTGCGCCTCGCGCGACAGTCTTGAACTCTTTGCGCGCGAGTTCGCGCCTGCGGCCACCTCGATGTCGCCCGGCACCTGTGGACTGGTCGGCGGTCGACCCACCCCCACGCCGGTGATCCGCTTATTTTCCTGTCTGATTCCCCGTACTGACGTATCGGCCTGTGTACACATCGACGATCAGGTTTTGGTCGTCGCTGATGCACCGGGAAGCTCTTCGCAACATGAGCCCCTGACCCCGGCGCTAAACCTGCCCGAAGCCCCCGAGCAGGCTGTGTGGCAGGCGCAGCATGCCCAACGCGGGTTGGCCGTGGCTGACTCGGCTGATGAGCTGCCTGAGTCATGGGTGGAGGTGCCGCTTATTCGTCTGGCACTGGGGCGTTCGGGCGATAAGGGCGATACGGCCAACATTGGAATTATTGTCCGCAGACCTGAGTATCTTTCTGTATTGTCAGCCTGGCTCACGCCCGCACGGGTCGCAGCCTGGTTTGCGCATCGTCATCCGACGCGCGTTGAGCGTTTTGATCTTCCGGGTATTGGTGCGATGAACTTTGTGCTGCACGGTGTGTTGGGCGGTGGCGGTATGGCTTCGCTACACACTGACGCCCTCGCTAAAGCCTATGCGCAGATTCTGCTGAGTATGCCGGTGAGGGTGTCGCGCACATTACACGTCGATATCGTCGACGATAGGTAGACGCCATAGCCTCTGGCCTGTGGCGGTCTGAACTCGGCGTTAAGAATGGCGCCCCCGACACGAATCGAACGTGCGACCCTCCCCTTAGGAGGGGGATGCTCTATCCACTGAGCTACGGGGGCGTAGTCAGGATTCTAACCGGCGTCGTGCCTGCCGCGCCTCAGCCAGCATTGAGGCGATGCCGCTGGTGCAGATGATGACGATGCCCAGCCCGCCGATGGCGCCCGGCAGGTCGCCGAAGAATAGCCATCCTGCGGCGGTCGCCCAAACCACCTGAAGAAAAAGCAGCGGCGCAATAAACGACGCACTGGACCAGTAATAGGCCCGTGCAAGACACAGCTGACTGATCGCGCCACAGACACCGATGCCAAACAGCTGTGACCACATGGTGTTGGTGTACTGATCGGGCCATCCACCCCAGATCGGCATCAGGGGCAGCGTCGCTGCCGATACGAGGGAACCCACCAGTGCGGTAATCAGTACGGTTGTCGTGGTGCTTTCAGTGTGTAGCGAAGAGAGCTTTCGGGTGAGCAGCTGGAAGACGATGCTACAGGCGACCGTAATCAGAGCGAATCCCACGCCGATCGTATTCAGGTTTGCCCCTGGTCTTATGATGAGCAGCATGCCCAGAAAGCCACCCGCCGCGCCTAACCATCGCCACAGGGTGACGCGCTCGCCCAAGGTGGGGCCAGCCAGTAGCATGACGAAGAAGGGCGTGATGAAGGCAATGGCTGTGGCCTCGGCCTGGGGCAGGTAGCCCAGGGCGGTGAAGAAGCTCAGCGTGAAGCCGGTGAGCATGAGGCCGCGAATGATCTGCAGCCAGGGGCGCTGCGTTCGAAACAGCGAACGGCCCAGCAGAGGGCCAAAAATGACAATCATGAGCGCTGCATGAACGAGATGTCGCGCAAATGAAATGAGTGGGGCCCCCATGTCGGCCGCCAGAGCCTTGCCGATGGAGTCCATCAGCACGAAGAAAATATGTCCAACAAATAGAAAGCAAAAGGCGCGTAAGGGGCGTGGCGTCGGCACGACGTGGGTCGTCATGCCGATTCGCCAGGCTTTTCTGATGGGAATTGTGTGCGGCGCTGGTAGTGGCTGATGCGAAAGCGCAGTCCATTTGCAGCCTCAAACGTGCTGCTGTCCATCGGTTCCCATTGCTGCGTATCCAGAGGCGCAAAAAAGGCATCCCCCGCTGGCTTAAGGTCGATGTCAGTGATGATGGCGCGGTCTGCGCGTGCGAGTGCCTGTCGATAGACCTCTGCGCCGCCGGCAATGAAAAGCTCGGTGTTGTCGGCACAGCGGGCAATGGCTTCGTCCAGAGAGCCGACCCTTTCGCACCCTTCTGCGTGCCAGTTGGTCTGACGGCTCAGTACCAGGTTGCGCCGTCCGGGTAGCGGCCGCCCGATTGATTCATAGGTTCGTCGCCCCATCAGCACCGCATGTCCCAGCGTGGTGGCTTTGAAATGTTTGAGGTCTTCTGGCAGGCGCCAGGGCAGCGTGTTGTTGACGCCAATGACGCCGTTGGCGGCGCGGGCGACGATCAGAGTGACGCGAGGCATAGTGCCCGCGATTATCCACGACCTGTTGCGCAAGGGCCGCCGCAGGTGGCTTAAACCGCAACGGGTGCTTTGATATGCGGGTGCGATTGATAGTCGACGATCTCGAAATCGTCGAAACGGTAGTCAAACAGCGTCTCGGGGCGTCGATGCAGCACCAGGCGCGGGAGTGGATAGGGCTCGCGCTCAAGCTGCAGTCGCGCCTGCTCAAGATGATTGGTGTATAGATGGCAGTCGCCGCCCGTCCAGACGAACTCGCCCACCTGCAGATCGCACTGCTGAGCCACCATGTGCGTTAGCAGCGCATACGAGGCGATATTGAAGGGCACGCCCAGAAAGATATCAGCGCTGCGCTGATACATCTGGCACGACAGCCGCCCCCCGGCCACGTAAAACTGAAAAAATGCATGACACGGTGCCAAAGCCATTTTGGGCAGGTCGGCAACATTCCAGGCGGACACAATGAGTCGTCGTGA
>JBDLQY010000075.1:0-7433 GCA_039800325.1 Pseudomonadota bacterium | reverse complement strand
GAGACGATGTAGAACGCTGGACGATTATCGTGAAAGACGGCAACCGGCTCGCCATCAAGTTGTGACAGAACATCAAATGGTTTCTCAATAAGCTCGCTCAATCCAATACATAAACATGAGTCGACCGAACGTAATGACGGCGGGGGATCGTCATCTTGTGCGGCACTGCTCTCGATTGAGTTTTTTTCTGCGGGCATAGGGCATTGTCCTGCCTGAATGCTCGCTGAGCGGTTGAAGAAAAACAAGGAATGACACTCTAGATGCCGCGGCTATAGTGTCGCTGTCAGGCGCTGCGTTTGCGCAAAATTCGGTTACGCTGTCTGGCATCATCAAAGGGGGCCTCGCGTCAACTAAATACTCAAATTCGGCGACTGCCACCGACAACGGCTCCGGCCTGGGTCTATCGGACGGATCTTCGCGTTTCATCATCTCCGGAACGGAAGATCTGGGCGGTGGCATGGCTGGTCACTTCCAAGTTGATACGCGTTTCCGCGTTGACGATAACGGCGGTGCCCCGACCAGTTCACCGCTGGCTGGTGGAAATACTTGGGTTGGCGTCCGGGGAGCTTTTGGCGATGTCCGTCTTGGTAAGCTCGACACTCATTACTGCTTGGGCGCAGACTCGCATGGCACTCGCGCCACCGCCCTTCAGGCTTCAAGCTGCGCCCTGATCGGTTACATCAACGCCAGTTCGGGTGTCGGATCGGTGGCCGTCGGTAGCCGGTCAGCGAATTCGGTTCGCTACACGACGCCGTCTATCAGCGGCTTTACAGCTGAAGTCAGCTACAGCACGTCCCCCACTTCGCCAGAGGGTACCGTGAGCAATCCCGGTAAAGGCTCGGCTATGGGCTTGACCGCACGCTATGGGAAAGGTCCTCTGTCTCTTGGTGGGTCGATTTATTCTTCAGAGACCGAAGATCGTTCCCAGACGGTCGCCCGTACTGACCAGTCCAGTACCGAGATTTGGGGCTCCTACAATCTCGGTATCGTTGCCATCGGGCTGACCTACAACGACAGCGCGAACGATAATGCAGCAGCGAACTCCACGGCCTTCGCGAAAACCAAGCGTAATGCCTGGTCGATTCCCGTGACTGCGCCTGTCGGTAAAGGAACCGTTCTATTTACTTACACACGTGCCAATGACACTGAAACAGGCGGTACCAACGATAACAACAGCGGCGCTAATCTGATGTCGATCGGCTATGACTATGATCTGGGCAAGCGCACCAAGCTAGGCTTCTCGTACGCTCGCCTCGATAATAAGTCGGCCGGCCTTTACCGCCTGTATACCCAAGCTGCGCTGGCCGGTACCAACCCGGGCGCAGCTGCTGCCGGGCTCGACCAGTCTCAGGTTTACATTGGCCTACGTCACACCTTCTGACGGCATGTTGTCGTAAGCAGAACGAAGTAGCCATCGGGAACCCCACCGCCTAGTCGGTGGGGTTTTCGTTTTGGCGACAGTTACCTAACCTGTTGGCGAGATGGTTTTCAGCATCTAGGCCTTTCAGTAAAACGCCATCCTTGTCTCGGTCTAATTTCGAGAACTGGTTAGCTCAAAAAAGCACGAAGCCCACCGTGTTACCGGTGGGCTTCGCGGGTCACGTCAGATCGAAGCTGTCATTCGACAGCGACCGATCAGAACTGGTGACGGATACCGAGGTCAATACCACTGGACGAACCATTCGAGAGAGCCAGGACTTTCGAGCCGTTAAGGGCAGCAGTCGCACCGTTCTCGTTGCTCACGCGAGCATAGGTCGCAATCAAGGAAGTGCGCTTGCTCAGGTTATGAACATAGCCCACCGCGATTTGGTCTACGCCCTGGCCGTTTGCTACGTCCTGCTCCCAAGCGGAGTAAGTAGCACGGACCAAACCCTGCCCCATCGGAGCACTAACGCCAACCAGGTATCCCTTGGTTTCGGCGGTTCCTACCTTATCGGTATTCACATACGCCATCAGGTTAGCGGGGCCAAGGTTATAGTTACCGCCCACGTTCGTCACTTTGACGTCGCCGGTCGAGAGGTTTGTGGATCCAGAAGCAACGGCAACTGTCCAGTTTTTGCCGGCGTAGCCCAGACGGAAGCTACTGCCTGTGCCGTCGTCCTTGGTAGCACCGACGTCAGAGGCGTTTTCACCCAGGTAGTACATACCGGTGAAATAAATGCCGCCCGTGCCAGTGATCATGTTGCCGTTCAGAGCGTAGCCATAGCCGTAAGCAATGCTGTTACTCGCACGAACGTTTGTCTGGCCAGAGGTAGCGGCAGTACGGCTGGCCTGCGCACGTGAAGCGCCGACGCCATTGGTGCCAAACGGATCGTGTCCGGTCAGGGTCCAGAAGTGAGGCGTGTAATCACGGCCCAGACGAATTTCACCCCAGGAACCAGCGAGGGAGGTCGTGGCGCGGCGATCAAACGTCAGACCTTGGTTACGAGCGTTGATGACAGGATCTGCCGCTGGCGCAGCTTGGTTGTTATTGTTAGATCCAGAGCCAAGACCGGTATCCGAGCCGACCGAGCTCTCGAGCCAGAAAGCTGCTTTAAGCCCCCCAGCCATGTCCTCAACACCGCGGATGTGGATGTTCGACGAGGAAGTGCGATTTCCAGTAAGCGCGGTGGAATCCGCTTGATTTCCGCTGCCGATTGCAACACCGATATCGAGGTTACCGCCCAGAACAATGTTCGTTTGCGCAAACGCAGCGCCTGACAGCGACACTATAGCCGCGGCACGCAGACGAACGGCGATCGCCTCGCCTAAATCACCTGTTCGGGAATGTGAATCGGAGTGCTCGACCCGCGACGCCGTTGAGCGGTTCGATTCACGAGGTTCGGCCTATTCAGCTGTGGTTTGTGGCGAAGGATAATCTCCGGAACTATTGATGTCAGCTATGAACCGGTGATGACAAATGGCACACATTCACATAAAGTCTAGCGGTGAAATCCTTTCGATGGAATTCTGAAAAAAATGCGCTCCTCGAGCGCGAGCGTGGCGTCTCTTTTGAGGCCATGGTGGTCGCAATACAGGCTGGAGGGCTTTTAGATATTTTGGCTCATCCGAACGAACGCCGGTATCTCGGTCAACGTGTTCTGGTCGTGAATCACGATGGCTATGTGTACTTGATTCCATGTGTCGAAGAGGACGAAACGTTCTTTCTGAAAACGGTCATCCCGAGCCGAAAGGCAACGAGGGACTATCTGAAACGAGGTAACGATGACGACGTTGATTGATCTGGACGAGCGGCAACTGCTCAAGGCGTTCGACCGGGGGATTCTACGGTCGGTTGCAACTAAAGATGAGCTGGCTAGGTACCGCGCAGCTGCGCGTGCGACGGCTACCAAGGATCGCCGCGTGAACATCCGGCTGTCGACGAGTGATTTGTCTGATCTTCAGACGAAGGCGCTGGCCGAGGGAATTCCATACCAGACGCTCATTGCGAGTGTATTGCACAAGTATGTAACCGGTCGACTGAAGGAGCCACGCGAAAGAGCCCAGCAAGTTCCATCTAAGAGCAGTCGTGTAAGGGCCAGCAAGGAGGGTTAAGCGCGCGCTCTGAATCGTACGAGACCGGCCGCGCCGATTATGCTCAGGTGGCGCTCATCCCCTCGCTTCATCAATAGGTTACCCGGCCCGCTCTAAAATGCAGGGTCTCTATTCAACGCCAGAGTCTTCCATGATCAAGGTCGGAATCGTAGGTGGTACGGGCTACACCGGTGTCGAGTTGCTGCGCCTGCTCGCCCAGCATCCGCAGGTTGAACTCAAGGCCATCACCTCGCGTAAAGAAGCGGGTATGCCGGTGTCCGAGATGTTTCCGTCCTTGCGTGGTCGTGTGCATCTGGCCTTCTCTGACCCGGCACAGGCACCCCTGTCGGGCTGCGATGTGGTCTTCTTCGCTACCCCACACGGCGTGGCCATGGCCCAGGCTCGTGAACTGCTCGCCGGTGGCACTAAGGTCATTGATCTGGCGGCTGACTTTCGCCTGAAAGACACCGCCGAGTTCGAGCACTGGTACAAGATGCCGCACAGTTGTACCGATTTGCTGGCGGAGGCGGTCTACGGTCTGCCCGAGGTCAATCGCGACGCCATTCGTAAAGCGCGTGTTATCGGTTTGCCTGGGTGCTATCCCACTTCGGTGCAGTTGGGCCTGCTGCCGGTGCTTGACCCTTCGGTGGTGGGCGCTGCCAGCGGTGATCTGATTGATACGCACTCGGTGATTGCCGATTGCAAATCCGGTGTTTCAGGCGCGGGCCGCAAGGCAGAGGTGCACACCTTGCTGGCCGAGGCCTCTGACAACTTTAAGGCGTATGGGGTTAGCGGCCATCGCCATTGGCCCGAGATTCGCCAGGGCCTCACCGCCATCGCGGGTAAGCCGGTGAGTCTGGTCTTCACCCCGCACCTGGTACCCATGATTCGCGGCATTCATTCCACGATTTATGCGCGGCTTACCCCCCGTGGGCGCGAAGCCGACCTGCAGGCCATCTACGAGCGTCGCTTTGCCGGGGAGCCTTTTGTTGATGTGATGCCGGCGGGCTCGACACCCGACACACGGTCGGTGCGAGCCTCAAACACGGTGCGCATAGCCGTTCACAGGCCGCCTCAAAGCGACGTGCTGACGGTGCTGGTGGTGGAAGACAATTTGGTCAAGGGTGCGTCGGGCCAGGCTGTGCAGGTCATGAACCTGATGTTTGGTCTGGACGAGACGCTGGGGCTTACGCAGATTCCGGTGCTGCCTTAACGTTTGCCCATATCTATGCCCACGTCAGGGTTGAGGGCAGCCGGCAGGCATTCCTGGCGAATGCTAGACTCTTTCGCTCGGGAATCCGTCCAGGGACAGGAGAGTTCGAATGAATGCAGTTACTGAAATGCCGGCGCCGCTGATTTTTTCCGAGAGCGCCGCCACCAAAGTCAAGTCACTGATTGATGAAGAAGGCAACCCGTCTCTGAAGCTGCGGGTCTTCGTACAGGGTGGCGGCTGCTCGGGTTTTCAGTACGGTTTCACCTTCGACGAAGAAGTCAATGAAGACGATACTGTCATGGAAAAAAACGGCGTTCAGCTGTTGATCGATGCCATGAGCTATCAGTATCTGGTCGGGGCTGAGATCGATTACAAAGACGACCTCGAGGGCGCGCAGTTCGTCATTAAAAACCCCAACGCGACCACGACCTGCGGTTGCGGTTCGTCGTTTTCGGTCTGATACATCGCCCTGGCCGCTGTTGCGGCGGCCAGTCGCTTTCTGGCGCGATCAGCGGTCAGAGCCCTAATCTGGCCGGCGTCTGCGGATCGGGTTGGGCAAATGGTTCATAGACCGCGCCCAACAGCCGGCTGCCGCGCGCCCCAGTAGCCGACGGCAGGTTGCCAGGAAGCTTCTGTAAACGTCGGTAAGCCAGCCAGGCAAACGCGGCAGCCTCAACCCACAGCGGGTCAAGCCCCAGAGTGCCGGTGTGACGTACGGGTCGGGGCGCCACGCGAGCAGACAGTCTTCTCATCAGGTGCCCATTCAAGGCGCCGCCCCCACAGACGTACACCGCCTCAACATTCGAGGGGCAGGCTTGCGCGATGCTGAGCGCAGTCAATTCGGCGAGGGTTGCCTGTACATCGATCGCCGAAGGGGTAGTCCCCGACAGTTGTTGCAGACCTTGATATAGCCAGTTCAGATGGAAGTGATCTCGGCCGGTACTCTTGGGGGGAGGTCGACCGAAGTACTCATCGGCCATCAGTGTCGACAGTAATTCGGGGTGTACGCAGCCGCCAGCTGCCCAGTCGCCATCACGGTCAAAGGCTTCACCCCGATGCAGGGCGATCCATTGATCCATCAGTGTATTGCCAGGACCCGTATCAAAGCCCAGGACCATGGGCTGAGCAGGTGACTGAGTTTCGGCGTTTGTGGGCAATAGCGTCACATTGGCAATGCCGCCGATATTCACAATGGCGCGGGACTCGCGCGCTGAGGCAAACATACCCGCATGAAAAGCGGGCACCAGCGGCGCACCCTGCCCGCCCGCGGCAACGTCTCCGGATCGAAAATCGCACACGACGGTCACGCCTGTTGCCTCGGCCAGTCGGGCGCCGTTGAGCAGCTGCAGGGTGTAGCCGAATTGCGGCTGGTGGCGTACCGTCTGTCCGTGCGCGCCCAGCGCCCGTACATCGGCTGCCGCAATACCCTGCTGACGACACAGACGCACAACGGCTTCGGCATACGCGTCAGCAAGCTCATTGGCAGCCAGGGCGGCGCGGCTTAAATCATCATGGGATGGCTGCTGAAGGGACTGCAGATGAGCGCGCAAGGATGCGGGCATAGACAGGCTGGTGCCACCCAGCGTCTGCAAGCCATCGTCAATACGAACCAGTACTGCGTCGATGCCGTCGACGCTGGTGCCTGACATCAGGCCAATGTAGAGATTTGACGCGGTGGGCACGGTCTGGGCTGACCGGCGGTGGACTACTCGAAGCGCGCGACAGGCTGGGTGCTATCAATCTGCGCGATGCGTTCAAGCAGCCCCTCAGCAAGCGGCTTAAATTGCTTGAGTTCAGCCGCTGAAAGCTTGCGACCCTCAGGAAGCACAGCCCTGAGCGGATCAGTGTGCTTGCCATTGATGCGAAACTCATAATGCAGGTGGGGACCGGTTGTCCAACCAGTCATGCCCACATAGCCGATGACATCGCCCTGAGATACTCGGGCGCCGGGTTTGATGCCTTCAGCGAAACCCTGCAAATGGGCATAGACAGTGGACACGCGATTTCGGTGCGAGATGACGACTTTTCGGCCATAACCACCGTCAGAGGCAGCGAAATCTATAACCCCGTCTCCCACAGCACGCACTTTGGTGCCCACCGGCGCGGCGAAATCAACGCCCGTGTGAGCTCGATTGACGTTGAACAGCGGGTGCAGACGGGAGCGGCTGAAGCCCGAGGTAATACGAGTGAATTCAAGCGGTTCCCGCAGGAACGACTTGGTGAGGCTTTGGCCACTGAATGTGTAATAGGCACCCTTGCCAACCTCGTGCTCGAACCAGACCGCCTCGTGGCGCTTGTTGCCGTTGATGAGCTCTACGGCCAACACGCGGCCCGGCACTGAGGCCTCTAATGTGCCCGCTTCGCGAATCATTTCGTAAACGACGCTGAGTTTGGCGCCGCGGCGCAGATCACGGCGCAGATCTAGATCGCCGCTGAGGATGTCAGCCACACGACTGGCAATGGTTTCTGGGATGCCCGCCGAATCAGTGGCGGCAAACAGGGTGGTACGGATTTCAGTCGCAGCAGCCTCGATGGACTCTTCGACTTCAATTTTGGCCTCGGACGCCCGCAGCTTTCCCTCAACGCGTTCAATGACGAGTTGTACCGGGCGCCTGGCCGACTCCTCGAGCGTGCCGAATCGGTAAGTGAGGCGATGAACGAGGCCGTCTTCGTCGACTTCAGCCGATACACTGCGCACTGCGCGCAA
>JBDLQY010000074.1:0-4539 GCA_039800325.1 Pseudomonadota bacterium | reverse complement strand
GCGTCACCACGCTGCTCTTTAACCTCAACCCTCTGATGCGCTTTGACGGCTACCACATGCTGGTGGACTGGCTGGATGTGCCGAATCTTTACCAGCGCTCGCGCGAGCAGTTGAAGTATCTCGGCAAGCGAGTCGTGCTCCGTCTCAAGCAGGCGCGGCCCGCTGCCCGCACGCGAACGGAAGCGCTGTTATTGCCGCTGTATGGCGTCATGAGCCTCGCCTACTGGATTGTGTTGATGGCCACGATCATTTTCTATGTGGCCGAGCAGTACCTTGATCTGGGCGTTGCAATGGCCTGGCTGATGTTCCTCATGGCGGTGGTGGTGCCACTCGTCAAATTTGGTCGCTATCTACTGACCGATCCGGGCCTCTATCACCAGCGGGCGCGTGCGGTGGTGATGACCGCGGCGCTGTGTGCGATCACAACGGGCCTGCTTGCTTGGGTTCCGCTACCGGATCGGGTGCGAGTGCTCGGGGTGATCCAGGCATCGCAGTTTCGCGAATTGCATATCGAGGGTGTCGGCGAGGTGGTGGAGATCGTGGCGATGCCGGGTCAATGGGTCAAGGCAGGCGAGCCGCTGGTGCGTCTTCAGAATCCACAGCTCGAATTTGAGATTCAGTCCACGCTTCAGCAACGTCAGCAGTTACAGGCCCAGGAACTGCACGCAATTACCAATGCGATTGCTAATCTCGAGACGCTTCGCAAGCAACGCGCGGTGCTCGAACAGAAATTGGCCGAGCTGACCGCTCAGCTGCGCGCGCTTGAAGTGGTTGCACCCATCGAAGGCATCTGGAGTGTGTCAGAGCTTGAACTGGCTCGCGGCCAGTGGCTTGGCAGAGGCGCGAGCCTCGGCGTTCTGATTGATAACCGTGACTGGCGGTTCGTCGCAGCGCTTCCGCAGCTCGGCACGCATCTATTCGAGGGCGGTCTGCTGAGTGCAGACATCCGAATCAAGGGCCAGCAGTCGCTCAATCTGGTCGCAACCAAGACTGAAGTGATGCCCTTTGAGCAGGGGCAGCTGCCCTCACCGGTGCTGGGCGTGGCTGGGGGCGGCGAGATCGCGGTGCAAGCAGGCGATCCCAAAGGACTTGCAGCAGCTGAGCCATTTTTCAGGGTGCAGTCGCAGTTACCTGCGCCCACGGTCGCTGACGAGGATATTCGCAGGCTCCACGGCCGCCTGGGGACCATGCGCATCACGCTGGCGTCATCGCCGCTCCTCGCGCAATGGGAGCGCAGCGCTCGGCAATTCCTTCAGCGGAAGTTCCGGGTATGAGTGCAATGACGCAGCGTCTGCTGCCACTTGAGAAACTGCCCGAGGGATTGGATGCGTGGGTGCATCGCGCGCAAAGCTGGGTGAGGCGCCGCCCCGGCCAGGCGCGGCGGCTTCGTTCGGAAGCGGCGCGCTGCAGCCAGCGCAGTGAGGCGATGGCAGGGCTCGATTCGCATGCGCTTAACGCGGCGCTGCTCGAGGCGCAGGAGCGCGCGCGCCGTGATCCGCTCGAACTTAAGGGAACGCTTTCAGACGCAATGGCCGCGCTCGGTCAGGTGGCTCGACGTGAACTGGGGCTGCAGCCCTATCCGGTGCAGTTCATGGGCGCTCTGGCGCTTCACGAGGGGTGGGCCGCCGAGATGGCTACCGGCGAGGGTAAGACGCTCACGGTGGCCATGGCGGCTGTGGTGATGGCGTGGAGTGGGCGTCCGTGTCATGTCATCACCGCCAATGACTACCTTGCCGAACGCGATGCGCAGTCAATGAAGCCTCTGTTCGAGGCCTGCGGGCTTACGGTTGATTCGGTCCATGACCGGATTCCCCCAGGGGAGCGAGCAAGCCGCTATGCGGCGGATGTCGTCTACGTTACACCCAAGGAACTGCTCGCGGATTACCTGCGCGATCAGGTCGATACGGCAACCGGGGCCGACCCGGCATGGCAGGCGTTTCAGCACTGGATGGGGACCCATCGCGGGACGGCTGGTTCCGGCGGCGTGCTGGTTCGTGGGCTTCACTCGGCGATCGTTGACGAAGCCGACAGCGTCCTGATTGATGAGGCGGTGACGCCTCTCATTCTCTCCTCGAGGCGACCCAGCCGCGGCTTGAGTGAGGCGGTGGTCATCGTGGCCCAACTCGCGTCGCGCCTTGTGCCGGATACTGACTATCGGGTTGTGACACGAACCCGCGTGATCGAGCTGAAAGATGGTGCGTTCGATGCATGTGAGCGCATCGCGTCAGAGCTGCCACCAGTCTGGCGTCCAGCGCCGCGACGCGAAGAACTTCTGCGTCAGGCGCTTCAGGTGCGTCACTTCTTCCGCGCTGGCCATGAGTACCTGGTTGACGACGGCAAAGTGGTGCTGCTCGATGAACTCACTGGGCGCATGGCGGTTGGCCGAACGCTCACGGCTGGGATGCATCAGGCGGTTGAGGCTCGCGAGGGCGTTGAGATCACTGATCCCAATGAATCGCTTACGCAGATGAGCTCACAGGCGTTCTTCCGGGGCTTTGCGCGCCTCTCTGGCACATCGGGCACCTTGGCCGAGGCCGCGAGCGAACTGTGGCAGGTGTATCGGCTAGCGGTCATCCGCATACCCACGCATCGTGCTCGTCAGACTGTGATCCGACCGGCGCGACTCATGCGCACGCAAGATGCGAAATGGCAGGCGGTCGCTGCAGAGGTTGAGTCCCTTCACAAGCTGGAGCGCGCGATTCTGGTGGGTGTGCGCAGCGTGGAGTCGAGCAGCCTGCTTGCCGAATCGCTACGGGATCTTGGAATTGAGGTCCACGTACTGAACGCTATCCATCATGCGGCGGAGGCGGAGATCATTTCGTATGCGGGCGAGCCCGGCCGCATCACGATAGCCACCAATATGGCTGGGCGAGGAACCGATATCCGGCTGGCCCCCAACCTTGTGCGAGACGGTGGGTTGCACGTGATCATCGCTGAGGTCAATGAGTCTGCGCGTATCGACCGGCAGCTCGCCGGTCGGTGTGGCCGCCAGGGTGATCCAGGCAGCGTTTCGGCCTATCTCAGTCTTCAGGATGCGCTCGCCCTTCGCTATCTGCCGCGCTGGTTGCGCGTAGCGCTCGGCGCATCGGTGTTTGCCAACGCCTCTTGGGCGTCGACCTTCGCACGGGCAGTCTTCCGATGGGCTCAGCGACGTGCGGAGGCGGATGCTTTCCAGCGCCGCCTGTCCGTGCTGCGCCACGACGAGTGGACAGCGTCCGCATTGCCTTTTTCCCCGCGACAGGGAGATTAATTGCCATGTTGACGCTTCATCTCCCAGCCCCGACACGCTATTGCCTCACCAATCTATCCAGGATCGTTCAATGAAGCGCGCAAAGCCGTTTCGGCGCAAGACTTTACTGGACGGTTTCCGTCGCAGCCGTACGTCGGTCGAACGCCTGGAAGATCGGTTATTGCTGTCGGCTGACCCTCTTGTAAAGGTACGTGCCGCCGATGCGGAGCAGCCTCTGGCGGTTGAAAACCTTGCCTACACGAAAAACTCTAAACCCAATGTGCTGCAGGGCATGGAGACCCTGTCGAGCATCGCAACGCTGATCGACCTCACCCGGCCCGTCTCCCAGCAAAGCACGAAGCTTAATTGGGCGGGCTCAAGCGCAAGCCTGCTCACGCTCAATTCAACCCTTGAGTCACTTGTTCTCGATCTCGGTGACGGCGATTCCCGAACCGCTCTCAGCCAGGATATTGATGGCCGATTGCGGCTCACGCGTGAGCAGGGCTCCGATCTCTACGATCTGGTGTTTGCCAAGCCAAGCCGCGTGCTGGGTTTACGAGGTGGAGGCGGCTTCGACAAGGTAGTGCTCAATTCTGTCGACCTCGGTTCCACCAAGCTCAATGTCCTTGCCGAGGAGATTGAGTTGCGCAAGGACGGCGTGCTATCCGGTAGTGCTGATATAGAGCTTGTTGCCAGCAGCACATTCTCGGGCGACCTTGGTCTGGCACGTCCGGGTACCCACACACTGGAGCGCAAGGCCAGCATCGATATCGCTGGATCTATTAACGTCCAGGGCGATGTCCTGCTGACCGCGGACGTACTCGTTGGTTTGGAACAAGACGTCAATCTGGTTGGTGCCTACACCTTAAAGGGAACAACAGAATCTCGCGTGAGCGTCCACGACGGAGCGAGCGTCACGGCAAGATCGCTTTCCGTGAGTGCGTTGACAGACTCACGGTGGGCGCTGGCGGTTAATGACGGCGTGGTCGGTGGGCGCCTGGTCCTCAACCTGAAGCAGGACACGCGGGCCGATATTGAGGCCGGGGCGCGGTTGAAGTTATCCCCCGCGGTGAGCGCCGGCAGCGTTGCATCCAAGGGTCTCGTGGTTCAGGCGGTCGACTGGCTCGACACCAGCCTCACATTGGATATGGACGACGGCAGCATCAGTGGTCTGTCGAAGGGGATAGGTCCGGACGGCGGTGTGCTGCAGGGCTTCGAACTCGGGTGGACGCAGGTCGACCTGGCAAGAACGACCGTCGCAAGACTGGGCGGTAGCGAATCTGGAGACCCGCTTCTCACGCTGTCGGGTC
>JBDLQY010000073.1:0-15583 GCA_039800325.1 Pseudomonadota bacterium | reverse complement strand
GAAGGCAATAGAGGCCGCCTGCTTGAAGGCGTTCTCATTAGAGTCAACGTCGTGGTATGAGCCAAAGAAAAGCGTCGCCTTCACATTGACCACTGGGTAACCCGCGATCACGCCAGCTGGCAGTGTTTCTTCAATACCCTTTTGTACCGCCGGTATGTACTCGCGTGGCACCACGCCGCCCTTGATGGCGTCGACAAACTCGAAGTTGGCGCCGCCCGGTTCAAGGGGCTCGAGCTTGAGCACCACGTGTCCATACTGACCACGACCACCCGACTGCTTGATGAACTTGCCTTCGACTTCGTCAACCGGTTTGCGAATCGTTTCGCGGTAGGCAACCTGGGGTTTGCCCACAGAGGCTTCGACACCGAACTCGCGCTTCATGCGGTCAACGATGATTTCAAGGTGCAGCTCGCCCATGCCCGAAATAATGGTCTGGCCAGACTCTTCATCGGTACGCACCCGGAACGAGGGGTCTTCCTGGGCAAGACGACCCAGGGCGATACCCATCTTTTCCTGGTCGGCTTTGGACTTGGGCTCAACGGCCTGGGAGATCACCGGCTCGGGGAACTCCATGCGCTCAAGAATAATCTCAGCATCAGGATCGCACAGGGTTTCACCGGTGGTGATTTCGCGCAGTCCCACGCAGGCGGCGATGTCACCGGCCCGCACTTCTTTGATTTCATCGCGCTGATTGGCGTGCATCTGCAGAATCCGGCCGATACGCTCTTTCTTACCCTTGATTGGGTTGTAAATCGTATCGCCGGAATTGAGCACACCCGAGTACACGCGAATAAAGGTCAGCTGGCCGACGAAGGGGTCGGTCATGAGCTTGAAGGCCAGGGCCGCGAATTTTTCGCCGTCGTCAGCTTTGCGGCTGAGTTCTTTCTCGCCGTCCTCATCGGTGCCCGTCACGGGCGGAATGTCAACCGGCGAAGGCAGGAACTCGATGACGTTGTCGAGCATGGCCTGCACGCCCTTATTCTTGAAGGCGGTGCCGCACATCATGGGCACAATCTCGCTGGCGATGGTGCGCAGGCGTAGGCCCTTCTTGATGTCTTCGATGGACAGGTCGCCATCCTCGAGATAGCGATTCATCAGCTCTTCGTTGGCCTCGGCAGCGGCCTCAACCATTTTCTCGCGCCACTCGGCACAAACATCGGCAAGTTCAGCCGGCACCTCGGCAAGATCAAATTTCATGCCCTGCGAGGCCTCATCCCAGTAGATAGCCTTCATGCGGACGAGATCGACCACGCCCTTGAAGTTTTCTTCAGCGCCGATAGGCACCTGAACCGGCACGGGATTGGCACGCAGACGCAGGCGCATCTGCTCATAGACTTTGAAGAAGTTGGCACCAACACGGTCCATCTTATTGACGAAGGCCAGTCGAGGCACACCGTACTTGTTAGCCTGACGCCAAACGGTTTCAGACTGGGGCTGAACACCGCCTACCGCGCAGTACACCATGCATGCGCCGTCGAGCACCCGCATTGAGCGCTCAACTTCGATGGTGAAGTCAACGTGCCCCGGGGTGTCGATGATATTGATGCGGTGCTCGGGAAAGGACATATCCATGCCCTTCCAGAAGCAGGTGGTGGCCGCCGAGGTGATGGTAATGCCCCGCTCCTGCTCCTGCTCCATCCAGTCCATCGTGGCCGCGCCATCATGAACTTCACCGATCTTGTGGTTGACGCCGGTATAAAACAGGATGCGTTCGGTCGTGGTGGTTTTGCCAGCGTCGATGTGCGCCGAAATACCAATGTTGCGGTAGCGTTCGATTGGGGTCTTGCGAGCCATGATTCAGACTTTCGTTCGGAGGTATCGCCGATTCGGGATAACACATGGTGACCAAGCAACTGGTGGCTTCGCGGCGCAGCAGCTTCATGCCGCACACCGCAAAACCACCGCCGACGCTCAGACCAGCCTGGCCTTCCCGGTCTTCAGAAGCGGAAATGCGCGAAGGCCTTGTTGGCCTCTGCCATACGGTGCACCTCGTCGCGGCGCTTGACAGCCCCGCCACGATTCTCCGCTGCTTCGAGCAATTCATTCGCCAGGCGCTGGCCCATGGATTTTTCGCCTCGCTTTTTGGCCGCTTCACGCAGCCAGCGCATCGCCAGCGCGGTGCGCCGCACAGGACGAACCTCAACGGGCACCTGATAGTTGGCACCACCGACGCGACGGCTCTTGACTTCGACCATGGGACGGGCGTTGTGAAGAGCCTGACCGAAGACCTCGATGGGGTCTTTGCCGGAGCGGGATTTGATCTGATCGAACGCGCCATAAAGCATACGCTCGGCAACGGCTTTTTTACCGTCGAGCATCAACACGTTGACGAACTTGGAAACCTCGACACTGCCGTACAGCGGATCCGGGAGGATCTCACGGCGGGGAACTTCGCGACGACGCGGCATAACACACCTCTTTTGGCTTCAGCGGACGCCGGGGCGCTGCCACGCAACTCCGACACCGGTGAGAACACCCGCTACCGTCTGGTACTGGGGTTCTCTCGCTTACTGGAATCTGTATCGTGCCAGGCGAGTCTGAACAGACTCTTGGCACAACCAGACCCCGGACATGGGGCACGCCTGGCGGGCATACCCCGGAAACTCAGTATTGAAGCTCAGCTCTTCTTGGGACGCTTGGCGCCGTACTTGGAGCGCGCCTGCTTACGGTCTTTAACGCCCTGAAGGTCGAGCGAGCCCCGCACGATGTGGTAGCGGACACCGGGAAGGTCTTTAACGCGACCGCCACGGATCAACACCACCGAGTGCTCCTGCAGATTGTGACCCTCGCCACCAATGTAGGAGATCACCTCGAATCCGTTGGTAAGGCGCACCTTGGCAACCTTACGCAGAGCCGAATTAGGCTTCTTGGGCGTCGTGGTGTACACACGGGTGCACACGCCGCGCCGCTGTGGCGACTCTTGCAACGCCGGGCTTTTGCTCTTGTCGACCGCCGACTCGCGGCCTTGCCGCACGAGCTGATTAATGGTGGGCATTCGAGGTATTCCTTGTGTCTGCCTATGCCAAGCCCAACAGAGCTGGCACCTGCATTGATGGAATCGGCGTACGGTTGCGCCGAAAAGCTTTAAATGATAACTGGTTCAAGCAAATGAAACAAGCGTGTGGCTTCGCGTGCCTGGGCGGGGGACCGTCGCTGGCCCCCGTACCCATGATGCTTACGCAGGGGTGCTGCCCTCCTGAGCCTCAGTCGCATCGGCGTCGCTCGACATCGGCTCAAACAGAGCCTCCGCCGCAGCCAGGGCTGCATGCTCCTGCGCCTCTGCCTGCTCCTTGAGCTTGCGGGCCCGATGAAACGCCAGACCCGTACCGGCCGGGATGAGACGACCCACGATGACGTTCTCTTTGAGTCCGCGCAGCTCGTCACGCTTGCCCATAATGGCGGCCTCGGTCAACACCCGCGTGGTTTCCTGGAACGAGGCTGCCGAGATGAACGAGTCGGTGGACAGCGACGCCTTGGTAATACCGAGCAGCAAGTTGATATGGGTGGCCGAACGCTTGCCAGCGGCAACGGCCTTATCGTTTTCGTCCAGCAGCTCGGAGCGTTCGACCTGTTCGCCGGTGATGAAAGGCGTATCGCCCGGATCGGTGATCTGCACACGACGCAGCATCTGACGAACGATGACCTCGATGTGCTTGTCGTTGATCTTCACACCCTGAAGACGATAAACATCCTGGACCTCGTCGACGATATAGCGCGCCAGTGCTTCGATGCCCAACAGGCGAAGAATGTCGTGGGGATCGGCTGGCCCGTCAACAATCATCTCGCCCTTGTTGACTACCTGCCCGTCATGCACCAGAACGTTCTTATCCTTGGGGATGAGGAACTCGTGCGCGTTACCGTCAAGGTCGGTAATGACCAGGCGCTGCTTACCCTTGGTGT
Organism: Pseudomonadota bacterium; assembly: GCA_039800325.1. Lineage (GTDB taxonomy): Bacteria > Pseudomonadota > Gammaproteobacteria > Burkholderiales > Burkholderiaceae_E > SYIM01. Next base: position 11,683 of record JBDLQY010000073.1, on the reverse strand, counting down.
CCTTGCCGAATGAGACCGTACCGGTGACCTCGGCGAGCATGCCGGCATCTTTGGGCGCACGCGCCTCAAACAACTCGGCCACACGGGGCAGACCGCCAGTGATGTCACGCGTCTTCTGCGACTCAAGCGGAATACGCGCCAGAATTTCGCCCACTCCGACATTTTGCCCGTCCCGTACCGAGATCAACGCACCAACCGGGAAACCGATGGTGACCGAGTGATCGGTACCTGCGATTCGCACCTCTTGACCGGCGTCATCAATCAGCTTCACCTGGGGGCGCACGGCCTTGACCGCAGCACCACGCCGCTTGGCATCAATAACGACCAGGGTGGACAGCCCCGTGATTTCGTCGAGCTGCTTGGCAACCGTAACACCCTCTTCGACATTCTCGAATTTCACCGTGCCGGCGTATTCGCTGATGATGGGTCGGGTGAGCGGGTCCCAGGTAGCGATCTGCGTGCCGGCCTTGACCGCGCGCCCATCGAGCACCATCAGCGTGGCGCCGTACGGAATCTTGTGGCGCTCGCGCTCACGACCGTTCTCATCCGTGATGGTGATCTCGCCCGAACGTGAGATGACGATCTGCTCGCCCTTGGCGTTGGTGACATAGCGCATGGTGAGCGCAAAGCGCACTGTGCCGTTTGACTTGGCTTCGACCGCGCTGACCACCGCGGCACGCGAGGCCGCACCACCGATATGGAAAGTACGCATGGTGAGCTGAGTACCCGGCTCGCCGATAGACTGCGCTGCAATCACGCCGACTGCCTCACCGGAATTCACCAGCGTGCCACGTCCGAGATCACGGCCGTAACACTTAGCGCACAGGCCATAGCGGGTTTCGCAAGACAGGGGTGTGCGCACACGTACTTCGTCAATGCCGAGTCGATCAATTTCTTCGACTGCGTCTTCGTCCAGAAGATCTCCGGCCGCGAACACGGTCTCCTGCGTCTCGGGGTTGACCACATCGCTGGCTGCAACGCGACCAAGGATGCGATCGCGCAGGGCCTCGATGACCTCACCGCCTTCAATCAGCGCCTTCATCGACACGCCGTTGGCTGTTCCGCAGTCATCTTCAGTCACCACGAGATCCTGGGTGACGTCGACCAGACGGCGGGTGAGATAGCCTGAGTTGGCGGTCTTCAGCGCCGTATCGGCCAGGCCCTTACGCGCGCCGTGCGTGGAAATAAAGTACTGGAGAACGTTAAGCCCCTCGCGGAAATTCGCCGTGATAGGGGTTTCAATGATAGAGCCATCGGGCTTGGCCATCAGGCCACGCATACCTGCCAACTGTCGAATTTGCGCTGCCGAGCCCCGGGCGCCTGAGTCAGCCATCATGTAGATGGCGTTGAAAGACTCTTGAGACACCGTCTTGCCCTGACGATCGACCACCTGCTGCGTCGCGAGCTGCTCCATCATGGCCTTGCCAACCTGATCGCCCGCACGGCCCCAGATATCGACCACCTTGTTGTAGCGCTCGCCCTGGGTCACCAGACCTGAGGTGTACTGCTGCTCGATCTCCTTGACCTCGGTTTCGGCCGCCTCAAGAATGCTTTGCTTTTGCGGCGGCACCAGCATGTCGTCAATCGCGATCGAGATGCCGGCACGAGTCGCAAGCCGGAAGCCGTTTTGCAGCAGCTGATCGGCGAAGATCACCGTATCGCGCAAGCCGCAGCGGCGGAACGACGCGTTGATGAGTCGCGAGATTTCTTTCTTCTTGAGCGCCTTGTTCATCAGCTCAAAGGGCAGTCCCTTGGGCAGAATCTCGGACAACATCGCACGACCAACCGTAGTCTGAACCCGGCGCAGCGTGGGGGTGAGCTCACCGGTGGCCTGGTCTTTGCGGTAGTCGGTCAGGCGCACCGTAATACGCGTACCGATTTCAATCTGCCCGGCGTCAAAGGCGCGGTGCACTTCGCCGACATCGGCAAACACCATGCCCTCGCCCTTAGCGTTGATCTTTTCGCGGGTGGTGTAGTACAGGCCCAGCACAATATCTTGCGAGGGCACGATGGAGGGTTCGCCGTTTGAGGGAAAGAGCACGTTATTGGAGGCCAGCATCAGCGCGCGGGCTTCCAGCTGCGCCTCAAGCGATAACGGCACGTGAACCGCCATCTGGTCGCCGTCAAAGTCGGCGTTGAATGCGGCGCAGACCAGCGGGTGCAGCTGAATGGCCTTGCCTTCGATCAGTACGGGCTCAAACGCCTGAATACCGAGTCGGTGCAGCGTCGGCGCGCGGTTGAGCAGCACCGGATGCTCGCGAATGACCTCTTCCAGAATGTCCCAGACGATGGGCTCCTGGTTCTCCACGAACTTCTTGGCCTGTTTGATGGTCGTGGCCACACCCATGATTTCGAGTTTATGGAAAATGAAGGGCTTGAAGAGCTCAAGCGCCATCAGCTTGGGCAGACCGCACTGATGCAGCTTAAGCTGCGGGCCCACGACGATGACCGAGCGGCCTGAGTAATCAACTCGCTTACCCAGCAGGTTCTGGCGGAAACGGCCGCCTTTACCCTTGATCATGTCGGCCAGCGACTTGAGCGCACGTTTGTTGGCGCCCGTCATGGCTTTGCCGCGACGTCCGTTGTCAAGCAGCGAGTCAACAGCCTCTTGCAGCATGCGCTTCTCGTTGCGCACGATGATCTCTGGGGCCTTGAGCTCAAGCAGACGCTTGAGACGGTTGTTGCGGTTAATGACGCGACGATAAAGGTCGTTCAGGTCGGAGGTGGCAAATCGTCCACCATCCAGGGGTACCAGTGGCCGCAACTCGGGTGGAAGCACCGGCAACACTTCCATGACCATCCACTCGGGCTTGATGGAAGAACGCTGGAAACCTTCGAGCACTTTCAGTCGCTTGGCGATCTTTTTGATCTTGGCCTCAGAGCCGGTGGCGGCCAGATCTTGACGCAGCGTCTCGATTTCGCGATCGATGTCGATGGTGCGCAGCAGCTCGCGGACACCCTCGGCACCCATGGCGGCACGGAAGTCGTCGCCGTACTCGGCCGTCTTGGCTAGATAGTCGTCCTCGGTCATGATCTGGCAGCGCTTGAGCGGTGTCATGCCCGGTTCGATTACCACGAAGGCTTCAAAGTACAGTACGCGCTCGATATCGCGCAGGGTCATATCGAGCACCATGCCCAGACGCGAGGGCAGTGACTTCAGGAACCAGATGTGCGCGACTGGTGAAGCGAGTTCGATATGGCCCATGCGCTCACGCCGCACTTTGGCCAACGTGACTTCAACGCCGCATTTTTCGCAGATAACGCCGCGATGCTTTAAGCGCTTGTACTTGCCGCACAAGCACTCATAGTCTTTGATCGGGCCAAAAATCTTGGCGCAGAACAAGCCATCGCGCTCGGGCTTGAAGGTACGGTAGTTGATGGTCTCCGGCTTTTTGACTTCGCCGAAAGACCACGAACGGATTTTATCGGGTGAGGCCAGTCCGATGCGGATAGCATCGAAATGTTCTTCTTCCTGAACCTGTTTGAACAGATCAAGCAAGGCTTTCATTGGCAGCTCTCCTGTGTTCTGCGGCCCGATCAGTTACGCTCGAGATCGATGTCGATGCCCAGCGAGCGAATTTCCTTCACCAGCACGTTGAAGGATTCCGGCATGCCGGCATCGATCGCGTGCTCGCCCTTGACCAGGTTTTCGTAAACCTTGGTACGCCCGTTGACGTCGTCAGACTTCACCGTGAGCATTTCTTGCAGCATGTACGAAGCGCCATAGGCTTCAAGGGCCCACACCTCCATCTCGCCGAAGCGCTGGCCGCCAAACTGGGCTTTGCCGCCCAGGGGCTGCTGCGTGACCAGCGAGTACGGTCCGGTTGAGCGCGCATGCATCTTGTCGTCAACCAGATGGTGCAGCTTGAGCATGTGCATGAAACCCACGGTGACCGGACGGTCAAAGGCGTCGCCCGTGCGGCCGTCGTAGAGCGTGACCTGCGTCTTGCCCGGCGTGAATCCGATCAGCCGGGTGCGCTGATCATCGTCTGGATAGGCGAGGTCGAGCATACGCCGGATCTCAGGCTCCGAGGCGCCGTCAAACACCGGGGTGGCAAACGGTACGCCCTTGCTGAGATTGGCACACAGCTCGATCACCTCACTGTCAGACAGCTTGTCAATGTGCGCACGCTGCCCGCTGGTGTTGTAGATTTCATCGAGAAAGGCCCGTAGCTGGGTGGCCTTGAGCTGCTGCTCGAGCATCTGGCCAATGCGCAAACCAATACCCTTTGCCGCCCACCCCAGGTGTGTTTCAAGAATCTGCCCAACGTTCATACGCGAAGGCACACCCAGCGGGTTAAGCACAATATCTGCAGTTGTGCCGTCCGCCATGTGGGGCATGTCCTCGACCGGCACAATGCGCGACACCACGCCCTTGTTGCCGTGGCGGCCGGCCATCTTGTCACCCGGCTGCAGGCGACGCTTGACGGCCAGATATACCTTGACCATCTTGAGCACGCCCGGGGGCAGTTCGTCGCCCTGGGTGAGTTTCTTGCGCTTTTCTTCAAAGGCAAGATCAAACTGATGCCGCTTCTGCTCAATGGATTCTTTCAGCGACTCGAGCTGGTTGGCTGCCGTTTCGTCGGCCAGACGGATCTCAAACCAGTGATAGCGGTCAAGGTCGGCAAGATATTCAGCGCTCACCACAGCACCCTTGGCAAGCTTTTTGGGACCACCGTTGACGGTCTTGCCAACCAGCAGTCGCTCAATACGCTCAAACGCATCGTTCTCGACGATGCGCAGCTGGTCATTGAGGTCGAGGCGATAGCGCTTGAGCTCGTCATCGATGATGGACTGGGCGCGTTTGTCGCGCTGAATGCCTTCGCGGGTGAAAACCTGCACATCGATAACTGTACCGCTCATGCCCGAGGGCACACGCAGAGACGTGTCTTTCACGTCTGAGGCCTTTTCACCGAAGATGGCACGCAGCAGTTTCTCTTCGGGCGTGAGTTGAGTTTCGCCCTTGGGCGTGACCTTACCCACCAGCACATCGCCAGCCAGAACCTCGGCACCAATGTAGACGATGCCGGAGTCGTCCAGACGCGCCAGCTGCCCCTCTGACAGGTTGGAGATATCGCGGGTGATCTCCTCTGGGCCCAGCTTGGTATCACGCGCGAGAACCGACAACTCTTCGATGTGAATTGAGGTGTAACGGTCTTCGGCAACCACACGCTCAGAGATGAGAATGGAGTCCTCAAAGTTGTAACCGTTCCAGGGCATGAAGGCGACCATCATGTTCTGTCCCAGCGCAAGCTCGCCGAGGTCAGTGGAGGCGCCGTCGGCAACCACGTCGCCGCGCGCGATGGGGTCACCCTTCTTAACAATAGGCCGCTGGTTGATATTGGTGTTCTGGTTACTGCGTGTGTACTTAATGAGGTTGTAAATGTCTACACCCACCTCGCCTGCGGCGGTCTCGTCATCATTGACACGTACCACGATGCGGTTGGCATCGACGTAGTCGACCACACCCCCGCGGCGGGCGGTAACGACCGTGCCCGAGTCAACCGCACAGGTACGCTCAACGCCTGTACCCACCAGCGGCTTTTCGGGCCGCAGACAGGGCACAGCCTGACGCTGCATGTTGGAACCCATTAGGGCACGGTTAGCGTCATCGTGCTCAAGGAAGGGAATGAGCGATGCGGCCACCGACACAATCTGCGTGGGCGCAACGTCCATGTACTGAACATTGGCCGGCGAGGTGAGCTCAGACTCGCCCGCCTTACGCACCGACACCAGATCACCGGTAAGACGCCCCTGCTCGTCCATTGCAGCATTGGCCTGCGCAATGACATAACGGCCTTCTTCAATGGCAGACAGGTAATGGATTTCATCGGTAACCCGCTCATCGACCACCCGACGGTACGGAGTTTCAAGAAAGCCGTACTCATTGAGGCGGGCATAAAGCGCCAGCGAGTTGATCAGGCCGATGTTCGGGCCTTCGGGCGTCTCAATCGGACAAACGCGGCCGTAATGCGTGGGGTGAACGTCCCGCACTTCGAAACCGGCGCGCTCGCGCGTCAAACCGCCAGGACCCAGCGCCGATACCCGCCGCTTGTGTGTGATTTCGGACAGCGGGTTGGTCTGGTCCATAAACTGCGACAGCTGCGACGAGCCGAAGAATTCACGAACAGCCGCGCTGATGGGCTTGCTATTGATAAGGTCGTGCGGCATCAGGTTTTCGGTTTCGGCCTGACCCAGACGCTCTTTGACAGCACGCTCAACGCGCACCAGGCCAGCGCGGAACTGGTTCTCAGCGAGTTCGCCCACGCAACGCACGCGGCGGTTACCCAGGTGATCGATGTCATCGATTTCACCTTTGCCATTACGCAGGTCAACCAGAATCTTGATGACGGCAAGAATGTCGTCATCGGTCAACGTCATGGGGCCCGTAAGCTCGTCACGTCCGACACGCCGGTTGAACTTCATACGACCCACCTTGGACAGGTCGTAGGCGTCAGCACTGTAAAACAGGCGATTGAACAATGCCTCGACGGCATCTTCGGTCGGCGGCTCGCCGGGGCGCATCATGCGATAAATGGCGATGCGCGCAGCTGCCTGATCCGCCGTCTCGTCGATGCGCAGGGTCTGCGAGATATACGGACCCTGATCGAGATCATTGGTGTAGAGCGTGCGGAATTCCTGCACGCCAGCATCGCGCAGCTTCTTGAGAAGCTCTTCAGTGAGTTCGTCGTTGGCACGGGCGACGATTTCGCCGGTCTCGGCATCGACCATCGCATGCGCGAGTGTGCGGCCCAGAAGATAGTCTTCAGGCACTGACACATGCTTCATGCCCGCAGCCTCAAGGTCGCGGATGTGGCGTGCGTTGATGCGCTTGTCTTTGGCGACTACAACCTTGCCTGAGCGGTCGGTGATGTCGAAGCGGGCGATATCGCCGCGCAGACGATCAGGCACCAGCTCAAGCTGGGCGCCTTCGCCCATCAGGCGGAAGGTGTCGAACACAAAGAAGTTCGCCAGAATCTGCTCGGGGTTGAGTCCGATGGCCTTCAACAGAATGGTGACCGGCATTTTGCGGCGGCGGTCAACCCGGAAATACAGAACGTCTTTGGCATCGAATTCGAAGTCGAGCCAGGAGCCGCGGTACGGAATGATGCGGGCGGAAAACAGCAACTTGCCCGAACTGTGGGTTTTGCCTCGGTCATGTTCGAAGAACACGCCGGGCGAGCGGTGCAGCTGCGAAACAATGACGCGCTCGGTGCCGTTGACAATGAAGGAGCCTGTGTCAGTCATGAGCGGCACTTCGCCCATGTAGACCTCTTGCTCTTTCACTTCCTTGACCGTGGGTTTGGCAGCTTCACGGTCCATGATGACCAGCCGCACGCGCGCGCGCAGAGGCGCGCAGTAAGTCAGACCGCGCTGCTGGCACTCTTTGACGTCAAAGGCTGCGGTGCCCAGCATATAGCTGACAAACTCGAGCCTCGCCATCTGATTGTGCGAGACGATCGGAAAGATGGACGTAAAGGCCGCCTGCAGGCCGTCATCACGACGGTCGGCTGCGGTCACACCCAGCTGCAAAAAATGCTGGTAGGACTCGATTTGCGTGGTGAGCATGTAAGGTACGTCAAGCACAACGCGGCGCTTGGCGAAACTCTTACGGATACGTTTTTTTTCGGTGAACGAATAGACAGACGCGTTGGCCATGAGCACTCCGTGTCGGTTCAGACGGCAGGGCGGGATTGCTGCAGAAAACCGGATTTACTGATCGTGTCGCATGGCTCAGAAACGACCCTGAGCCTGATCAGCAAATCGGGTTTCCCGAGGCGACGGCAATGCCCGGCCCGCACCCGTCCCATGGGACAGGTGGCAGCCGGGTATTGACCTTGCAAGGGATGAACCCGCGGTCGGGACTTACTTGAGCTCGACCTTGGCGCCCGCATCCTCAAGCTGCTTCTTGAGGGCTGCAGCGTCAGCTTTGCTGATGCCTTCTTTAACGGGCTTGGGAGCACCGTCGACCAGATCCTTGGCCTCTTTGAGACCCAGACCCGTGGCGGCGCGGACCACCTTGATGACCTCAACCTTCTTCTCACCGGTTGCGGCGAGAATCACGGTGAACTCGGTCTGCTCTTCGGCGGCGGGCGCAGCGGCGGCGGCGGCGGGGCCTGCAGCCACGGCTACTGCAGCAGCAGCGGCGGACACGCCAAACTTCTCTTCCATCATCTTGATGAGTTCAGAGAGATCGAGCACGGTCATGCCGGCAACGGCGTTCAGAATATCGTCTTTACTCATGGACATTTAATGCTCCGTTCAGTTCAGTAAGATTGTTTGCAATCGATCTGGAAATAAGGTGCGGCAGGGCTCAGGCAGGCGCCTTGTCGCGAACTGCTGCCAGGGTGCGAACAAACCTGGACGGCACTTCGTTGAGCGTACGCACGAAGGTGGCGATGGGTGCCTGCATGGTGCCCAACAGTTTCGCCAACAGCTCTTCGCGGCTGGGCATGGTGGCAAGCGCCTTGACCGCATCCGCAGCGAGCACGGAATTGGGCAGAGCACCGGCCTTGATGACCAGTTTGTCGTTCGCTTTGGCAAAATCATTGATAACTTTCGCAGCCGCCACAGGATCGGCCGACATGCCATAGATCAGCGGCCCGACCAGACGATCGGACAGCAGCTCAAACGGCGTACCGGCGAGCGCACGACGTGCCAGCGTGTTCTTGAAAACACGCAGGTAAACGCCCTGGGCGCGCGCCTGACGGCGCAGCGCAGTCATCGCACCAACTTCCAGACCACGGTATTCGGCAACCACCACCACCGAGCTTTTCGCCAGTTCTGCAGCGATTTCGGTGACGACGGAGGCCTTGTCTTCACGGTTGAGACCCACGGTCTTGCTCCTTTAATGGCTGTCGGTAACCTGAACGCCTGACGTCTTGCTAGACGCCGGGGCGGTTGGCAAACCGACCTCCGTTGCTACACGGCGACCGACCGGGGATCTGCCTGCAATTACAGCCTTGTGAACTGTCAGTGCCACGTTGATCCTCGCTTCGGGGACGCCATCTGCGCAGGGTCTTGACGGGATTAAGCGGATGCCATCGATGGACAACATTCGCCCCTGCGGTCTTTGACAACCTGACGCACCTGCATCGACGAAGCAATCAAACCGCTTAACCGCTGCGCGCACGTCAGCCCAAAGTTCATGTAAATGTGTGTACTTCCTCGCTGGCGCTCAGGCGGCCGAAGCCGAGAACGCGGCTGGGTCGACCTTGACACCGATGCCCATCGTGCTGGACACGGCTACCTTGCGCAGGTAGATGCCCTTGGCACTTTGCGGACGAGCCCGGTTAAGCGCTTCAATCAGTGCCTTCATATTGGTTTCGAGCTGCTCGACACCAAACGAGGCGCGACCAATGGTCGCATGCACGATACCGGCTTTGTCGGTTCGATACTGAACCTGTCCAGCTCGGGCGTTGCGCACGGCGCCCGCCACGTCGGGCGTGACCGTTCCGACCTTTGGGTTGGGCATCAGTCCTCGCGGACCGAGGATCTGACCCAGAGCGCCCACGACACGCATGGCGTCGGGAGAGGCGATAACGATATCAAAGTCGAGATTACCAGCTTTAACGCGCTCGGCAAGGTCTTCCATGCCGACGATGTCAGCACCCGCGGCGCGCGCCTCATCGGCCTTGGGCCCTTGGGTAAACACCGCAACCCGGACCGTCTTGCCGGTACCAGCCGGCAACACCACCGAGCCACGTACGACCTGGTCAGATTTTTTGGCGTCGATCCCCAACTGGACCGCAATATCAACCGATTCGTCGAACTTGGCCGTCGCGCAGGACTTCACCAGCGACAGCGCATCGACCAGCGGATACACTTTTTGCGGGTCGAGCTTGGCTCGAATCGCTTGAGTACGTTTGGACAGGCGTGCCATGTCAGACTCCTTCCACAGTCAAGCCCATGCTGCGGGCTGAACCGGCAATGGTGCGCACCGCTGCATCCAGATCAGACGCGGTGAGATCGGGCATCTTGAGTTTGGCAATATCTTCAGCCTGGGCCCGGGTAATAGAACCAACCTTATCCGAGTGCGGCTTGGGTGAGCCCTTATCGATCTTGGCCGCCTTCTTGAGCAGAATGCTCGCGGGCGGGGTCTTCATCACGAAGGTGAAGCTCTTATCGGCGTAAGCAGTAATCACCACAGGAATCGGCAGACCCGGCTCCATACCCTGAGTCTGGGCATTGAAGGCCTTGCAAAATTCCATGATGTTCAAGCCGCGCTGGCCCAGCGCAGGACCGATGGGCGGGGAGGGGTTGGCTTTTCCTGCAGGAACCTGCAGCTTCACAAAACCGACGATCTTCTTGGCCATAGTGGCTCTCCTTTGAGTTCAAACGCGCTTTTGATCCCAGGCGGGGCCTACTTGCGCTCCTCGGTGTAACGCCAAGGGCAGCCAGCCCGTAGCGTTACGCAGGGCGCCATGCCTAAGCATGGGCGCCTTCATCAATTCGATCAGACTTTTTCGACCTGACCGAACTCAAGCTCAACCGGCGTGGCGCGGCCAAAAATCGTGACCGAAACACGCAAACGGCTTTTGTCGTAATTGACTTCCTCGACGTTACCGTTGAAGTCGGTAAAGGGACCTTCCTTGACACGCACCATCTCGCCCACCTCAAACAAGGTCTTGGGCTTGGGCTTCTCAACGCCTTCCTGCATCTGGGCCATGATCTTCTCGACTTCCTTGTCGGAGATCGGCGTGGGTCGATTACCCGCGCCACCCACGAACCCGGTGACTTTGTTGGTGTGCTTAACCAAATGCCAGGTATCGTCATCGAGGACCATCTCTACGAGCACATAGCCCGGAAAGAAGCGGCGCTCAGTGATGGTGCGCTGACCACCGCGCATTTCAACGACCTCTTCGGTGGGTACCAGAATGCGGCCGAAACGATCCTGCATGCCAGCGCGGTCAACGCGCTCTTGCAGGGCACGGGCGACACTTTTTTCCATGCCCGAGTAGGCGTGCACGACGTACCAACGCTTAGACATTTATTTCTTCCAGCCCAGCAGCAGGTCGTAAAAAACCCATTCGAGCGTTTTGTCGACCAGCCAAAGAAAGAGCGCCATCACGACTACGAAAGCAAAGACGGTCAACGTGACCTGTATGGTTTCCTTGCGCGTGGGCCAGACCACCCGCCGGGTCTCCGACCACGAATCTCGCGTGAATGCAATGGCTCGTTGCCCAGGGCCTGAAAACCACGCAATGGCCACACCAGCCGCGATTCCGGCCAAAACAGAACCAATGCGCACGACCAGGGCTTGTTGGGCCAACAGATAAAAGCCCACCAGTCCGGCCACGACCGCAAGCAGCGCCAGCCCCACCTTGAGACGGTCTGCAGTGCTGGTGACAGTTTCAACGCCCGGATTGGACATGGTTTGCGAAGTCGCTTGAATGGTTTGGGTTTAAACGCCAGCGGCCCAGGAAAAGTTTGGCAGGGGCAGAGGGGATCGAACCCCCGACCTTCGGTTTTGGAGACCGACGCTCTGCCAGTTGAGCTATGCCCCTACTTTCCATCAAGGCCGCGGATCCAGCAGCGCGGGACCCCCGGCGCTCCTTGACCTCAGACCAGAATTTTAGCGACGACGCCGGCGCCGACGGTGCGACCACCCTCACGGATCGCAAAGCGCAGGCCCTGCTCCATGGCGATCGGCGCAATCAACGTCACCGTCATCTTCACATTG
>JBDLQY010000072.1:0-4539 GCA_039800325.1 Pseudomonadota bacterium | reverse complement strand
GCGTCACCACGCTGCTCTTTAACCTCAACCCTCTGATGCGCTTTGACGGCTACCACATGCTGGTGGACTGGCTGGATGTGCCGAATCTTTACCAGCGCTCGCGCGAGCAGTTGAAGTATCTGGGTAAGCGCTTTGTGCTGCGTATTCAGCAGGCGAAGCCCGCTGCCCGAACGCCGACTGAAGCCTGGTTGTTGCCGCTTTACGGCGCGATCAGCATTGCCTATTGGCTGGTTCTGATGGCCAGCATCATCGTTTACGTGGCCGAGCAGTATCTCGATCTGGGCGTGGCTATGGCCTTGCTCATGTTTGTCATGGCCGTGGTGGTGCCGCTGCTTAAATTTGGTCGCTACCTGCTGACTGACCCAGGCCTGTACCACCAGCGGGCACGGGCGCTGATGATGACCCTCGCGCTGTGTGCGGGCGTGACAGGCCTGCTTGCCTGGGTGCCGATACCCGATCGGATACGGGTACTCGGCGTGATACAGGCGACACAGTTTCGCGAATTACATATCGAGGGGGTCGGCGAGGTGGTGGAGATCGTGGCGACGCCGGGTCAATGGGTTAAGGCAGGCGAGCCGCTGGTGCGTCTTCAGAATCCGCAGCTCGAATTTGAGATTCAGTCCACGCTTCAGCAACGTCAGCAGTTACAGGCCCAGGAACTGCATGCCATTACCAGTGCGATTGCTAATCTCGAGACGCTTCGCAAGCAGCGTTCGGTCATCGACCAAAAGTTGCTTGAGTTGGCCGCGCAGCAGCGGGCGCTTGAGGTGCTTGCGCCCATTGACGGGATCTGGATCGTGTCCGAGCTGGACCTGGCTCGCGGTCAGTGGCTTTCCAGGGGGGCAGGTCTCGGGGTGTTAATTGACGACCGGGACTGGCGGTTTGTGGCTGTACTGCCGCAGTTTGGTACCCATCTCTTTGAAGGTGGCCTGCTGAGCGCGGATATTCGCATCAAGGGCCAGCAGACGATCAATCTGGTTGCGACCAAAACTGAGGTCATGCCCTTTGAGCAGGGGCAGCTTCCCTCGCCAGTGCTCGGAATGCCGGGCGGCGGCGAGATTGCCGTACACCCCAACGATCCTAAGGGCCTCGCGGCAGCTGAGCCGTTCTTTAGAGTGCAGGCGCAGTTACCTGCCTCCGATGTTTATGACGAAGAGCTTCGCCGGCTTCATGGCCGCCTGGGTACCATGCGCATTACGCTGGCCTCATCACCGTTACTGGTTCAGTGGGAGCGCAGCGCCCGGCAATTCCTGCAGAGGAAGTTCCGGGTATGAGTGCCATTCCCCAGCGCTTATTGCCGCTCGAGAAACTGCCCGAGGGTTTGGATGCGGGGATTCATCGCGCGCAGAGCTGGGTCAGGCGTCGTCCCGGTCAGGCACGACGACTTCGCCAACAGGCAGTACGCTGTAGTCAACGCTGTGACGGCATGAGCGATCTTGAGCCACGTACGCTTGAGCGCTTGCTGCTTGAGGCCCAAGAGCATGCTCGCCGGGATCCCCTTGAACTAAAGGGAAAACTGATTGAAGCGTTTGCCGCGCTGGGACAGGTTGCGAAGCGACAGCTGGGCCTACAGCCTTATCCAGTCCAGTTCATGGGAGCGCTGGCTCTGCACCAGGGCTGGGCCGCCGAGATGGCTACTGGTGAAGGTAAGACGCTGACGGTGGCTATGGCGGCTGTGGTGCTCGCCTGGAGCGGTCGCCCCTGCCACGTGGTGACGGCTAACGACTATCTTGCCGAGCGCGACGCGCAGACCATGAGGCGCCTGTTCGAGGCTTGCGGATTGCAGGTTGAATCCGTTCACGATCGAATCCCTCCCGATGCTCGGGCCGCTCGATACGCGGCCGATGTTGTTTACGTCACGCCCAAAGAGCTTCTGGCTGATTATCTACGCGATCAGATTGCAGCGTCGACGGGCGCTAATCCCCAGTGGCAGGCGTTTCAGCGCTGGGTGGGGGCACGACGCGATACGACAGACACGGGTTGTGTACTGGTTCGCGGACTGCATTCGGCTATTGTTGATGAGGCGGACAGCGTGCTGATCGACGAGGCCGTGACGCCTCTCATTCTGTCCGCACAGAGGCCTAGCCGCGGCTTGAGTGAGGCCGTGGTGATCATGGCGCGGCTGGCGGCAAGTCTTGTCGACGATGCTGACTATCGGGTTGTGGCGCGTACACGCCTCGTTGAACTAAAAGATGGGGCTGTAGTCGCGCTTGATCGAATTGCGCTCGATTTACCTGCGGTGTGGCGGCCCGCGCCACGACGCGAAGAGCTCTTGCGCCAGGCGCTGCAGGTGCGCCACTTTTTCCGCGCGGGTCATGAATATCTCATCGACGATGGAAAGGTCGTGCTGCTGGACGAACTGACCGGCCGAATGGCCATTGGCCGTACGCTGACCGCTGGAATGCATCAGGCCGTCGAGGCCCGCGAGGGTGTTGAGATAACCGACCCCAACGAATCACTTACTCAGATGAGCTCGCAGGCCTTCTTTCGCGGTTTTTCCCGACTGTCGGGCACCTCGGGTACCTTGTCCGAAGCGGCCAGCGAACTCTGGCAGGTATACCGCCTGGCCGTAATGCGTATACCCACCCATCGCCCCCGTCAGACTGTGATGAGACCAGCGCAACTGATACGTACTCAGGATGAGAAATGGCAGCGGATTGCTTCTGAGGTTGCGGCATTGCATAGCCAGGGGCGCGCGGTACTGGTAGGGGTGCGCAGCGTTGAGTCGAGCACCTACCTTGCTGACTTGCTGCGGGATAAGGGCTTGATAGTACGTGTGCTAAACGCGGTGCGCCACGCGGAGGAAGCGCAGATCATCGCGCGAGCAGGAGAGCCTGGGTGCATCACCATCGCGACCAACATGGCAGGCCGCGGCACTGATATTGCGCTTGCGTCACCCCTTGTAAGCAGCGGTGGTCTTCACGTGATCATCGCTGAGGTCAACGATTCAGCGCGTATCGACCGGCAGCTCGCCGGTCGATGCGGGCGACAGGGGGATCCAGGCAGCGTATCGGCCTATCTCAGTCTTCAGGACACCCTTGCGATTCGCTACCTGCCGCGCGGCGTACGTGCGGTGCTGCGTGTGCTTGATGCGGCGCCAGCTCGTGTGCGCTCGGCGTCAGCACACGCAGTATTTCGTTGGGCGCAGCGGCGGGCCGAGGCCGATGCCTTTCAGCGACGGCTATCGGTGCTGCGTCATGACGAGTGGACTGCCTCAGCCCTGCCATTTTCACCAAGACAGGGAATCTAAACGCCGTGCGCACGCTAACCGTCTTTGTTGTTTATCGGCCTTGTCGGGTTGATCTCTTGAGAGTAATGCGATGAAGAGCTCGAAATCATTGGGTCGTAAGGCGCCACGGGCCAGCTTCCGTCGAAGCCGTACCGTGGTCGAGCGCCTGGAAGACCGGCTGTTGCTGTCGGCTGACCCGCTTGTAAAGGTGCGTGCCGCCGACGCCGAGCAGCCACTGGCGGTTGAAAACCTTGCCTATACCAAGAACGCCAAGCCCGATGCGCTCAAGGGCATGGAGACGCTATCGAATATTGCGACGCTGATCGATCTTACGCGGCCGGTATCCCAACAAAACACCAAGCTTAATTGGCAGGGCTCAAGCGCCAGCCTTCTCAAGCTCAACTCTATGCTCGAGTCACTCGTCCTCGATTTGGGTGATGGAGATTCCAGAACCGTTCTAAGCCAGGAAAGCGATGGCCAATTACGGTTGACACGCGAGGAGGGCGAAGACCTGTACGACCTGGTGTTTGCCAAGCCCAGCCGCGTGCTGGGTTTACGGGGTGGAGGCGGCATCGACAAGGTAGTGCTCAATTCTGTCGACCTCGGTTCCACCAAACTCAATGTCCTTGCCGAGAAGATTGAGTTACTCGAGGGCAGTCTTCTGTCCGGCAGTGCGGACATAGAGTTCGTTGCCAGCAGCGCGTTCTCCGGTGACCTTGGTCTCGCCCTTCCAGGCACCCACAATCTGGATCGCAAGGCCACCATTGATATCGCTGGGTCTATTAACGTCCAGGGCGATGTCCTGCTGACCGCGGACGTACTCGTTGGTTTGGAACAAGACGTCAATCTGGTTGGTGCCTACACCGTAAAGGGAACAACAGAATCTCGCGTCAGCGTTAACGCGGGAGCGAGCATCACGGCACGATCGATTTCCGTGAATGCGTTTACCGACTCTCGGTGGGCGCTGGCGGTTAATGACGGCGTGGTCGGTGGTCGCCTTGCGCTCGACCTCAAGCAGGACACGCGCGCCGATATTGAGGCCGGGGTGCGGTTGAAGTTATCCCCCGCGGTGAGCGCCGGTAGCGTTGCATCCAAGGGGCTCGTAGTTCAGGCGGTCGACTGGCTCGACACCAGCCTTACATTGGATATGGACGACGGCAGCATCAGTGGTCTGTCGAAGGGGATAGGGCCGGACGGCGGTGTGCTGCAGGGCTTCGAACTCGGGTGGACGCAGGTCGACCTGGCAAGAACGACCGTCGCAAGACTGGGCGGTAGCGAATCTGGAGACCCGCTTCTCACGCTGTCGGGTC
>JBDLQY010000071.1:0-35121 GCA_039800325.1 Pseudomonadota bacterium | reverse complement strand
CACGTTCTCTGAGCGATTGCTGGGCCTAATTCCCCACGATAAGGTCGCTCAAGACTCGGGTCTCATCATTGAAGGATGCCGCGCGGTCCACACGATGGGCATGCGAGTCCCTATCGATCTGGTGTTTTTTGATCATCAGCTGAAGGTCGTAAAGGTGGTCGGTGCCATGGGCACAGGCCGCATAGCATTTTGTAGCGCGGCTTATGGAGTTGTTGAACTCGCTAGCGGATCCATTCATCGCCTTGGGCTCGCGCCGGGCATGCACCTGAGGCCGCTGGGTACTGATACAGAGCAATTCTGCCGGGTTGACTCCCATCCAAGTTCAGCGGCTGTCAGCGCGATTGCCCGAATGTTGCTCGTTGGCCTTCTTATCAGTGCGACGACGGCATGTTCTACGGCCAATTTTGCAGGGATTAGCCAGAGATTCAGCGTTCAGCCAGTAGCAGCCGAGCGCCTGGGGGGCGAGCCACTGATTACCGATTCTGCGGAAGATGGCCCGTCTGATCAGTCCATCTCTGGTACGGACAGGCCGTCCGCGATTGCCGAGCTTGTCCCGAGGCAGTTGTCCAACTCCAATACGAATGTATCCCTATCGCTGAGCGACGATTTGAAGACGCTACAGGCTGATGCGGAGCGATCGTATCAGTCCGGCAAGCTCACTGAGGCACTCGCCGCGTTCACCCGTATCGCTCAGGTCCGACCCGATAATCGTACTGCCTGGTTGCGTATCGGTAATATTCATCACCAGCGTGGGGTTAGCGGGCAGGCCATGCGCGCCTACCGACAGGCCGCGCGAGGTGGCGATACCGATTCTGAATCGGTACAGATTCGCGCAAAGGCCTTATTCAACATTGCGGTGATTGGTCTCGAGCAGGCGGGTTGGGCGCTCCAATCCCTGTCGGAAATTCCTGTAGGTGCCCCGCTGGCTCGTGAGTCGGCCGGCCTTGAGCGAACAATGCTCGATCAAGGCAAAATGCTTGGGCGTGAGCGAGATCGGCTGCAGGGGCCTCTATCGACCAGCCGCATGACCTCTCGCGGAGATAGCGCCGCGTCTTCTATCCCTCTTAACCGATCACTTCGGGAGGGAGGGCCTGCGCTTGCCGGCGGATCAAGCAACGATTCCGGTGAGACGGCGCGGGCCAACAGGCCTGCACCGGTTGAGCTTATCCGCGGACAGATATCGCCGTGAACATGGCTTTTCGCCAGGGTCTTTGTGTGCCCGCGGCGCAGAGCCTGAATCAGGCGCATCGTGCGCAGCAGGCGCATCGGTATCGCTGGGCAGTTAGATCGCCTCGGGGTTATGGTGCTGTCGAGTTTCTCGTGGCGCTTCCTGTACTCTTGCTCTTCACGTTAGTCGTTTTGCAGTGGATATGGGTATTGCATGAGCGCTCAGTAGTCGAACACGCATTACAGGAAGCAGTGCGCTCGGGTTCGACTGGCAATGCAAGTCCCGCTTCAATTGAGGCGGGCTTAGCCCGAGGTCTCGAACCGATGTGGGCGATCGGGCCCTCGCAGGTCGATCAACACACGCGCCACCAAACATCGCTGATGGCTTTGAGGCAGGCGCGCTCTGAAGGATGGTTCGTTTGGCGTGTGTTGTCTCCGACAGCCGCCAGCTTCGATGACTGGGCAGTTCACGCGCTCGATGAGAGCGGTCGTCCAATTCCGGACTTGCTCGAAATCCCCAACGATAATCTGGCCTGGCGACAGAGGTATCAGTATCCTAGAAGCGGTGCTTCGGGCTTAAGCGGCGCCGCGCCGGTCGGAGTCGTGTCAGGGCAAAGTCTGCTGGATGCGAATCTGATTAAGATCGAGGCGCAGATTGGCCTTGCTTTGCGTGTTCCCCTCGCTGGTCCCCTCATGAGCTGGGTGTCAAGACTCGCGCACGGTTGTGAGTCGCCAGGTGCAGCGACAGGTCCGAGATGTTCTGTCGTGCTGGCCGGCTCAGGTGAAACGCCTAGATTACCCATTCACCTGAGCGCGACGACCCGTATGCAGTCGCCTGCCCGCAGCACCGTGGGTTCTTTTCTCGCAAGTGGCGATCCTGGTGTTGCCTCGACCGGCGCACCAGTTCACGGCGGTCAGCGTTCGCCAGCACCTAAACCTGCCGCTGGTGATCCTACTGCCGGTGATGCAGATGCCAGCCGAGACGTTGAATCTGCCGGGGATGACTCTGACAAGTCCTCCATGGGGGGCTTGAGCCAACCCATCGAGGAACAGGTTCAGTCCGACGATCAGTCGATTGAAATCGTAGTCGCCGGTGCGTGTTTGTCGGGGTGTTCCGCCTCTACGCAGGAAGCTGGATCTTGTCCAAAATAACTTCTGAACTCCCGGTATAGATCTGGAAAGTGCAGAGCGAGCATCTGAGGTAGCGTGAAAAACACCTCAGCGCTAACTGCAAAAAACTCGGTAGGGTCAGTGGCTGCGTAGGGATCTAAGGGCAGCGCGGCATAGAAGGCATCCGCAGCCTCAGATTCCGGGTCAATATCGGACGGGATGGATGACTCCACGCGGTCCAGCGCAGCGCAGAACAATTCATAGCTGTCGATCAGAACCCGCTGCCATGCGGCCCGCTGGTTTGGGGCCAGGGGCGGTGTGCCGTCTGCTTCACCGTCGAGTAGATCGAGTTTGTGGACGAATTCATGGATGATGACATTGATGCCAGGGGCGCCGGCATTTGGGTCGATTTCAGGCCATGCCAATACAATCGGGCCACCGTCCATCGATTCTCCGGCCAGCTCGTCGATCGACTCATGCACGATGCCATGGTCGTCAGTCAGTTGGCGGGGGACGATGAATCGATCGGGGTAGATGATGATTTCAACGAAGTCACGGTAGTAGTCCAGTCCAAGCCTTAGAACGGGCAGACAGGCCTGCAGCGCGATACTGACCCTGACGGGGTCGCTCATCACGAAACCATGTACGCCGGTAAATTGTTTCTGCTCTATAAACTGCGCTGCCAGCGATTTGAGAAGCTCTTGATCTGCGCGATTCAGATGATTTAGCCAGGGCAGCTGGCTCCAGGCGCTTTCCCACGCTTCGGGCGCAACCCGTTGAGCCCGCGTGAACCGCCCTAGCAGGTGCTTCAGCATGTTCTAGCAACCCCGGGTGCGTGTGTCTCGACTACGCGTGCCATCCGTAGGTTCCTCGGTCTCGTAAAAGGCGAGGCGGCACCCACCGGTAAGCTCCCGAGTCGGTTCAAGTGCTCAAGTCGGCCTGCTTGCAGTCGACTACCAGAGTCGTTCGGCGGGTTTTTACGCTTAAAATCGACGAACTTCATCTGAACCCGCGCTTTATCACCACTACCAGTCATGTTTTTCCTTCAGCAGATGTTTTGGTGCGCCTGTGGCGTCGTGCTGCTGCTCAATATGCCTCCGCTCTCGTCGGGTGGGGTCGATATGGCGAGCTATTGGAATAAGATTTACTACTCGCTAGCCTTCGGCGGGTTAACCATCAATGGGTTAATCGCCTACCGTTACAGCAGCAAGCATCTGATTTACGGCCTGGTTGCGCTCGCCTTCCTGATCGAACTCCTGCAGTGGACAATGCCATGGCAACAGGCCGATATCATTGACCTTATCGCCGCATTGATGGGCATTACGGTGGTGAGAATGTTGTGGGCAGTTGCCTTCAGGCGCTAGGCGCCAGAAAACGCTCGACCAGG
Source organism: Pseudomonadota bacterium (assembly GCA_039800325.1). Lineage (GTDB taxonomy): Bacteria > Pseudomonadota > Gammaproteobacteria > Burkholderiales > Burkholderiaceae_E > SYIM01. The sequence goes on along the minus strand of JBDLQY010000071.1, from coordinate 31,457 downwards.
CGGGTCCAGTAGGCGGCGCCTATGGTCAGATTCTCGTCGTTGAAGTCATAGCGGGCGTTGTGTAGCATCGCGCACGACTCACCATTGCCAAGCCGCAAAAAGCAACCCGGTTTTTGCTCCAGATAGTAGGCAAAATCTTCGCTGCCTGTCACCGGTCCGAACGGGGCAATAACGCGATCGTGTCCCACTAATTCTTCGGCTACCTTTTGCGCAAACTCGGTCTCGGCAGCACTGTTGATGACCACAGGGTATCCGCGCTCATAGTCGATCTTGACTTCGCCACCGTACCCAATCACATGGGTTTGAACCAGCTTTGTGATGCGCTCTTGCAGACGATCGCGAACCGCCGGGTCGAACGAACGAATGCTCAGCTCCATAACAGCACTGTCAGGTATGACATTAGAGGCAACGCCTGCGTGCAGGGTGCCGATGGTCACGATTGCCGTTTGGGTAGGGTCGATATTGCGTGAAACCACTGTTTGCAAGGCCATGACAAGACTGCCTGCGATGACAATAGGATCAACCGCTAGGTGAGGGCGAGCCGCATGGCCGCCTCGGCCATGAATGGTGATGCGAGCGGTGTCTGAGGCGGACATGAATGGCCCAGCCCCAAACATAAACGTACCGACGGGATAGCCGGGATGGTTGTGAATGCCGAAAATGGCGTCGCATGGAAAGCGTTCGAACAGTCCGTCGGCAATCATGCGCTGAGCTCCGCTGTCTTTGCCAGCCTCTTCGGCGGGCTGAAAGACCAAGTTAACAGTCCCCGAAAAGTTTCGGGTTCGAGCAAGATGGCGCGCCGCGCCCAGCAACATGGTCGTGTGGCCGTCGTGGCCACAGGCGTGCATCACGCCATCCCGTGAGCTGGCGTAGTCAAGCCCCGTGCGCTCATGAATGGGTAGTGCATCCATATCAGCGCGTAATGACAGGGCTCGCGTTCCGTTACCGATGCGAAGGGTTCCGACTACGCCATGTCCACCCACGCCGGTGGTGACGGCCCAGCCTGATTGTCGCAGTTGATCCGCGACGAGATGGGCTGTTTCGGCCTCATGGAAGGAGAGTTCGGGGCGGTGATGGATATGTCGGCGAATGCCCGTGAGGAAGGCAGCGTCAGCGCTCAGATCACGCACCTCGCAAAAACATCTCATGACGTGACTCCTTCGCCGAGCCTACGATACGAACACATCATGGCGTGGCTCCTTCGGCGAGGCTACGATACAAACACTTCATGGCGTACCTGCTTCGCCAAGGCAGCGATACGAACATCTCATGGCGTGCCCCCTTCGCCGAGGTCCCAGTACAAACCCGTCATGACGCATAAGGCCTCGCGAAGCATTTGTGGGGGCAGGTGTTCATTCGGCGCATGCTGCGAGCAACCAGGATATGAGTGCGGGACCCAAACAGTGCGCAGACCGAGAACATCGGTAAAGATATCGTTAGGAAGTGAGCCGCCAAGATTGGGCAGTATGGCTACCTTCTTTCCAGTGGTGCGCTCGAGCGAGCGTGCCGACCACTGCACCCAGGCGTCATCCGGGTCTAGTCGGGTGGCATGAAACATCTCTTCGCGAGTCGCCGCGATTTTCACCATGCCAAAGCCTTGGCGGTCGAGGTGTCGGCGCAGGGCAGGCAAGATTTCGCGGGGATTAATACCCACCACGAATCGAAGCTGGCAACGGGCCCACGCTCTGGGTGGAATTGCATTGACTGGCGTGTCTGGATTGCCGGTCTTGTAGGCTAACACCTCGAACGAGCACCATCCAAAGACACGTTCGGCAGGGGTGAGACCGGGTTCGCCCCACCAGGGCTCTACCTGCGGTCCATCACTGCCGCCGTCGACTTCGCAGTCGGCCAGCACACGTCGTACCGATTCGGGTAATTCGGAAGGGACCCACTCAGGGACCCTGATCTGCCCTGTGGGGCCGGCGATGCAGGCGATGGCATGCGCAAGCTGGAGGCCTGGATTGGAGATGAGGCCCCCCCAGTTTCCCGAGTGGTGACCACCCGCTCGTGCTTCTATGGAAAGATCAAAATTGAAGCTGCCGCGTGAACCCAGAAAAAGGGTCGGCCGATCAGTGCGAAGTCGTGGGCCATCGGATGCGATCAGCAAATCTGCCTTCAGGTCTTGGCTATGAGCCTCGCAGACTTCGCGCAGACCCCGCGAGCCCGTTTCTTCGCCCATCTCGATCAGGTATTTGGCATTGAAACCCAGCCTTCCGCGCTCAGCCAGTACATTGCCCATGGCCTGCATGTTGATCGAGTGTTGTCCCTTATTGTCAGCGATGCCTCGCCCGTACCAGCGACCGTCGCGTTCAGTGAGTTGCCATGGAGAAAGCCCGTCTTTCCATTCGCGTTCGAGTCCGCGAATGACGTCGCCATGTCCGTAGCCCAGTACGGTGGGCAAGGCTGGATCTTCGATGCGCTGCGCGAGCAAAAAGGGCGCAGCCGCCTTGGGGTGGTTTAAAAGGCGGCAGCTAAACCCCATCTGTTCGAATGCGGGGCGCATTTCATGCTCAAGGTAGTCGACGAGCACTGGCGCGCGATCAGGGTTTTGGCTTTCAGTTGGAATGGCGATACGGCGCGCGAGCGTTTGACGAAAATCACCTGAGTCGAAAATCTGCTCTGCTCGGCGAATGGCAGCACTTCTAGTCATGGCTGGAAACCTGTGGCGGAGAAAGGGGGCGGGATAGTTCTGTGTAGAGGTGGCACGCGACCGTCGCGCCATCAAGATCCTGAAGATACGGCGTTGCGTGCGCACAGTGTTGCATTGCCTGATTACAGCGGGGATGAAAAGGGCAACCACTGGGCGGGTTGAGCGGATCCGGAAAGGCCAGTCCCAGACCGGTATCCGGTATGCCCATGCCCGGCTGTGGCTTGAGAACGGACGCAAGCAGGGCTTGCGTGTAAGGGTGGCGGGGTGACTCGAAAAGCTGGCGGGTTGGTGCTTCTTCGACAATACGACCCAGATACATGACGGCTACGCGCGTGGCGATGTGCTCGACAACTGCCAGGTTGTGGCTGATGAAGACATAAGTCAGCCCAAAGTCACGTTGTAATTCAAGAAGCAGGTTTAGGATTTGCGCTTGAACCGAGACGTCAAGCGCCGAGGTTGGTTCATCGCAGATGACGATGTCGGGATGCATGACCAAAGCTCGAGCGATGGCAACTCGCTGACGCTGCCCACCCGAGAGCTGTCCTGGTGTGTTGTCGGCAAACCGGGCAGGCAGACCTACGCGTTCGAGCATTTGCAGGGATTTTTGCTTACGCTCGGTCGCGGTGCCAATGCCATGCACCTCAAGAGGGAGCGAGACGATGGACGCGATACTGCGCCGGGGATTCAGCGAGCCGTAAGGGTCCTGAAAAACCGGCTGAATGCGGCGCGACATCGATTTGCGATCAAGCCGAACGATGTCTTGCCCCTCGAGCTCAATGTGGCCGCGGGTCGGCGGTATGAGGCCGAGCAGCATGCGAGCCAGCGTCGACTTGCCGCAGCCCGATTCGCCCACAATACCGAGCACTTCTCCACGGTGAAGATTCAGACTGACCCCATTGACCGCATGCAATTCGCGTCGTGGACGAAATAGACCGCCAGACACCCTGAAACTACGGGTAATGGCCCGCGTGCTAAGCAGCGGTGGATGGTTGCCCTGACGGTTGGCTGAATCGAGTGAGGCGCGATTCGGGTTCATGGCGCTGGGGCGATCATCTTGGCGCATTGAGCCTGCGTCGTCGTCGAGTTCATCGCAGGCTGTATGCAACGCCATCCGTGTTCTTCGGCGTCTTGGGTCCAGGAGATGTCCGATCGCGCGCAGTCAGCAATGGCATGCGGACAGCGTTCGCGAAAGCTGCAGCCGCTGAGCTTGCCGATCAGCGACGGTACGGAGCCCGTAATCGTGCCCAATGCCGACCCGGGCTTGGTTTTTCCCGGCACCGGAACGCAGGACAGTAGGCCGCGGGTGTAGGGGTGGGACGGGTTACGGAAGACGGCTTCCGCCGTCCCTTGTTCAACGATTTGCCCCGCATACATGACGCAGACCCGATCAGCGACTTGAGCAACGACGCCCAGATCATGAGTGATCAGAATCATGGCGATACCCAGCTCGCGCTGCAGTTGCGCGAGCAGTCGAAGAATCTGCGCCTGAATGGTGACGTCGAGAGCCGTACTGGGTTCATCCGCGAGCAGTAACTCGGGGCCGCACATTAAGGCCATCGCTATCATGACCCGCTGCCGCAGCCCGCCAGATAGCTGATGAGGGTATTGATCAAGCCGCTCAGGTGCCGACGCGATTCCTACCATGCCAAGTAGCTCGCAGGCCCGTTCGCGAGCTTGCGCCCTGGAGGCTCGGCGATGGTGTCGGTACGCCTCGGTGAGTTGCTCGCCGATGGTGTAGGCCGGATTAAGCGCGGTCATGGGCTCCTGGAAAATCATGGCCATTCGATTGCCACGTAATGCATTGACCTGTGCCTCAGAAGCTGCCGCCAGGTCAATATCACCGAGGCGAAGTGTCCGAGCCTGTCGTCGTGCGCTAGTGGGCAGCAAGCCCATGATAGCCAGCGAGCTCATGGATTTGCCGCAGCCAGACTCTCCTACGATGCAGAGCGTTTCGCCTCGCTGCACTGAGAACGAAACATCCCGTACAGCATGCAGCATGCCTCGAGGCGTCTGAATGTCGACGCTAAGCCCCTCAACTGTCAGAGTTGGCGTCGTTGTGGCCGCGCTTTGGGAAGTCTTTTGACGATCGTCCGTCATGCTCGTCCCCCAGGCGCGAGGGCATCGCGCAGGCCGTCACCAGCGAGATTGATGGCAAAGATCAGAAGCGCGAGCGCCGTCCCTGGAATGCCGATGAGCCAGAACGAAAAGAACATGTAGGACTTGGCCTCGGAGATCATCAGGCCCCAGGAGGGCAGGGGCGGCTGAACGCCCAGGCCCAGAAATGACAGCGCGGCTTCCAGAAGGATGGCGCTGGCTGCCTCCAGGGTCGCCACCACGATCAGATGGGGCAGAACATTGGGCAATATTTCGCCGAACAGAACTCGGGCTGTAGAGGCCCCGTTAGCCTGTGCAGCGGCGACAAAGTCGAGCGCGCGAACCTGTTGGGTGGCGCTTCGCATGACCACTGCGAAGCGATCCCATTTCAGCAGACCCAGCACCAGGATAACGACCCAGAGCGATCCGCCCACCAAAGCGACAGTCGCCAGCGCGACCAGAATGACTGGCATGGAAAGACGAGTCGTCACCGTGAAGCTCACCAGCATGTCAACACGTCCGCCGAAGTAGCCCGCGAACATACCCATGGCGGTGCCAATGAGGCCCGAGATGAGTGCTACCGAAACACCAATAAGTAGCGAGATGCGGGCGCCATAGATCAGGCGCGAAAGATAGTCTCTGCCCAGGGGGTCGGTACCCAGCGGGTGCTCCCAGGTGCCCTTTGCATCCCAGATAGGCGGGACAGTGCGGTTATTGAGATTTTGAGTGTAGGGATCATGCTGTGCTAACCAGGGGGCCAGCACGGCAGCCATTACGATCAACAGCAAGATGCCCGCACCGAAAGCGAAGGCTGGATTACGAATCAGGCGTCTCATGCGATTCGAATCCTGGGGTCTAACCAGGCATTGGCGATGTCGGCTGCGAGGGTGAGACCCACGTAGATAACCGAGAGCAGCAGGACAATGTTCTGCATGACCGGAAAATCTTTGTAGGTGATGCTTTGGTAGGCGAGATAGCCCAAGCCGTCCAGCGCAAAGATGGTCTCAATGACCACAGAGCCGCCCAGCAGAAAGCCCAGTTGCACGGCCGCGAGTGCGACCACCGGCACGACTGCATTACGCAGCGCATGCTTGAATACGACTGTTCTGAAGGGAAGACCCTTGGCCCGAGCGGTTCGGATGTAGTCGGTCTCGAGAACCTCGATCATGCCCGCGCGAATGAGGCGCATGAAGGCGGGCGCGACGTAGTATCCCAGGGCGATGGTGGGCATCACGAAGTGCAGCCAGGTGTCGCTGCCGGATACGGGTAGCCAGCGCAGGGTGATCGAAAACAGCATGATCAGTAATAGCGCGAAGAAAAAATTCGGCAGTGCCTGACCGACGACTGCGAGCGCCAGGCAGAGTCTGTCGGCAAGACTGTTTCGCCAAATGGCCGCCATGACGCCCAGCGGAATAGAAATGAGCAGCGCAAAACCCAAGGACAGAAATCCAAGCAGCAGTGTCGTTTGCAACTTGGACAGGATAAGTGGGCCTGCGGGTGTCTTGAAATAAATCGACTCGCCCAGATCGCCGCTGAGGGTTCGACCCAGCCAGTCGACGTACTGAACCGGAAGAGGGCGGTCAAAGCCGTAGGTTTTCCGAATCAGTTCGATGTCTTCCGAGCGTGCACCCTCACCGGCGATTGCAATGGCAGGGTCGCCTGACAGGCGCAGCAGCGAGAAGGCTATAAGAGAAACAGCCAGGGCAACCAGAAGTGCCAAGCCTAGGCGCTTGATGATGTAGGCAAGCATGGCCTTGATACAAAACAGCAGGCTAAAAGCCCGCGGCAAACGTCATTCGGCGGGTCGACGTCAGGTGCCGCGAGCGATAAACCGATGCTTACTTCCAGGACATCTCCCAAAAGCGCACCATTTCGTCGGGGTAGGGGCTGAAGCTGAGATCTTTCGAGGCCACGTAATACACCGGCAGTGACCACAGCGGTACAGCATACAGCCGCTCGGAAATCAGCCTGAGAGCATCTCGGTAGGCACTTTTGCGAACGGCAGGATCGACTGAGTTATCGCCTTTTAAAAGTAGATCACGAATCTCTGGGTCACGGCTGATGTCGTCGGCCTGGAACGTGAAGTAAACCGGCGTCGAGGCCGACACGTCATTGACCGAGAACGAGCCCCAGGTCTGGTGCGATAGCGCAGATTTGTTGGCCCGGACCTGATCACGCATGGCTGCATACTGCGAGAAGGTCAGCTTGGCGCGAATGCCGACCGCCTGCAGGTTGCCAATCATGGCCTCGGTTTGGTTGCGCTCGCGGTAGGCAAAGATTTCAGTATCGAACCCGTTGGGAAAGCCCGCCTCGGCCAGCAGGCGCTTGGCCAGTGCGGGGTCATAGTTGTAGCGTGGAGCGCCTTCGTCGGTGCAGCCAAATTGGGACGGGAAACAGACGGTATGCAGCACTCGAGCGCCCGCTCCAACGATATTCTTGACAATGGACTCACGGTCTATCGCATGGGCAATCGCTTTACGCACCCGGATGTCCTTGAGTTGCGGCGCAGGGGCCCCATCAAGGGTATTCATCTGCAGGAAAACGATGCGCATGGTTTCGCCACTGACCACCTGCAGCTGCGGGACTCGTCCCGCCTGATCGGCCTGATCTTTGGCGACGTTCATGATGAGGTCCATGTTGCCCGACAGCATTTCGGCCATCTGCGTCTGGCGATCAGGTATGAAGCGCATCTCAAGTTTGCCGATCTTGGGCGTGCCCTTGGGGGAGTCTTTGAAATAATCGGTATTACGCTCGAGCAGCAGCGACTTGCCTGGGTTGTGATTGACGACCTTCCACGGGCCGGTTCCGACCGGCTTGGTGTTCATGCCCCGCGGACCGACCTCTGAGTAATATTTGGCCGGGTGGATGACGACGGGCCCGGCCAAATACTCGATAGCCGCCGGAAAAATATTCTTGGAGATGACCCGAACCCGAAATTTATCGAGCTTTTCTGCGCGATCGATCCAACTGACGTTCTGCTGGGTCGTGACCTTGTTGGCAGGGTTGGCAACAAAATTCAGTGTGTAGACCACCGAGTCTGCATCAAACTCCTCGCCGTTATGGAATTTGATGCCTTGCCGCAGTTCGAACTCGATGGTTTTGTCGTCGATCTGCTTCCAGCTTTTTGCCAGATTGCCCTTGTATTCGTTGGTTTTCGGGTCGCGGTAAACAAGCGTGTCCCAGACCTGGGCGCCTATAATGACCCCGATTCGCACGTTATTAAAGAAGGGATCGATATTTTCCGGCGCCTGGTCGTTGGCGTAACGAATAGTGTCATCGCGCTTGCCGGCGATCGCCGGCGTACTCAGGGCGACAGCGCCGGCTAAAGCCAGGCCCAGCAGTCGAGCGGCGGCTATTGAAGACATGAAGACCGATTTCATTAATACCTCCATAGTCAGTTACGCATTGAGCACGTGGGCGTCGCCGGAACTTATCACGTAAACTTCGTGCTGCGTCCTCGTACTCTAATCATTCCTACGGGTTGACCCTGATTTGCGTGTCTTGAAAGTCTCTCAGCTACCAGTCCCTGTTCGAGCTATCTCGCTCCGTCCTGCTCCTGCTATATCTACGCTGGTGGCGGTGTTGGCGCTTTTTGCCCAGTCTGGGCTGCCGTTTTCGGGCACTCAAGCCTACGCCCAGGAGCGCTCTGCGGTCGAGGTTACTGCGCCCGTGGTCCCTGAATCAGCCGCTTCTGTTGGCAGGGCTTCAGGCGTTTCGACGAGGGGGCGGCAAGATACGCTGTCTTCGGTCCTTAGGGCTGCGGTGGTCTCACATCCGACTATCAAGGCGCGGGAGGGTGATTGGCAGGCGGCTGGTTTTGAACTGGAAGGCGCCCAGTGGGGCTGGTTTCCGACCGTTAGCGCGGAAGCTCAGGCGGACAGCAGTCGTCCGCAGACCGCATTGAGGGTGCAGCAGCCACTCTGGAGCGGTGGGCGTATCGAGAGTCAAATTGATGTCGCCGGCGCTTCCCGGGACGCTGCGCAGGCGGCGGTTCGGGAGGCCGAGCAGTCGATTCTGCTGCAGACAGCTACAGCCTTTTTTGAAGTTTTGCGGCTTGAGGCGCGACTGGATACCGCTCGGCGCAATGAAGACGAGCACCGAAAACTGTTGGAGATGATCCAACGCCGGGTGCGAGCTGAAGTCAGTCCGCAGGCGGACGAAACACTTGCTGCGGCGCGATTGCAGCAAGCCGTGAGCGAGCGTATTCAGTTTATGCGCGGCAGCGATTCGGCGCGAGTAACGCTTGAGCAGTTCACCGGTGAGGTGGTTGGGCAACTGGTTGCCCCCGAGCGGCTGGCGCCCTTCGTCGACCGGGTCGAGCAGATGCTGCTTGAACGTGCACGGGCTGTGTCTCCAGAGCGCGAGAGGCTGCAGCGGCAATTGGATGTGGCTAAAGGACAAATCAACCTGTCCCGGGCCAATACCCGCCCGCAATTCTTCGCGGCTCTGCAGCAGCAGGTGGGGCCGCTTGAATTCGGCCAGGAGCGAACACGGGCTTTCGTCGGTGTCGAGTTCCGTCCGGGGCCGGGCCTGTCCAGCCTGAGCGCTATTCAGGCAGCCAGCGCCCGGCTGCTTTCCGCCGAGGAGGCCTTGGCCGCCCACGACCGCACACTCGTACAACAGGTCCGAGCCGCACTCACTGAGTTTGAGGCCCTGCAACTGCAGCTTGACCCGGCACGTCAGCTGGAGCAGGCGACTGATGAGGTGGTGGCCTCCTACCTCCGGCAATACCAGATTGGCCGCAAGAACTGGCTGGATGTTCTCAACGCGCAGCGTGAGGTTTCGCAGGCCCGCTATGCCCTGTCTGACATCCTGTTTGGTATTCAGTCTGCCCAGGTTCGTCTATTGCTGCTCAGCGGCCGTGTTGGCGCCCGCTCGCTGGATGATTTGTCCCGTTGAAAGGATTTGAGTCGGTGTCTACTCCGCCTAGTGAGGCAGATTCGCCTCCGCTTACCTATATGAATGAGGCTGGCCTGGCCAGCCTCTTGTCGCGCCTGGCTGCACTTAAGGGCCACGCTGTTCCGGCACACCGTTTTGGCATGGTGACGCGTACCCAGGACGGTGTTGAGCTGAACACCTTGGCGAGGGGTGAGCGAATCCTTGCTATGTGGCAGGAGCGCTTTCCGCTCGCCGATTGTCGCGAGGTTGATGCTGACAAGATTGGCCGTACTGATCTTCCCGCGGTCTGGGTCGATGCTGTGGATGATCGGGTCCTGCTCGTAAGAGGCCAGGTCGGGGGTTCTGGCTTTGCTGCCGAAGACGACAATGGCCAGGCGATAAACCTCGCCCGGGCTGACGCGGCCGACGGACGGTTCCTGGTGCTGCCAGCCATCGCGGCCGAACCGGGTGAGGCGGGGCATCCGCAAAGGTCTGCGGCCGACTGGTTCGCCTTCGCAATACGTCGTCATCGGCGCGTGTTTTTCGAAGCGGTCTTTGCAACCTTTGTCGTGAGCATCATCGGTCTCGTGTCGGCGATGTACACCATGCAGGTCTACGACCGAGTCGTGCCGACCAAGGGCTATTCAACGCTCTGGGTTCTGACTGTGGGCGTGGTGATTGCGATCGTTCTAGAGTTGGTGTTGAAGCAGGTTCGTGCGCTGATGGTCGATCGCGCCTGCAAGCTGATAGACCAGGAACTGTCAGCGATCTTTTTCGGCAAGGCGCTTGATATCCGCATGGACGCCAGACCCAGGACGGTCGGTACCTTTGCATCGCAGATCCGGCACTTTGAGTCTGTGCGCAATTTCATGACCTCGTCCACGCTATTCATCCTGGCGGATGCACCGTTTGCGCTTTTCTTCATCGCAGTGATATCCATGCTGGCAGGACCTGTGGCCTTGGTGCCGCTGTTGATGGTGCCCATCGCGATTCTTGCCGGACTTATTTTTCGTGGTCCGGTCGAAAAGGCAACGGCTGAGCACATGCATGAGTCCAATCGCAAGAACGGTTTGCTGATCGAGGCCATCGACGGTATCGAATCGGTGAAAGCTTCGGGCGGTGAGTGGAAGATGCTCGACCGATGGCGCGCCCTGACCGCCATCATCGCTTCGAGCGAACTGCGTGTGCGCATGCTGTCTACAGCGGCCACGAATCTCGCGCAGACCGTGCAACAGATGAGCTATACCGCGTTGATCGCGGCTGGTGCCTACGCCATTACCTCAGGCAGTCTGACCATGGGTGGGCTTATTGCCTGCTCAATTATTGCGGGCAGAGCCCTGGCGCCGATGGCACAGATCCCCAATCTGATCGTTCAATGGAAGCACGCCAAGATTGCGCTAAAGGCGCTGGACGCCATCATGGCCATGCCCAGTGACAGGGCAACGCACGAACGGCTGGTTGTTCCTGAGCAGTGTTTAGGAGAGATGCAGCTTGAGAAAGTGGCGTTTGCGTACGGCCAGGACAAGCCTGTGCTGGAGGTCCCGTCGCTGCAAATTAAGCCCGGAGAGCGCATAGCGATCTTGGGTGCAGTGGGCTCAGGCAAGTCAAGTCTGATCAAGATACTGTCGGGTCTTTATAAGCCTTCGGCAGGAACCCTGTTTATAGACGGGGTCGATGTGATGCATCTCGCGCCAGAGTTCGTGCGAGAGCATGTGGGTTACCTGCCTCAAGATGTCCGGCTTTTCAACGGGACGCTTCGCGAAAACCTCACCCTGGGTCTGCCCAATCCTAGCGACGGTCAAATCCTGACGGCGGCTCGCATGACGGGTCTTGATCGGGTGATTCAGAACCATCCCAAGGGGCTTGAGCTTGAAATTGCCGAGGGCGGGCGCGGACTGTCGGGCGGGCAGCGCCAGCTCGTCGGATTGACGCGACTGCTCTTGGCTCAGCCGCGGATCATGTTGTTGGATGAGCCCACAGCGTCCATGGACGGCGTACTTGAGGCTCGCGTGATGCAGCATCTTTTTAAAGAGATTGCGCAGGATTCGGTACTGGTTGTGGTCACCCACAAACCGGCGTTGCTGCCTCATGTGCAACGAATCATCGTGCTTGATCGAGGCCAGATTGTCATCGATGGTCCGCGTGATGCTGTATTGGCCCGTTTGCGGCAGGGCGGAGCGCCGCCGCCGACGTCAGGTGGCCCTGCTGGCGCGGTTTCTCCTGCAAGTAGCTCTACGCCGCCCGCCTCTTCGGGGTCACAGGTGCTTGCGGGCGGACCGGCGTTTGCAGTGTCGACCGGGAGGTCGTCGTGAATCTTTTCTGGTTTCTCGAGCCGTCGGAGGCGGCCAGCGGACGGTCGCTCTCGAAACAATTACGTCCTTCGCGCATCGTACTTTGGATGACTGCGTTGGCTCTCGCTTCGTTCCTTGGCTGGGCCTATTTAGCTGAAATTGATCAGATCACGCGGGCTCCGGGCTCTGTCATTTCTAGTCAGCGCTCTCAGGTGATTCAGTCGCAAGACGGTGGAACGATTGAGCAATTACTGGTGAAAGACGGCGATACCGTCGATCGCGGACAAATTCTGGTGAAACTCGAACGGGGTCGGATCGAGGCTTCTTACCTTGAGGCGAGGGCGCGAGCTATTGGTCTGATGGGCACGGTTTCCCGACTGCAGGCCGAAGTATTCGGTGGCGAGCCCAAGTTTTCACTCGAGCTTAATCTTAGCGAGTACCGCCAGATTCGCGACAACCAGCTGGCTCTGTTCCGTAAGCGAACTTCGGCCATTCAAGATGAGCTGAAGGCCATCGAGGAGCTGTTGGCACTTGCTCGACGCGAGCTCGAGATGACCCAGCCGCTGCTTAAAACGGGTGATGTGAGTCGCACCGAAGTTTTAAGGCTTGAGCGACAGGTCGCTGAGATCACGGCACAGATCACCAACAAGCGTAATAAGTATTTTCAAGATGCGCAGGCCGAGCTCAGCAAAGCGCTTGAAGACCTCGCTGGCGTCGAACAGACCGTGATTCAACGTCGAACTCAGCTCGAGCAGACCGAGCTTAGGGCGCCAGTTAATGGGGTGGTAAAAAATGTGCGCATCACTACGCGGGGTGGCGTGATTCGGCCGGGTGAAGAGGTCATGCAAATCGTGCCACTGGAAGATGATTTAGTGATCGAGGCCAAAGTTACGCCGGCCGATATCGCCTTTATCAAACCCGGCCTCGCTGCAACTGTCAAAATTGATGCGTACGACTACACGATCTACGGTGACTTGCCTGGCAAACTCATCTACATCAGTCCGGACACGCTGTCAGAAGATCTTCGGCAGGGCGAGCAACCCTACTACCGGGTACGTGTTCAGACGACTGGCCGGCGCTTCAGCGGCCGTCCTGATGAGACGCTTGAAATCCAGCCTGGCATGACTGCGACCGTGGAGATTCGTACGGGCAGCAACACGGTTTTGAACTATCTGGCAAAGCCAGTGGTCAAGACGCTTTCAGAGGCGATGCGCGAACGATGAACTTTCGAAATACGTACCCCAATGCCGGCGGACAGGTTGTCCACGCCGCCAAACGACCCCGCCCGGCACTTTCGCCGAATGACAACTGTATTGCCGTCTTTGACGATCGTTTCGTCTCATGGCTGTTCAATGGCGATTGCGAAGACGGGCACGAACCTCCAGTGCAGCGCCGCGGACTAGGTACTCTGGTTGGGCGCGTCATGACTGGAGCCGGTCTGGAAGCGGGTTTACAGCGAATTTACTGGTACACGGACAGGCCCGACTCAGATCTGGTCGACGGGCAGTTGGTGCGTACCATAGGGGCTGCTCAAGACGCTGAGCCGCTCTGGAAAACAATGGCGAGTGATATTCGTTGCTTGGCAGAGCGGCGGGCTTGTGAGCATCTGCTGCTCGCCAGTGACGATGATCGTCTGATTGAAGTTATCAATGAGGCGCAGCTGCATGGCCTGCAGGTACATCTGCTCGTCGATGAGGCAATCGAAGACCTGAGTGTGCTGCAGGTCGAAGACCCAACCTGGGCGGCTTTACTGTCTCAGGTTGACCGCCGAATTCCCTGGCGTGACGTCGGTTCAATGCAAACCCCGGTTGGACCGCGATCACTGCGCGATCTCGATCAACCGCGTGGGCCGCGTTCTAGCCGGACGCCCATGCCGAATCGCTCTGATTCGTTGTCCGATGATGAGCGACTGGTCATTGATGAGGTCGTACAAGCGTGGTGGGACGGACAGGCAGAGCATGATCGGGACGCACTTAGGCTCGCAATGAGTCAGTCTCCCGGCATTCCGCAGGAAGTTGACCGAGCCTTGCTGCTACGTGCCCGTGAGCGTGTGGTTCGTCCGCTCAGTTTCAGCGAGAAGCGTCTTATGCGTGAGCGTGTCCGAGGCCACGTATTTGGTGGGACTCCTGAGCTCGAGGCTGCTCCCAACTTCTGAGCGCTCAGGCTTGACGCGGCGACATCGGCTCAAGCTTATCGGTCAGGTGTCGGCGTCAGATAGACCTCACGCTCAATGGCGCTGCGGGTTTCTGACTGCAGATTGCGCAGGTGTTGACGCATGGCCAAGATGGCTGACGCGATATCGCGTCGGATGACGGCATCGAGAATGCGTTGATGCTCGTCGACGATCTCGTGGCTTCGATGAAACGGCGACGAGATGCGAAATAGCCGCGCAACGACCCGTTCGCGCTGGATGGCCCGAACCAATGCTGAGTTCCCAGCAGCCTTGGGCGCTTCTGGCACCGATATGTCGCGCCTGAGAGCTCGGGTTGGCATGGTGTTTCAGAATTTCGAACTGTTTCCGCACCTTACCATTCTGCGCAACCTCACCCTCGCGCAGGAGAAAGTACTTAAACGAAACGCTGATCAGTCGCAGGCAAAGGCCCGTGCACTTCTCGATCGTGTTGGACTGTCCGCACACATCGACAAGTTTCCGGCGCAGCTTTCAGGAGGTCAGCAGCAGCGGGTGGCCATCGCCCGGGCGCTGGCTATGGATCCGATCGCCATGTTGTTTGATGAGCCCACCTCTGCTCTTGACCCCGAAATGATCCAAGAGGTTCTTGATGTGATGATTACTCTCGCGCGTGACGGTATGACCATGATCTGCGTGACCCATGAAATGGGCTTCGCACGCCAGGTGGCCGATCGAGTTGTGTTCATGGACGAGGGGCGTATCGTTGAAGACTGTTCCAAGCTCGAGTTCTTCGAGACCACCCGATCCGAGCGCGCGCGACAGTTTTTGTCAAAAATTCTCAACCACTGATCGACCAAGCCCGGTACGTCGTTAGCGCCAAACGGGTGCAGACGTGTTCCTTATGACGACGTCGCTGAGATTGCCGACACTGTCGAAGACGGTTTAAGCAGAAAGTGCTTGGCCTCTGTCATAAATTGGTCAAGGTCGGGGTCCCGGTTGATGACAGTCTGCAGATGTCTTGCAACCATGGGTGCAGCTGCTATTGCAGCGCGGGCATCCAAAAACAGCAGACGAGAGCGGCGCGCCAGGATATCAGTAACTGTGCGGGCGAAACCCTCAAGCGCCAGACGCTGCACGGTTGCGGCGTCGGGTACGCGGTCATGGGGTACTTCGATAGGCTTCACGAGCCGGTCAAGTCGAGCAGAGTTTTGCCGGGCTGCGCTGACCAGACCCGCAGCGACGGCGTGCTTGAGGGCATCGCGGGCCATTTCGAGACAGGTTGTCCATTTACCTCCGGTAATCGTGAGCAGTCCGCGGGCGTCAATGTCGATCGCGTGTTCGCGCGACAGCGCACCGGTAGAGCCGGCTCCCGAGCCTGCCGCGATATGCACCAGTGGTCTAAGTCCTGACCACACGCTTAAAACGTCCTCTCGGCGCGGTGGCTTTGCAAGATAAGGAGCCAGGTCACCGAGCAGCTGCTCGATTTCAGCGTCCTGGGGTATGGGGTTAGCCGATTTGCTGTTGATCGGGACGTCGGTTGTGCCGATGATTCGCTTGCCCAGCCAAGGCACGACAAAAAGTACCCGACCATCGCGTGTTCGGGGAATGAGCAGAGCATGCTCGCCAGGAAAAAAGTCTGCGTCGACTACCAGATGTGTGCCCTGACTGGGTTGCACCATCGATGAATGTGTTCTGAATTGGTCAACCCAAACGCCGCTTGCATTGACGACAAGGCGGGCCTTGATAGTGAATTCATGGCCAGACTCGCGATCGAGGCACCGCAGACCGCAAATTCTGCCTGCTGATTCATCGAGGCTTTCAGCACTGACATAGTTGACGACGACTGCACCGCACTGCTGTGCGGTCCTGGCCATGACGAGGGCCATACCCGAATCATCAAACTGTGCGTCCCAGTAGCTGACGCTGCCTCGCAAGCCGACATCGCGCAGCCCTGGTGACTGAACCAATGTCCGAGCCGTACCTACAATTCGCGTAGGACCGAGACTGTGCCGGCCAGACAGGAGGTCATACAGATGAAGGCCCGCGCCGTAGAAAGGCTTTTCATACCAGCTGTAGGCGGGCATCACGAAGCGCAGCGGGTGGGCGAGTTCAGGGGCCATACGGATGAGTAAACGTCTCTCGCGCAGGGCCTCGCGCACCAGGCGAATATTGCCCTGCGCCAGGTAGCGAACGCCGCCGTGCAAAAGCTTGGTCGATCGTGAGGAAGTTCCGCTTGAAAAGTCAGCCCGTTCGATCAGCGCGACAGAGAGACCACGCTGCGATGCCTCAAATGCGATGGCAAGCCCGGTCGCACCGCCACCGATGATGGCAATATCGAAGTTGCGCGTGCGCAGGGCTAGGAGTTGTGTGGCTCGATCAGGCGTATTTGAAGACTTCATTCGCGAGCCCAACCCCGGGCGCGATCGATCGCCTGTTGCCAGCGCGCCAGTCGATCAAGCCGCACACTGTCAGAAAGTTGGGGTTCGAAACGTCGCTCGACCTGCCATTGACGCGCCAATGTCTTTTGGTCGGGCCATGCACCTACACCAAGTCCGGCCAGATAGGCTGCGCCCAGCGCCGTGGTTTCAGTGATTTTGGGTCGGACGATAGGAATTCCGCTGAAATCGGCCTGCATTTGCATCAACAGGTCGTTTTGGCTGGCCCCACCATCGACCCGCAGTTCGGATACGGGCGCGCCGGCGTCGCGGCCCATCGCTGAAAGAAGTTCTGCCGATTGCAAGGCAATAGCTTCAAGAGCTGCCCGCGCAATATGAGCGCGGGTGGTTCCGCGGGTCATGCCCAGAAGCGTACCGCGGGCTTTGGCATCCCAATGTGGCGCACCCAGTCCGGTGAAGGCGGGAACCAACCAGACATCGCCGCTGTCCGGGACTGTGGCGGCCAGCGCCTGCACATCGCCAGAGCGCTCTATGATGCCCAGGCCATCGCGCAGCCACTGCACGGTTGCCCCGCCCATAAAGACGCTGCCCTCCAGGCAGTGCGACAGGCCTTCGGCCGTACGCCAGCCCACTGTGCTCAAGAGTCGGTTACGACTTTGAACCGGGGTGCTTCCAGTGTTCATGAGGGCAAAGCAGCCGGTTCCGTAGGTATTCTTGGCCAGACCCGGTGTAAAACAAGCCTGACCGAAGGTGGCCGCTTGCTGGTCACCCGCCAGACCGGTGATAGGGATGCAATGCCCGAGCACGGCGCGGTCTGTTTCACCCAGAAACCCGCTTGAAGGTACGACCTCTGGGAGCATCGCCCGAGGTATATTGAATTGGTCAAGCAGCCAGGGATCCCACTGACCCGTACGCAGGTTGTAGAGCAGGGTGCGTGAGGCATTACTGGGGTCGGTGACGTGCAGTCGCCCCGCAGTTAGTTTCCAGATCAACCACGTGTCTACCGTACCGAATGCGAGCTCGCCACGCTCGGCCCGAGCTCGCGCACCCGGTACGTGATCGAGAAGCCACTTAAGTTTGGTCGCCGAAAAATAGGCATCCAGCACGAGGCCGGTTCTGAGCTCGATCTCGGCGTGTTCCGCGCGGGCGCGAAGCTGGTCGCAAAAGGCCGCAGTTCGGCGATCCTGCCAAACGATGGCGTTGGCGATGGGCACACCATCTCGGCGATCCCATACCAGTGTCGTTTCGCGTTGATTGGTTATGCCCAGCGCCTGAGGCGTATCGGAGCATTGAGTCAGCACCCGCTGTGCGACCTCGAGTTGACTATTCCAGATGTCAGCGGGGTCATGTTCGACCCAGCCCGGTTGCAGGAAGATTTGTCGAAACTCCCGCTGTGCACTGTGTACGATCTTGCCCGAGATATCAAAGAGTATGGCCCTCGAGCTGGTAGTGCCCTGGTCAAGCGCGAGGATGTTGTTCATCTCAGACTGCGCGAAGTCTAGGAACTCGCTTCAGGTGCGGCGACTGCTTCCCATCATCTCGGAGAGCGATGGAGGCGGCTTGGCTGCGGATGTTCCGAGCCCCATAGCCTGCGCGGCAATTGCTGAGGCGCTGACGGCGGGTGCCGCTGGCGTCACGGTGACCGGAGCCTCGGGCGCCTCGAGGGCAGGAACTGCGGCCGCTGTGGAAGCAGATTCGGACTTCGCGGCCGGTTTCGGTACGCCACCAGGTGCGGGCTCTCCGTCTGGGGCCGCACCTGCTGCGACCCCTGTAGGGGGCGCGTTGGCGACGTCTGCAGCCGGTGTAGTGACGCCGGAAGGCGCGACGACTGCAGCCGCCGCCTGGGCCATGGTCGCAGCGTCGACATCGAGCGGCGCTTCAGCTGTGTTTTCACCACCGGGGATCAGAGAGGCCGACATGGGGCGCGCCAGTTTGATGGCCGCCTGCGAAAACAAAGAATCAATCGCGATGTCAAGATTGGTACGCAGCTGCGCGAGCTCAGTGTCTTTGGCGTTTGCGCGCGCGTAGCCTGCGTTGTAGATCGAGACCGCGTTTTCGATCGGGATCCAGGATTCGACCGGACCACGAAGGGTGGTGATCATGCGGGAGGCACTGAGCTGATACCCCTGCCGCTTTTCACGCCCATGTTGGAGACCCTCGCTGAACAGGTCTTCAATGTGACGTCGCAGGACGAGCTGATAGCGATTTCGGATAAGGTCTATAGCACCTTTATCCCACCCCTCGATCGGGACTCCACTGACCGCGTCCCAAAGGCGTTTACCATGTAAGTCGCCGAAGAGGCCCATGGCTGCGGGATCGGACGAGGACCATGACTGGTCGGCCTGCACCAGTCGCGCGAATTTGTCGATGGAATTGACCCGGTCAATGAGATAAATGATCAGCACCGCGATGGCGGCTATCGCCCCGAGAATCGCGATGAGCAGCACTGTGGTCATCCGCGTTTGCCCGAGGACGGATTTTGCGGAGCCTGGCCAGGGCCGGCGGCATCATCACCAGAGCCAGCATTTTCATCTTCGCCTTCTTCGGCCAGCTCTTCACGCAGAAATTCAAGCGCGGTAAACGGCTTCTCGAGGCGCAGGTCGTAGCTGATGGCATCCGCCACGTTTTGTGCGAGTTCTACGGCCTGCTTGGCCGAGATTTCGGTCAGTTGGTACTTAAACCCAATTTTGAAGATCTGCTCGGCATATTCCATCGGGAGATAAACGACCAGCTCGCCATTGACCGAATTGATCGTCTGGTATTCGCTGGCCTGCGGCATTTCGGGCGGTTCTTCTCCCTGGGCGATGACCAGCACGCGCCGCGCGTCCCAGGCTACAGCCTTATCAGCAGCTGAAACAAAGGTTTTGTCGACGAAGACCTTGGCCCTAGAGCCAGCCCGCACTCGAAGAGCTCGGGCCGTTCGGGTGTTTTCGTCGTTTGCAACAACCTCCTCGTACTCGGCCTTGGCCTGCTTTTGAGCGGCGCTGCGCTTCGGTTTTCCGAAAAACGGTAAAGCCATGGTTGTCTCGGTATTCAACCGATCGTGCATAACGCATGATCGGCTTGGTTTACGGTTTAAGCACCCTCGGGCTGTCGGGTCGACGGCTTTAGCTATCAAGCCCCAGACGGTCGCGCAGTTTCTTGACGTTGGCCGACAGAATCTGACTGATCCGGGACTCGCTGACGCCAATCGACGCGCCGATCTCCTTCAGGTTCATACCTTCCGAATAGTACAACGACAACACCAATTGGTCGCGCTCTGGCAGGTCTGCGATCGCCTGCTGGAGCGCCGTCATGGTTTGCGCTTCGGAAACTCGGGTTTCCGGCTCCCAGGAGCTGGCCGCGGAAACGTTCAGCGCCTCTTCGGCAACCACTTCCATAGATACCGTTTCATACCACTGAGCGTGGCTGCCTTCGCGCTGGTAGTCGCGAAGATCTTTGCCCGCGAACTCGGCAACCTCAGACTCGCGCGGCGCCCGCCCTAATTTATTGGCAAGCGCTGCTGCCGCATCGCCATGCTGCTTTAAGTTTGCAATGGCCGAGCGCGGCATTGACGACATGCGGCGTACTTCGTCAATGATGGCGCCCCGGATGCGGTTATAGGCGAAATCTTCAAATTCGACACCCTTGGAAGGATCGAAAGTTCGAGATGCTTCCAGCAGCCCGATCATGCCGATCTGAACCAGTTCGTTCAGTTCCATCATCGGCGGCAGGCGCACCTTGAGGTGAATTGCCACTCGTTTAACCATGCCCAAATGCTGCATGATCGACGGATTTCCGTCGTGACGGACTTCTTCGTAGAGCCGAGCGCGCTGCATCACCGACTTCTCCTCAGCGTGGACCGCATAACCGTTCCATGAAGAATTGCAGGCCACCCGCCGGGCCGTCAATGGGCTCGAGCGCCCGGGTGGCTTCCGCGAGCAGACGAAAATCCCGAGCCGCTGCTCCCGCAGGAGCATGCTCGAGAACCGAACGATGGTGGCGCTGAGACTGCAACACAGATTCGTCCGCCTCAATTGAATGCAGGTATCGTAACGACCTGCCTAAAAAACGTCCGCATACGTCGTTCATACGAGCGTACAGTCTGCGTCCTGCCGCCTGATTTTCAACCATATTCGGCAAGAGGTAGAGCTCTTCATCGAGGCCGTAGTCGCGGGTAAGGACCTTTATCGCCCCATAGGCATCGGCAATCGATGACGGCTCATCGCGAACCACGATGAATCGTCTCTGGCATGCGGCCATCAGAAGCATGACAGATTCGGCGATGCCTGCAGCTGCATCGACGATCAGATAGTCGACCTCAGCATCGATCTCGCTGAAAGCCGAGACGATTCGGCCCACATCTTCCCGACCCAAGGATGCCATTTGCTGGATCCCAGAGGCGCCAGGTACGAGCAAGATGTTTTGAGGCGTTCGAACAAGAACTTCCGAGATGGATTTTTTACCAGCCAACACATGACTGAAGTTGAACGGAGGGCGCACACCCAGTGCGAGCTGAGCGTTTGCCAGGCCAAGATCCGCGTCAAAAAGCATCACCTTAGCGCCCTGGGCAGCCAGAGCCACGGCGAGGTTGACTGACACGGTGGTCTTGCCAACGCCGCCCTTGCCGCTGGCGATGCCGATGACTTCAGTGGGGCGATCATGCAGCACGGCTGGCCCCGGTGCGTGCGCTGCTGCGCGTAGTTCGCGAGCTGCGCGCCTTGGCAGGGGTGGGTACCGGCTCGGGCAGTTGTAGCGGAAGCTGAGCGAACGCGGCTTCAATGAGCAACATGGGGGTCAGTGCGAGGGCTGGTTTATCGCCAGCCGGCGAATCACTGGCAAACGATAGTGCCAGAGACTGGTTGCAAAGGGCTTGGATCATGGGCCATGCCGCACCTGCCTCGTCCAGCTTGCTGGCCATCAGGCTGCGCCACTGGGTTACCGGTCTGCTTAGAAAACGTCCCAGGCTGGATGCAGATGCATCAGCCGGAATGACCAGGTTCAAGCCGGCGGCGGGGACGCTGGACTGAAGCACACCGACCAGGTCAAGCGCGCCGGCACTGGGGGTATCAATCAACACCAGCCTGCGGGAAGCCAGTTCGTCCAACATGGGGCCCAGCAAGTCGGCGTTGGTGACTCGAAAGCAATCAACCCCGATTCGCGCAGCCATCATCTGACATTGAGTCCAGGCTCCGATTCGATGATCGGCAAAGCTGATGACGGCGACCGAGCCGTTATCTGCACTGGATGCCTGACGAGCCGCAAGTCTGCTCACCATCGAGGTTTTGCCACTGCCCGAGGGGCCTATTAAGGCCTGGATGCCCATTAACTCAGCAGCAGGTCCTGCCTGGCCGATCGCAGCTGAAAGCTGAGCCTTCATCGTTGCCAAGGCCTCGGTGGCTTGCTTAGCATCGCGGACACCGTCCAGAAGCAGGGTGCGCAGCGCCGCCGGGACGCCCGCCTCAATCAGGGCGGCAGCTACCGGGCGAATCACCTCTGGTAGAGCGGCTACCGGTTGGGCTGCATCGAGCTGTCGACTCAGGGCCATCTCCCGCCGCATGCCGGCCAGCTCATTTCGAACCATGTCGACCAGTTCACGTGCTCGCAGCGCCTCGTCCTGGGCGGCGATCTCTGCGGTCTCCTGGCGCATCAGGTTCGCCGGGATGGCAGGCTCTTCGTTCAGGGGGGCAGCAGCCGGTCGACTGGGGGCGGTCTGTCGGGATGCCGACAGCAGTGGATCAGCCCGGGGCGACGTGGATTGCGCCTCAGCGGGCGCACGCGACTCCGAAGCATTTGTGACGCGCAAAGACTCCTGCAGCGACCGCGAAAAACTGGCAGGCGGCCAATCTTCGCCGCTTTCCGTTGCCGCCGAATTGCCGTCCATGCTGCGGGTGTTTGCGCTGGCATCGAGAACTCGTGGGGCTACCGGAGCTTGGTCGATATCGACGGCCACCACGATCTCGGTCATGCCGTTGACGCGCTGATTGGAGACGATCAGAGCGTCAGGCCCGTAGCGCGCGATCACCTGTTCGGTGGCGCTGCGGGAATCTTTGGCAACTACCCGTTCGAGTCTCATGTATTACGCTCCGTCGATCACTTCTTCGTCTGAACTTCAACCGTCGCTACAACGCGTACCGCCTGGTCTTCTGGGATCTCGCTGTAAGACAGTACAGTGAGATCAGCAATCCGATGCCGAACTGCCCGCGCCAGCCATGTTCTCAAAGGTGGAGACACGACCAGAATGGCAGCCTGACCCTGTTGTTCCATTTGCCTTGCCGTGTCGCGCATTGCACTGAACAAACGCTCGGCCAGTTCGGGTTCCAGTACCATTCCGGCGCCCTGACCACTTTGTTGAGCAACCGATTGCAATAACTGTTCCAGCGACGGGTCTAGCGTCATAACTTCTAAAACTTCGCTAGTCTCAAGAAGGGTCTGCAGAATCATGCGGCCCAGCTTCGGTCTGACCATGCCCGTCAGCACATCGGGGTCCTGAGTGCGACCGGCGCCCTCAGTCAAAGTTTCGACGATGGTGCGCATATCGCGGACCGGCACCGACTCGGTGAGCAGGTTCTGCAGGATGCGAGTGATCACGCCCAGCGACAGTTTGCCGGGGACCAGATCCTCAACCAGCTTTGGATAGCGGGTCGCCAGTTTGTCTAGAAGCTGCTGGGTTTCGTCGTGGCTCAGAAGCTCCGACGCGTTTTGCCGCAACAATGCATTCAAATGGGTCGCGATGGCAGTGCTGGGGTCGACCACGGTATAGCCCAGCGTGCGGGCGTAGTCGCGCTGTGAGGGGTCAATCCACACTGCGTCCAGTCCAAAGGCTGGCTCCTTGGTGGGTAGCCCTTCCAGGCGCCCGTGCACTTGTCCTGGGTTGATCGCCAGCTCTTTGCCTACCTTGATTTCCCCTTTGCCCCGCACCACGCCGTTCAGCACGATGTGGTAAACGTCTGGCGGCAGGCTGAGCGAATCACGAATCCGGACCGCCTGAACCAGAAAGCCCAGTTCAGCCGATAGTTTCTTGCGTACACCTTTCACCCGACCCATCAGCTGGCCGCCCGACTCGGGATTGACGAGCGGTATCAGACCGTAGCCGATTTCCAGACCAATCAGGTCGACCGATTCGACATCTTCCCAGCTGATTTCGCCGCTCTTTTCGGGCGCGGTGGCTGGCTGACCGTCGGTCGCGACAACATCGGTACCCGAGGGCCCGTCCGCCGGCTTTGCCGAGCGCTTCAGAATCAGGTAACCGATGCCGGCAGTCGCAGCCGCCAGGCTGAGAAACATAAGATGAGGCATGCCGGGAACCACCCCGATCAATCCCAGAATACCGGCGGAAATGAACAGAGCCGTCGGGTTACCCAGTTGCATTGAGGCCTGCTCGGCCATAGTTTCGGCAGTGGTGACCCGGGTAACGATGATGGCAGTGGCCAGTGACAAGAAGAGCGCGGGGATTTGCGCCACGAGACCATCGCCAATGGTCAGCAGGGTGTAAATACGCGCGGCCTCGGAGAAGGGCAGTCCGTGTTGCGCGACGCCGATCGCCAGACCGCCAACGATATTGATAACGAGAATGAGAAGACCCGCGATGGCATCGCCACGAACGAACTTCGATGCGCCATCCATTGAGCCGAAGAAATCAGCCTCTTGCGACACTTCTTCGCGACGTTTTCGGGCAGTAGCCTGATCGATCAGACCCGCACTGAGGTCCGCGTCAATAGCCATCTGCTTGCCGGGCATGGCGTCGAGGGTGAACCGCGCAATGACCTCTGAGACGCGACCCGCGCCTTTAGTGACCACAACGAAATTGATAATCATCAGGATCACAAAAATGATGAAACCGACGACATAGTTGCCGCCGATCACGAATTCGCCGAATGCTTCAATCACCTTCCCAGCTGAGTCCGGGCCCGTATGACCATTGACAAGAACCACCCGGGTCGACGCCACGTTGAGCCCCAACCGGAGCATGGTCGCGATCAGAAGAATTCCCGGAAACGATGAGAACTCAAGTGGCTTGGATGTGCCGATGGCGACCATTACCACCACCAGCGCGACAATGATGTTGAACGTGAACAGCAGGTCCAGCAGAATGGGCGGCAGTGGCAGGACAAACATTGCCACGATGAGCAGGATCAACGCGGGCAGGCCTAGCCCCGCGCTACCCAATCGCATCAGGTTCTGTCGAAAATCTGACAAGCTCAGCGCGGCCATGTAATCTCTAAGCGATTGATTTCGGTTGAGTTTTTTGGGGGCGGTATGCAAGCCCTTTGAGTCGACGTCTTTTAAGCAACCGGCGTGCCACTTATTTCCCGACAGGGTAGATTAGCGCTGTCACGGATCTTGCTTTCTGGCTGCTCATTTCCGCTGCTGTGAGGCCATGCGACCATGCTTAACCTGTCTATTTCTGCGCCCGGTACGTCCGAGACCAGCCCATCCGAATTGGCTGCCGTGGCGGTCGACTCTCCTCTGAAGGGGGCAGCTACAAGTCCAGGATCTGGTGGCGCGGAGACTTCGGGCACGGGGGCTTTCAGTGCCTTCCTGGCCAGGGCGATGAGCACGCCTGAGGTGAGGGCGCTGGCCAGCGCAGACGGTAAGTCTTTGCCGGTTTCCGATTTGCAGACCCAGTTGCTCGGGAAGGAAACGCGCCTGGTCATGTCAGCTGGAAGCGAACTGCCGGGTGAAGAATCTTTGTATGCCTTCGCGATCCAGCAAGGAATGGACCCGGCGACGGTAGCAGCGGTACTTTGGCCGGGCATGCCGGTTCCACCGGGGGTGACGGCTGCAGCCGTCATGGCTACCGGTGCTGACGGCAAGGGCCAGAACCCAATGCTGACAACGGCTGCCGATACAGCGGGCTTGCCGCTTGAGGCTAGCGTAGCTGTGGCTGGGGTTTCAAACGCAACCCCTGGCATGACGTCTGTCCCGATCGGCGCGGGCGATTTTCTGGGGCCAAGTGCGAACGCCTCGGTTTCCAGGCTTGAACAGTTGCTGGGCTCCATGGGTCCACCGTCCGCTGCAGCCGGGACCGCTGAGCGGTTCGCAGCGCAAGGGAGGGATGGAGTTTTATCGGCGGCTGCCGGTCTAACTTCTGCGCTTGACGCGCGACCGGTGCCGGGTCCTGACCCGCGCGCGGTGCCGGGTTTGGACAGGGTGGGGGTATCCGCCTCTAGCCTGCCCGGCCCGACTTCGGCTGCGGGTACGGCCGGAATCATCGGGGCAGCCGGTTCTGGAAGGGTCATCGCTGATCTGACGGCCTCACCGACGCCCGGCGTTGCGATTCCGTTCGGAACGGGTAACCCGGGGAGTGCGGGCGGCCCGGCTTCCCGAGTTGATATCGCGGTCACGCAGGCGGCAGCCTCGATCTCGACGCTGCCGGCGACCGTACCTATGCCCAGTGCTTCCCAGGTGTTGTCGCTATCTGGCGGGAGCCGCTCGATAAGCGCCGAGGCAGGTGCTACATGGGCGACCGCGGCGAACGGGGGATTACCATTGATCGCGGCGAGTGCCGGGGCGCCGATTATTGGGGCGATCGCCGGACATTCTTCCCCCATTTCGGGAGCTGTGGTCGCTGCAGGCGCGATGACCGTCAACGGGATATCAACGCTGCAAGCGGGTGGGCCGCTCAATCAGGCCCTCGTCTCGCAGGCCTTAATGGGGCTTTCCTCTGAGTCTGCCGCCAGCGTGGACGCCCTTGAACCGGCCTCAGAACCGGCTTCTTTTGAAGGCTTGCTGAGTGATTCGCTGGCTCTGGCGGCATCGGATGGCGCCGAGTCGTCTGGGCCTGGCCATCATCCTGGTGGAAACCGCGCACCCGCAACCGCTGGCGAACCGCTTTCTCTGCGCGCCGATGAGCTCGGTCAGGGTGCTTCTGGCGATGCCGATACCGAAGAACGACAGGCGATGACTCAGCGACTGGCCGAAGGGCTAGCCCAAAGAATCAGCGCGCAGATCGCGCAAAACAACTGGAAGCTGCAGGTGGAGTTGCGGCCCGCACATCTGGGGCAGGTCAATATCGAACTCGCGATGACCGGCGGTCAGCTTGAGGCGCGGTTTGATGCTACTCAGGCGGCCTCACGCGCCATGATCCAGGAGGGGTTGGATCGGCTTCGACAGGATCTTGAGAAATCTGGTATGAACGTTGCTTATCTCGGTATGCAAGCGGGTGGCGGATCTTCCGGCGGCGGAAAACCGACACTTCGACCGCGTTCAGGTGAGCCCGCACAGGTAGGCGAGGTCGACGCGGTCCGTGAGCCCGTCCCTAACGAGCGCAGCAGTCGGGTTGGGCGAGACGGTCTTGATGTAATGGTTTGATTCGATCGGGAGAGCCGTGATGGCCGACGAACAGGAAGAGGGTACAGAAAAGAAGGGCGGTCTCGTCAAAATCATCCTTCTCGCGGTGGCGGGTCTGGTGGTGATCGGCGCGGCAGTGGCCGGGACGCTCTTTTTTACCGGGTTTTTTGATAAGAAGGCAGCCACTGAAATCGCCGAGGCGGTTGAGAAGGCTGAGGCGCCTCCCGGAATGGCCAATGGGCCGTCGGGCGCCAAGGGCGCTGATTCGCCCAAGGCTGAGGCTCCCAAGGGGGCGGATGCCAAGGGCGCAGATTCCAAAGGCGCAGACGCGAAGGGTGCTGCGGCCAAGGATAGCCGTCCTGCGCCCAGACCTAAGCAGACGCCGGACAAAGTGCGGTTCGAACAGACATACATGGAACTCGAGCGCACGCTCTTGTCCAATATCACCAACTCGCGAAAGGTGATATCACTAAAAATTGCCATCATGACGTACTACGATCAGCGGGTTTTTGACAACGTTAAGAAGCATGAATTCGCGCTTCGTTCGGCAATTCTGGATGTGGTTCGTCAGACGACCGAGGCTGACATCGTCAAGCCAAGCTTCAGGCTCGATCTCGCGGAGAAAATCCGCCTGACCATGAATGCATTGCTCGAGAAGTACGAAGATTTCGGCGGTGTTGAGGAAGTTCACTTCACCGAATTCGTGGTTCAGTAAGACAACCTTTACGATTGCATGAGTTCCCTGAGCACTTAAATGGCTGAAGCTGGAAACTTACTGACCTCTGAAGAGCTAGACGCTCTGAACGCAGGTGTTGCGGACGGCAGCGTCGCAGTTGATACCGGGTTCAACACGTCCGCTTCGGTCGCCAAGCACGACCTCGCCAGCGAGGACAACACGGTCGGTATTAATGTCTCTGCGATCGACATGATCAATGAGCGGTTCGTCCGGCTGTTTCGATTGGGTCTGCTAGAGGTTCTTCGCACCAGCCCGCGGGTAAATCCGGCCCGCATGCAATTGATTAAGTTTCGCGACTACCTGGCTATGCTGAAGCCACCGCTGTCGGTGAACGTGGTGCGCATGCAACCCTTGCGCGGGTTCTCGATGGTAGTTATCGAACCCACGGTGATCTTCAGCGCGCTCGATAACTTTTTTGGCGGCTTTGGGCGAGGCGTTGGGCAGCTTCCGCCTGGACGAATGTTCACACCGACCGAATCGCGCATCATCAATATGATGGTTGAGGTGATGTTTCGCTCGATGCGCGACGCCTGGTCGCCGCTTATGCCTGTTGAGTTCGAGGTCGTCAGCTCAGAGATCAATCCACAGTTCGCTCAGATTGCCGACGAGCATGATCTGGTGATTCTGAATCGCTTTGAGGCGGACAGCGGGCCTGACTCCAGGGGCAATATCGATATCGTTTATCCCTACAGCTCGCTCAAGCCCATCCGTGATCTGCTGCGCAGCCGGGTCCAAACAGGTGATGGCAATGAAGAGTCGGAGAAGCGCTGGCGCGAAGAACTTTTCGCCGCGGTTGGCGATGCGCCTTTGCAGCTTGATGTGCTGCTGGGCAAGTTGAGTCTGAGCGTTTCCCGATTTACGCAACTGCGTGAAGGTGACGTCCTGTTCATGCGAAAGCCCGAGCATGTGCGAGTTGTTATTAATGACATACCGGTTTTTGAAGCCCAGGTGGGCAAAGCGGGTCCGGCCAAAGCCGTCCGCATCGAAAGATCTATAACCCCCGAAAGCTGAAGCGCATCGCGGAGCCGTTTATGAGTACTGATCTGGACAATTCTCAAGAGCAGGGTGCTGAGGCTAGACCTCAGATCGACGTCGACGTGGTGCAAAACGTGCCGGTGACGCTTTCGGTCGAAGTTGGCCGTGCCGTTCTCAAGATCCGCGACCTCATTCGCCTGACCCAGGGCAGTGTGGTTGAACTCGATCGAATGGCCGGAGAGCCGCTCGATCTGCTGGTCAACGACACGGTCGTTGCTCAGGGCGAGGTTGTTCTGGTCAATGAGCGCTATGGCATCCGATTAACCCGAGTAGTCCCGGCGAGCGAGCGCTTGCGCAACCTATGAGCGGTCCGCTATGAACAAGGTGGTTGAACCGTCACAGTGGTTCGGGCTACTGACCAGCTTCGCGCTGGTCATTGCGCTTTTACTGGCTACCTTGTGGGTTCTTCGCCGGATGGGTGCCAATGGACTGCGCAAGCAGGCAGGCCGTCGGATCCAGCTCGTCGATTCGCTGTGGCTTGGAAATCGGCAGCGCCTGGTGTTGGTCAAAGTAAACGGACAGGAAATCCTGGTGGGCGTTTCGCAGCAGTCGGTAGTACCCATTGAGCGCTGGCCCGATAGTCAGCCGGATCAGATCACTGAAGTGCCATCCGAATTGCAGCCGGGTATGCGAGAGCGTTTTTTGTCGGCCCTTAAAGGGGCCAATCAGCGTCCGTATGATGGTGAGACCCGTCCATGAGTGCGACCGTTTCAAGCTCTAGGCGGTGTCTAATGCAGGGGCTTATGTCGGCGCTGGCCATGCTTCTGATGGCAGCGCCCGAGCTCGTGGCGGCGCAGGGTGCGGGGCAGGCCGCGGCTCAGACAGCTGCCCAGGCGGCCTCTCAGATGGGTATCCCGGCTGTAACCGTGACCGGGGGCGGCTCGGCGCCTGCGCAGTACAGCCTTACGCTCCAGCTGCTGGGGCTGATGACGGTTCTGACGCTGCTGCCGTCCATCGTTTTGATGATGACGTCGTTTATACGCATCGTGATTGTCATGTCACTGCTTCGGCAGGCTTTAGGTACCGCACAGACGCCGCCCAATCAGGTACTGGTGGGTCTAGCCCTCTTCCTGACATTTTTCATCATGTCGCCGGTCATTACCCAGGTCTATAACGAGGCGGTATCGCCCTTTATGAATAACCGTATGGGGTTTGAGCAGGCCTTGCAGACCGCCGAGCAACCCATTAGGGCCTTCATGCTTCGTCAGACCCGTGAGGACGATATTGCGATGTTCATGCGCATATCGGGTAAGACCGAAATCGACGGACCTGAGTCGGTGCCGTTTTTCACGCTGATGCCCGCATTCATCACATCTGAGTTGCGTAGCGCCTTCACCATCGGGTTTCTGCTTTACATTCCGTTCGTCGTAATTGATCTCGTGGTTGCCAGCGTTCTCATGTCCATGGGCATGATGATGCTGTCGCCCATGATGATTTCCATGCCCTTCAAGCTGATGCTGTTCGTGCTGGTAGATGGTTGGAGTCTGCTAATGGGTTCGCTGACAGCCAGTTTTAACGCGTTTTAGCCGGAGAGCCGACGCCATGATGGACATCGCAACCGTCATTGATCTTGCCCGCGAGGCCCTCTGGATGACCATCCTGATCTCGGCTCCGCTGCTGGGCGTGGCGCTTATCGCAGGCGTGCTGATTGGCGTCATTCAGGCCGCGACCTCAATCAATGAAATGACTCTAAGCTTCATCCCCAAGCTAGCCGCTTTGGCTTTAGTGATCGCGATCGCAGGGGGGTGGCAAATTGGCATGATGGTCGACTACACGCGTCGAATTTTCGAGCGTATTCCGACGTTCTTTAGCTAGGGCAAGCTCTAGTAACCGGAGCCTGAGCAATGCCTGCCCTGAACCTTCTGGTCGATCAGATCATCCAGGGTTTGTACACCTTCCTGTGGCCTATGCTGCGTATCTCAGCGTTATTGCTGACCGCGCCTATCTTCTCGCTGGACGCCGTTACGCTGCGCATACGAATTTTGTTTGCGGTAGCACTGACGCTGGTTGTGTACCCCCTAGTGCAGTGGCCTGTCATCGACCCTGTAACGCCCAGAGGGCTGTACGAGATTTTCAATCAGATTCTGATTGGCGCGTTGATGGGGCTGATGCTTCAGATCGTGACTGCCGCATTGGTGGTTGCTGGTCAGGCCATCGCCGCAGCAGTTGGTCTCAGCATGGCTAATATGATCGACCCCAACGTGGGTAACGTCCCCACTATCTCGCAGTTCCTCATTGTTTTATCCACGTTGATGTTTGTTGGTATGGGCGGTCACACGGTGGCAATCGCCATCATTCTCGAGAGTTTTCGTTCGCTGCCTATTGGACAGTCATTAGTGGGCGAAACGGCTCTGCCTAATCTGATTGCGTGGAGCGGCCTGATGTTTTCTGGCGCGCTGCTGCTTGCATTGCCAATCATGGCTTCGCTGCTTTTCGTCAACGTGGGCTTGGGTATCGTCACACGCGCGGCGCCCAGCCTGAATATCTTCGCTATCGGCTTTGCCGCCATGATTCCCGCCGGACTGCTCATCATGATGATGTCCATGACCCATATGGCTAATCGTATCGAGTGGCTTTGGCTACAAGCCTTTCTAAGGGTTCGCGGCATATTGGGGTTGGGCGGTGGCTGAGGAAAGCGATTCAGGCGAACGCAGCGAAGAGCCAACGGCAAGGCGCTTGCAGAAGGCCCGCGAGGATGGGCAAATCGCCCGCTCGGTCGAATTATCTGCGGCAGCGGTTACCGTAGCAGCGTTGGGTCTTCTGGCTTACATGGGCGGCTCGGTCATTACCCGGCTTGCCGATCAGTTTGCCGCTGGGTTTGTCTTCGATCGCAAAATTCTCGAGTCGCCGAATCTATTGCCGGGACTGTTTGTGTCGCACATCGGTCACGGCCTATTGCTGATGTCGCCGATATTTCTCGTCACGATTGTCGTTGCGCTTGCTGCTGGCTTTGCCTTGGGAGGTCTTAACTTTT
>JBDLQY010000070.1:0-26437 GCA_039800325.1 Pseudomonadota bacterium | reverse complement strand
GTCGATGTCGCAGGTTTGCAGCTCACAGACACTGAGCGGCACCGACTTTGCCATCCACTGGTGGGTGGGGTGATTCTCTTCGCCCGCAATTTCGTACATCCCGATCAGCTGCGGATGCTATGTGCTGAGATTTCTGCGCTGCGTGAACCCCGGCTTTTGATTGCGGTTGATCATGAGGGTGGTCGGGTGCAGCGCTTTCGCGATGGCTTTACCGCCATCGCGCCGATGCGCGCGCTTGGAACGCTATGGGACCAGGATAACGAACAGGCTTGTGCTCAAGCGTTCACAGTCGGGCAGACCATTGGGCGGGAATTATCGGCAGTGGGTATCGATCTAAGCTTTACCCCCGTTCTTGATCTCGATCACGGACGTTCTGCGGTGATTGGGCATCGCGCCTTTCACCGAGATGTCAGGGCAGTTGTGCAATTGGCTCGAAGTCTGTGCCACGGCTTGCTCGATGCAGGTATGGCGCACTGTGCCAAGCATTTTCCGGGGCATGGCTACGCTGAGGCCGATTCGCACCTTGCGGCCGCAGTCGATGGCCGCAGCCTGCAAGACATTCTTTCAGACGACGCAGCCCCGTACGCCTGGCTGGCCCCGGGACTGCGTGCCGTCATGCCCGCCCATGTGATTTATCCTCAGGTTGACAGTAGACCCGCAGGATTTTCCTCGCGCTGGTTGCAGGACATTTTGCGCGGGCAGCTAGGCTTTCAAGGACTGATCTTCAGTGATGATCTCAGTATGGCCGCGGCCCAGGCAGGCGGCGATGTCGTCGGGCGCGCCCACGCGGCGCTTGCTGCCGGTTGTGACATGGTGCTGGTCTGTAATCGGCCCGACGAGGCCGAGCACCTGCTCGAACGGTTGCAGTGGAGTCGTCCTGAGGGTTTTGACAGAAGACTGAATGCGCTTTTTCGGCGATGAGCACAGATCGCAGGCCCACCCCCGAGCCACCGGTGCCTGGGGTACAGCAGTCCCCCGAGCCTCGGACGGCCAAGACTCGGCCACAAGTGCCAGCATCGGACGCAGTGTGGGCCGATGGGGCGCAGTCAACCGAGGCCCCTGTGTCCGAGGCCCCTGTGTCCGAGGCCCCCGTGTCCGAGGCCCCCGTGTCCGAGGCCGAGGCTGCTGTCCCGTTTGACTCGGGTAGTGTGCTTGCGACACTTCCCAACCTTCCTGGCGTCTATCGTATGCATGACGCCAGTGGCGTCCTGTTGTATGTCGGGAAGGCCCGCGACCTCAAGAAGCGGGTGTCGTCGTACTTCCACAAAAACCAGCTGAGCCCGCGTATAGCCCACATGGTGGCCCGAATTGCCGCCATCGAAACGACAGTGACAGCGTCGGAGGCCGAAGCACTGCTGCTGGAAAGCAATCTCATCAAAACAGGGCAGCCGCGGTACAACATCCTGTTTAGAGATGACAAGTCATACCCCTACCTGAAACTCAGCGGGCATCGTTTTCCGCGTCTGTCTTACTACCGTGGTGCGGTCGACAAACGCAATCAATATTTTGGCCCCTTTCCGAATGCTTGGGCGGTCAAAGAAAGCATTCAGGTACTGCAGAAGGTCTTTCGTTTGCGAACCTGCGAAGACAGTGTGTTCAGTCATCGATCTCGTCCCTGCTTACTTCACCAGATCGGGCGTTGCAGCGCGCCGTGCGTGGACGCCATCGACGAGACCGCCTACAGCCGCGATGTCAATGATGCCCTGAGATTTCTGCGGGGCGGCCATGATGCCGTGCTTGCCGAACTCAGACAGACCATGCAAGAGGCTGCGGCTGATCTTCGGTTTGAGGAAGCAGCGGCGCTGCGTGATCGCATGGGTGCCTTGTCGCGCATCTTGCGCAACCAGTCTATGGATACCGGGACCGATACCGACGCCGACATCATTGCCGTTGTAATTGAAGGTGGGCGAGCCTGCGTAAACCTCGCCATGGTTCGTGGTGGCCGGCATCTTGGCGACAAGGCTTTTTTTCCAGTCACGCGAGTCGACTTTGAATCGGCCAGCGACGATGCTGAGCTTACCCAGGAAACCCTTGAAGCGTTTCTCGTTCAGCACTATGACGATTTATTTGTACCGCCCTTGTTGTTAAGTAATGTGGCTGCCTCTGATCCCGTCATGGACTGGCTGTCTGAACGGGCGGGTCGCTCGACGCAGTGGTTGCGGCAGCCGCAGGGCGACAGGCGCCGCTGGCTCGCACAGGCGGTTGCGAATGCACGACTGGCTATTGGACGTGTATTGGCTGAGGAGGGCTCACAGCGTAGTCGTACGCGTCTGATGGCCCAGCTGCTGGGACTGGATGATGGCTCATCGCTCGATGAGCTTCGTATCGAGTGCTTTGACATCAGCCATACGCAAGGTGAGGCGACGCAAGCCTCCTGCGTGGTTTATGAACACCACGCCATGCAGTCGTCACAGTACCGGCGCTACAACATCGAGGCAATCACGCCTGGGGACGACCCGGCAGCGATGCGGCAGGCGCTCCTGCGGCGATACTCGGCCCTTGCCGAAGATGCATCCTCAGGCACGAGTTCGCGTGGCAACGCAGCGCGCCTGCCCGATGTGGTGCTCATCGATGGGGGCTCCACGCAGGTTGAAGCCGCGCGACGTGTATTTGAAGAGCTTGGGTTGGACAGTGCCGTCCTCGTTGGCGTCGCAAAAGGGGAGGGCCGCAAGGTCGGGCTCGAGAAGCTGATTTTTGCCGATGATCGGTCCCCGCTCACTTTGGGGCGTGAATCTGCCGCGCTGATGTTGATTGCGCAAATCCGCGACGAGGCCCATCGCTTCGCCATTACGGGAATGCGCGCCAGGCGGGCTAAAACGCGGCAAACCTCGCGTCTGGAGGATATAGAAGGCGTGGGTCCTACCCGGCGAAAGCGTCTGCTCGCGCGATTTGGGGGACTACGTGGCATCATGGCGGCCAGCGTTGAGGAGCTTGCCTTAGTCGAGGGTGTGTCTCGATCTCTGGCCGAAGAAATCCATCGGCGCCTGCATTAGGCCTCGGCTCGAATGACACTAAACCTCCCAAACCTGCTTACGATTGCGCGCGTGTTGGCGATACCACTGCTGGTGGCGGTGTATTACCTTCCGATTACGCCGCCATCGCAAGACATCATTGCCACCGCGCTGTTCGTGGGGGCGGCATTGACCGATTGGCTTGACGGTTGGCTGGCCCGTCGTATGCGCCTTACATCAGCGTTTGGCGCCTTTCTAGATCCGGTAGCCGACAAGCTTATTGTTTGCGCGGCGCTGGTTGTTCTGGTGCATTTGGATCGAGTCGACGCCTTGATCGCCGTAATCATCATCGGTCGTGAAATCACGATCTCGGCGCTACGCGAGTGGATGGCGCAAATCGGCAAGCGAGCAAGCGTCGCAGTGCATTCTATTGGCAAGTTCAAGACTATCGCGCAGCTGGTCGCTATTCCTCTGCTGCTGTTTCATGGCGTCCTACCTGTAATCGGGCATACGCATACCCTCGGCACCTGGTTGATATACGCGGCTGCGGTATTAACCGTGTGGTCGATGCTGTATTACCTTCGCCAGGCTTGGCCGCACCTTCGTGATCGCTAACACCACCTTCCCCGATTTGACAGCCGGGCAGCGCTCGGGCTATATTTTTGGGCTGTCGCGCGGGAGTAGCTCAGTTGGTAGAGCGCAACCTTGCCAAGGTTGAGGTCGCGAGTTCGAGACTCGTCTCCCGCTCCAAAGTTTCTTCTGCCCTCGTCCGGCAGTCTGCGTAGGCGCTCCTCAGGCGGGGTGGCAGAGTGGTTATGCAGCGGCCTGCAAAGCCGTGGACGCCGGTTCGATTCCGACCCCCGCCTCCATCCTTCGCTGCCCCGGTGGTGAAACCGGTAGACACAGCGGACTTAAAATCCGCCGCTATACCGAAAGGGGGCGTGCCGGTTCGAGTCCGGCCCGGGGCACCAGTCTCCTCCAGTCTTTCTTGCCTGGTCGTTGCTCATACCGCTTGCTGTTGATGAGCTACAGCGTCATGATTTGAACCGACGACGCAGCCAGATCTGATGTGCATGACGAGGGCCAATCATGAGCGAAATCATTTTCGTGGTCGAAGAAGCGGCCGAGGGCGGTTTCACTGCCCGGGCGCTTAGCGCCTCGGTGTTCACTCAGGCTGACACTGTCGAAGCCCTTCGCGAGGCCGTGCGGGATGCCGTTCGTTGCCATTTCGACGATGGTGATCTACCTCGGGTGATCCGCTTGCACTTTGTTCGCGATGAGGTGTTTGCCGCGTGAGGCTCCCCCGGGACATCTCGGGTCTCGACCTCGCAAAGGCTCTGGCCGCGGTCGGTTATCGAGTCTCTCGACAGACCGGAAGCCATATTCGAATGACGACCGAATCACCGAGTCGGCACCATGTCACCGTGCCGGCTCATGATCCGATTCGCATCGGAACGCTCGCGGCAATATTGACAGACGTCGCTGAGCACCAGGAGATCTCACGTGAGGCGTTGCTGAGGCTTATTGACCTTGCGTGAAGTGGTGCAGACCCCGCGGACTTAAAATCCGCCGCTATCCCGAAAGGGCGCGTGCCGGTTCGAGTCCGGCTCGGGGCACCACTTATTTCGACTCAATTGCAACCAGGCGCCCGGCGGCCAATCGCAGACGCAGGTCGCAGCGCGCGGCTAATTGCTCATCGTGAGTGACCAATAGAAGGGTTGCGCCCGCTTCGCGATTGAGCTCAAACATCAGTTCAATAATCCGCGCACCCGTGACCGCATCGAGACTTCCTGTGGGTTCATCGGCCAGCAGAAGCGCTGGCGAGGGGGCAAATGCGCGGGCTAAGGCTACGCGCTGCTGCTCCCCCCCTGAAAGTGTCCTGGGGTAGTGTTGTAGTCGATCGCCCAGACCCACGCGTTCAAGCAGGCGCTGAGCTCGATCGCGCGCCTGCTTCTGTCCTGCGAGCTCGAGCGGCAGCATGACATTTTCAAGAGCCGTCATCTGCGCCAACAGCTGAAACGATTGGAAAACAAATCCAAGATGCCGCGCACGCCAGGCGGCGCGTCCGTCTTCATTCATGGCAAACAGTCGATCGCCGAAGATGCGCACGTCGCCTGCACTGGGTACATCGAGCCCAGCTACCAATCCAAGCAGGGTCGATTTTCCCGAACCGGATGCGCCGACAACCGCAGCCGTTTGTCCTTGTGCGATTTCGAAGCTGACATCCTGAAGAATATCCAGCCAACCACCAGCGTCTCTGACGCGCTGACTCAGATGCTCAACGATAATCGCAGTCATGCAACATTCCATGGAAGAGTACTCAAAGCCAGTAGCCTCAGGGGACGACACCCATGTGCGACGGCTTCACCGACGGAAGGTGTTTTCCGCCTTGGTGTTCGGTGGCATTTTAGTGACCTGCGGATCCTATACCCGGGTTGCTGCAGCGGCCTCTGGGCCGGTGCTGGTGTTGGGTGACAGCCTGTCGGCCGAGTATGGCATTGCGCGTGGCAAAGGCTGGGTCAGTTTGCTGCAGGCGCGACTGGCCCATCGCAGCCCCAGCTTGTCGGTGATCAATGCCAGTGTCAGTGGCGAAACCACGGCCGGGGGGCGTACACGTATCGCTGCACTGCTCGAGCGGCATAAACCGAGCGTCGTGGTGATCGAGCTGGGCGGCAATGACGCTTTACGCGGCCTTGACCTGAAACGAACTGAGGCCAACCTGAGGGAGATGATTGTCGCCAGTCGGTCTGCGGGCGCGCGGCCTCTTCTCGTCGGAATGCAGGTGCCACCTAACTATGGGCGCAGCTACACACAGGCGTTCGCGGCACTGTTCGATGAGGTCGCCCGTTCGACGGGCACGCCACTGGTGCCATTTCTGCTGGCGGGCATTGCTGAAGATCTCGCATTTTTTCAGGACGATCAGATTCACCCCAACGAACGGGCACAACCCCTAATGCTCGATACCGTTTGGCCGTCCTTGAAAACCTTATTGCCTTAAGACTAGGTAAGCTCGTTCAGTACCGTACGCATAAGCGTTGGGAGTTCGGCTGCCGATAAACCAATAGCAGCCCGTGCCTGGTTCGTGCGAAATCGCTCGCCCGCGCTTGCATGGCACCAGACAGCCAGACCGGCGGCCTGCCAGGCGCTCAAGCCTTGCGCCATCAATGCACCGATCGCACCAGCCAGCACATCCCCGGTACCCGCGCTGGCAAGACTTGCGTCACCTGCGCCACTGATGGCCCATTGTCCGGACGGGCTGGCAATCACGCTGCCGGCCCCCTTCAGGACCACTACGGCCTGTAGCCGCAAAGCCAGCGTTTGGGCAGACGCAATACGGTCCGACTGAACCTGTTGGACTTCAGTGCGCAGCAACCGAGCCGCCTCGAGAGGGTGGGGCGTGACGACGGTAGACGTACCGCGGTCGAAGGCTCGTCCATCAGCGCACCCATAGCCTTCGTCGGCGAGGATATTGAGGGCATCCGCATCCAAAACAAGCGCTGCGCTGGCTCCGACTGCTTCGCGCAGACGCTGGCTGGCCCAATCGGTACGGCTCAGTCCACAGCCGATGACGACCGCATCAACGTCGGTCAAACTTTGCCCGGGCGCCGCTGCCATCAGTTGCGGTTGCGCCGGGTCATGCAGCCAGGAATCGGGCCCTTCGATGGCGACCTTGCCGGCACCCACGCACTGGGCAGCGCGCGCAGCCAGCAGGGCGGCGCCCCGCATGCCAGATGCACCGCCGATGATGCGAACCGTACCGAAGCGTCCCTTGTGACTGTCTGCATGGCGAAGCGGAACCCAGCCGCGTACGGCCGTCGCGTCCAATAAATCGCCAACGACTTGTTTGTTCGCCATATCGATTGGCAGCGCGTCTGTGACCAGCCCCAGCTTAGCGAGGCTTAACTGCCCGACATGCTCGAGCGCGATCCCTGTATGAAGTCCTGGTTTGTCTGCAATCATCGTGACGGTGTGAGTCGCCCTGATCGCGGCATCGCGTGCGCCGCCGACGACGCATCCACGGTCGGCATCGATACCGCTGGGTACATCAATCGCGATGACAGTGGCGCGATGCGCGTTAAGCATCTGACACCAGCGCAGCGCAGCGCCCTCAAGTCCTCGGGTCAGACCTATGCCGAACAGACCGTCAATAAACAAGGTGGCCTGCACTTGCTGAGCCTGCATGCTCTCGGTTGGATTGGTCACGATCAACGGCGCAAGACCCGTCTGTTCTGCAGAGCGCCACGCCCATTGCGCATCTGCGGCTCGCGCTGAAGGCGGTGCAATGGCAAAGGCACGCACCGAAAAGCCGTGCTGACGCAGGCGCAATGCAGCGATGAGTGCATCGCCACCGTTGTTACCGGGGCCTACCAGCGCACACACCGGTGTCTGTGGCGGAAGGCCGCGCAGCAGCCTCGCAGCCTGAACAGCCACAGCTTCAGCAGCTTGCTGCATCAGGGCTCCGGCGGGTTTATGACGCAACGCCTCGTGCTCAATCGCCCGAATAGCCTCGACACAGAGCAGCTGACTCATCGCGATGAGGCGTTATGCGCCGCGCTGCATCTGCCGCGGCAACCAGGTGACGATTTCAGGAAACCACCAGATGAGGAAAACCGCCAACACCATGAGTCCAAACATGGGCGCTGCGGTACGAGCAATCCAGGGAAGCTGCCGGCCCGTCATTCCCTGCAGGACGAACAGATTGAAACCGACCGGTGGCGTGATCTGCGCCATTTCAACCACCAGCACAATGAAGATACCGAACCAGAGCAGGTCAATGCCGGCGGTCTGAACCGTTGGCAGGATGACACCCATGGTGAGTACCACCATGGAAATGCCGTCGAGAAAACAGCCCAATATGATGAAAAAGACCGTCAGTGCCATAATCAGTTGAAAGGGACTTAGGCCCATAGAGCCTATCCACTCAGCGAGGTGTCGCGGCAGACCGATGTACCCCATCGAGAGGGTCAGAAACGCGGCACCCGCCAAGATGAGGGCAATCATGCAATAAAGGCGGGTGGCCCCCATTAAGGATTCGCAAAAACTCTTCCAACTGAGCGCACCCTGCGAGGCCGACAGCACCAGGGCGCCCAGCACGCCCACTGCGGCGGCTTCAGTGGCAGTCGCAATGCCCGCATAAATTGACCCAAGTACTGCCCCAATGAGCGCGACGACAGGAATAAGACTTCGCGACTCTTTGAGCTTTTGTATCAGCGTAAGGGCTGGATCAGCGGGTGGTACCTGGTTCGGGTTAAGAAGGGCCCAAACGATGACATACAGCATGAAAATGCCAGCAAGCAGCAGGCCGGGCATGATGCCCGCGATAAACAACTGTGCGATCGAAACGTCAGCCGTGACGCCGTAAACAATCATGATGATGGACGGCGGAATCAACAGGCCCAGGGTGCTGGAGCCCGCCAGCGTACCGACTGCAAGCTTGTCGGGGTAGCCCCGTCGAGCCAGCTCGGGCAGGGTCATTTTGCCAATGGTTGCGCAGGTAGCAGCTGAAGAACCTGAGACTGCTGCAAAGATGGTACATCCGACAATATTGGTGTGTAGCAATCTGCCGGGCAAACGATTCATCCAGGGGGCAAGACCTCGGAACATGTCATCAGAAAGCCGGGTTCGAAAAAGAATTTCACCCATCCAGATAAAGAGCGGCAGGGCGGTCAGCGTCCAGCTGGAGGCCGCGCCCCAGACCGTGACCGCCATGGCGTCGCCTGCGGGTCGCGATGAAAATAACTCCATGCCGATCCAGGCGACACCGGCCAGTGCGAGGCCGATCCAGATTCCGCTACCCAATAGCGCAAACAAAGCCACAATCAGAAGAATCGTGATGGCGAGGTCAGACATGGCGGCTTACTCGCTGCGGGCAGGCTCAGCGCCAGACCGTTCGCGGGGACCGTAACGAATCTCGGCTACAAACTCATCGACCATGGCCACCAGCAAAATAAAAGAGCCTATGGCCATCGACAACTGGGGTATCCACAGCGGTGTCGCGTCGTTACCGGTGGATATATCGTGAAAGGCATGCGACTGCCAGGCGAACCTGATGCTAAACCAGGCCAAGAGGGCGCACAGCAGCACGCCAACCCCGCGTGCCCAGAGCTGTAGGACCCGGTTTCGCAGGCTGCCCGATTGGCCCAGTAGCAGGGTCACGCGAATGTGTTCGCCACGGCGTAGGGTATGGGCGAGCGCCAGAAAGCCCGCGCCGGCCATGAAATAACCCGCATAAGCGTCAGTGCCAGGTACATAGAAGCGCATCAGGCGCCCAGTGATGCCCAGCATGACCATCACCAAAACACCGACCAGCATCGCCGCCGCGAGTGCGGCGGCGATGTCGTACAGTCGATCTAATAATTGGCGCACAGAATTACATCTTGCGGAAGGCATCCATGACTGCTTGACCATCAGCGCCGGCAGCCTTCAACCAGTCAGCCATCAGGGCTTCGCCGACAGTGCGAAATTCGGAAATCATCTTGGCTGACGGCGGCAGGATCTGCATACCTTTTTGCTTGAGTTGATCGAGATACCAGAGATTTTTCTCAATCGAGATTTTCCAGCCGCGCGTCTCTGCTTCGGCCGCTGCAGCCATAAGGGCATCCTGGCTGGCCTTATCAAGAGCGTCAAAGGCCTTCTGATTCACGATGACAGCATTTTTGGGCAACCAGGCCTGGGTGTCATACCAGTACTTCAGGTGCTCGTAGGTCTTGGAATCAAAACCGGTCGAACCCGACGAAATATAAGACTCGACAACGCCCGTGGCGAGCGCCTGAGTTAGCTCAGCAGCCTGAATGGTGACCGGCTGTGCATTGAACATCTGCGCAATCTTGGCGGTCGCCGGGTTGTACGAGCGAAACTTAACGCCTTTGAGGTCAGACGCTCCGTCCAGCGGCTTTTTAGAGTACAGGCCTTGCGGAGGCCAGGGCACGGTATAAAGCAGCTTGATGCCCTGGCTTGCCAGAACCTTTTGCAGTGCGGGCCGTGCAGCCTGGTCGAGCTTTTTGGCAGCCTCAAAACTGGTCGCAATAAAGGGCAGGGTGTCGACACCGAAAATCGGGTTCTCGTTGGCAAAGTTAGAGATGAGAATTTCGCCAACCTGGGCTTGATTGCCCTGTACAGCGCGCTTGATCTCGGGCGCTTTGAACAGAGAAGCATTGGCATGCACGGTGATCTTGAGCTTACCACCGGTACGCTTATCGACGTCGTTTGCAAACATCACCAAATTTTCGGTGTGAAAGTTGCTGGCCGGATAGGCTGCTGGTAAGTCCCACTTGGTCTGGGCGAAAACCGGCGCGGCGACAAACGCCGCGGCGACCGCAAAGGCCTTGATGAGCTTCATAGGTCTCCTCCAAAAAGTAAATGCGGGAACACCGCGTGGGCGAAAGCATACTTGAGTCGCTGGCCAATCAGTAGAATTACGGTCCATGAGCAGCCTTGGCATTCTGATGCTGGATACCCGTTTCGCGCGCCCTGCTGGCGACGTCGGTAACCGAAATACCTGGCCTTTCCCCGTTTACTTTGAGCGGGTATCAGGCGCTGTGGCGGACAAGGTGGTGCGCGAGCCAGGCATGCCCCGGTTTGATGCGTTTTTGGCCGCTGCACAGCGCCTGGTTAGTCAGGGCGCCATCGGAATCAGCAGCTCCTGTGGCTTTTTGGTGCGATACCAGCAGGCCTTGGCGGACGCGCTGCCGGTGCCGGTGGCGATCTCCAGCCTGTTGCAGGTGCCCTGGGTAGAGCGAACGTTGCCCCGAGGCCGCAGAGTCGGGGTCATTACGTTTGACGCAGCTTCACTGGGCGCGGCGGAACTCCAACAGGCCGGAGCGCCCCCAGACACACCCTGCCAAGGTTTACCACCGCGGGGAGCTCTGCACGATTTAGTGCTCAGAAATCGCGAGCCGATTGACC
Source organism: Pseudomonadota bacterium (assembly GCA_039800325.1). Lineage (GTDB taxonomy): Bacteria > Pseudomonadota > Gammaproteobacteria > Burkholderiales > Burkholderiaceae_E > SYIM01. Next base: position 15,581 of record JBDLQY010000070.1, on the reverse strand, counting down.
GTCAGGCGATTGGTCGCGAGTTACTGGCTTGCGGGCAGGCTTTATGCAAACGCCACCCAGAGGTGGCAGCCATCGTGCTTGAGTGCACCAATCTTCCGCCCTACAGGGACGCACTCTCCGAGGCGCTGGGAATGCCGGTGTTCGATACGGTCAGCCTTGCGCACTGGTTCTGGAACGGGCTAAACCCCAAGCGCTCCAACCCAACCTATTTCTATTCGACGGACTCGCTATGACCACGGAATCACTGACTGCGAATCGAAATGGTTGGGAATTTTGGGTAGACCGTGGCGGTACCTTTACCGATGTTGTTGGCCGCCGACCTGACGGGCAACTGGTGACCGAAAAGCTGTTGTCTGAAAACCCCGAGCACTATGATGATGCAGCTGTGGCTGGCATTCGCCGACTGCTGGGCCTTACACGGACAGAGCCGATTCCGGCAGCCAGCGTTACAGCCGTCAAAATGGGCACCACCGTTGCTACAAACGCTCTGCTCGAGCGCAAGGGCGAACCCGTCGTTTTGGCTGTTACCCGCGGCTTTCACGATGCACTTCGAATTGCGTACCAAAACCGGCCCAGGCTGTTTGAGCGGCACATTAGACTTCCTGAGCTTCTCTATCAGCATTGCATCGAAATCGATGAGCGTGTGTCCGCGAGCGGTGAGGTGGTTCAGGCGCTCAATGAAGAGACTGCCCGCACAGCACTGGCCAGCGCCTTCCGCGAGGGTATTAGAGCTATTGCAATCGTACTCATGCATGGCTACCGATTTAGCGAGCACGAGGTGCGTGTTGCGCATATCGCACGAGAGATCGGCTTTTCTCAGATTTCGGTATCGCATGAAGTCTCACCCCTGATTCGCTTCGTCTCGCGGGGTGACACCACGGTTGTCGATGCGTATCTGTCTCCCGTCCTTCGGCGCTACGTTGATCGTGTCGCGGCGGCTATGCCAGGCGTACGCCTGCAGTTCATGCAGTCCAGCGGCGGGCTGACTGATGCTCATGCGTTTCAAGGTAAAGACTCCATCCTGTCGGGGCCGGCAGGCGGTATCGTAGGCATGGCTCGGGTCAGTGAGGCAGCGGGATTTGATCGTGTCATTGGTTTCGATATGGGAGGCACCTCTACCGACGTGTCTCACTATGCCGGAAGCTTTGAGCGTGCGTTTGATACTCAGGTCGCTGGGGTTCGTCTTCGCGCGCCCATGATGAGTATTCATACGGTTGCTGCGGGCGGCGGGTCCATTCTTCACTTTGACGGCGCTCGTTTGCGGGTTGGGCCTGACTCTGCGGGCGCCAATCCGGGTCCGGCCTGTTATCGGCGTGGCGGGCCACTGACAGTGACCGACGCAAACGTTATGTTGGGAAAGATTCAGCCCGCGCATTTCCCGAAGGTTTTTGGGGCCGATGGCAGGCAAGCTCTCGACGCAGACATCGTGCGCGAACGGTTCCGGCAACTGGCGCTCAAGGTCAGTCAGGCCAGTGGAAAGCCAATGACGCCTGAAGCCCTGGCGCAGGGTTTTATCGACATCGCCGTGGCTAACATGGCGAATGCCATCAAGAAAATCTCAGTGCAGCGTGGCTATGACGTCACGCAGTACACGCTCACCACGTTCGGCGGTGCCGGCGGTCAACACGCCTGCCTGGTCGCCGATGCACTCGCTATGCCGCGAGTGCTCGCACATCCGCTGGCCGGCGTCTTGTCTGCATACGGTATGGGTCTGGCCGAGCCGTCGGTCATTCGAGATCAATCCATCGAGCGAAAACTCGATGCGCATTCACATGCGCAGTGTGTCACGGCCCTTGATGGGCTAGCGCTTCAGGCACGTTCCACGCTGAGGTCACAGGGCGAAGACGATGCCGTCATCCGCATTGTGAAGCGCGTCCAGCTTCGCTATGAGGGGACAGATACCGGCCTATCGGTGTCGTGGGGTTCTGTTGAGGACATGCGCCTTGAATTTGAGCGCCAGTATCGTCAGCGATTCGCTTTTCTGCTTGAGGGGCGGGCGCTCGTGCTCGAGTCGGTAATGGTAGAGGCCCTGGGAGCGCGCGGCGATGCTCTGAATGTCTCGTGGGCGGCACCCGCGCAGGCGCCTGCTCAACCGAGTTCAGAGCCCGTTGATTCGGCACGGGTGTTTCTTGAGGGACAGTGGTCTCAGGTGCCTGTCTTCAGGCGCGATGGCTTAGTGCCCGGGGCCGAGATTCGAGGCCCCGCCATTATCGCCGAAGCAACGGCAACAACCGTCGTCGAGCCCGGTTGGACTGCGCGCATGAGTCCGCGGGGTGATGTCATTCTTGAGAGGCATAGTCCTCGGCCCACGCGGCAGGCCATCGGAACTGACGCTGACCCGGTGATGCTCGAGATTTTTAACAATCTCTTCATGTCCATCGCCGAGCAAATGGGCTACCGCCTGCAGAACACAGCCCACTCAGTCAACATCAAGGAGCGGCTTGATTTTTCATGTGCCGTGTTTGATCGCGAAGGAATGCTGATAGCCAACGCGCCGCACATGCCAGTACACCTCGGTTCTATGGGGGCCAGCGTTCAGGAGGTCATCATTCGTAATGCGGGAGACATCAAGCCCGGTGATGTGTTTGTGCTGAACGATCCCTATGCTGGCGGGACGCATCTGCCCGATGTCACCGTTATCACGCCGGTGTTTGATGAGGATGGACGAGAGCTGTTGTTTTATGTCGGCTCGCGTGGACACCATGCTGACATTGGCGGCACCACCCCAGGGTCCATGCCGCCCGACAGTCGAACCATAGACGACGAAGGTGTTCTCATCACAAACTTTCGGCTGGTAAAAGGAGGCCGAATTCGTGAGCAGGCGCTGCGCGAGCTGCTCGCGGGCGCGCGCTACCCGGCGCGTAACGTCGAGCAGAATCTGGCCGATCTTCGTGCGCAGATAGCAGCCAATGAGAAGGGGCGTGACGAGCTGCTTCGCATGGTCAAGCATTTCGGACTAGATGTGGTTCGCGCCTATATGCAGCACGTACAAGATAACGCTGAGGCCTCGGTCAGACGGGTCATTGGGGCGCTTCGCGACGGTCAGTTTTTACTGCCGCTCGATAACGGAGCAAAGATCGCTGTTGCCATCAAAGTCGATCGACAAACCCGTAGCGCGTGTATCGACTTCAGCGGTACATCAAGTCAACAGGCCAATAACTTTAATGCACCCAAAGCGGTGACCATGGCCGCCGTGCTCTATGTTTTTCGCACGCTGGTCGATGATGAAATCCCCATGAATGCGGGTTGTCTGAAACCCCTTGAAGTGATCGTTCCCGAGGGGTGTCTGCTTAATCCGCACTACCCTGCAGCGGTCGTAGCCGGCAATGTTGAGACTTCGACCTGCATTACGAATGCACTGTACGGTGCCCTGGGCGTGATGGCTGCCAGTCAATGCACCATGAACAACTTCACCTTTGGCAACCAGCGTTACCAGTATTACGAAACCATATCTGGGGGTTCTGGGGCCGGGGGTGTCTTCGATGAGCAGGGCGCGTTAATCGGTGGTTTTGATGGAACATCGGTTGTTCAGACGCACATGACCAACTCCAGGCTCACCGACCCAGAAGTGCTCGAATTACGGTTTCCGGTACGTCTTGAAAGCTATTCGATTCGGCAGGGTTCAGGCGGTCGCGGACGCTGGCGAGGTGGCGATGGGGGTATTAGGCGCATTCGATTCCTCGAGCCTATGACGGCTTCCATTCTGTCAAACGGCCGTATACATCCCGCATTCGGAGCAGCCGGTGGGGCGCCCGGAGAACTCGGAATCAACCGGGTAGAGCGCGTCAGCGGAGAGCAAGAGCTGCTTGCTCATGCGGACCGCGCCGAGCTTCAGGCCGGTGATGTGTTCGTGATCGAAACACCGGGCGGTGGCGGCTTCGGCGAGCAGTAACAGGCAGCGCCCCCGGTTTATAATTTACGCTTTGGATTCACGCATGCCGCTCACACTGACCATACCGGGTGCCAACGCGCTGTCTGGGGCCCGGCAGGTACAACGCCTGGAGTTGCTCAAACGCATAGAAAACCGCGTTGTCGCGGTTTCGGCCCGATACGTTACGTACGCGTGGCTTGAGCGTGAACCTTCGAACTTTGAACGCGACCGTCTCGTAGCCCTGCTGCACGATGACGCGGCTGCTGATGTTGATACCTCTGGTGTTCCGGTCTATGTGACGCCGCGCGTGGGTACGGTATCGCCATGGGCGAGCAAGGCAACCGATATTGCCCGAAGCTGTGGCATTACATGGGTTAAGCGGCTTGAGCGGGCGCTTGAGTACCGGCTACGATTTCGCAGCAGCATTCTGGGCGGTCTGCGTACCGACGGTCTCGAACATGATCGTGGCTTGCTGTTAAGGCTGGCGGCGCTCCTACATGACCGAATGACCGAATCAGTCTTTCTTGAGTCACCCGATCCTGTGCGACTCTTTGAAAGCATGCCGGGTAAGCCTATGGCGCGTGTGGCGGTTACCCGAGACGGGCGCGAGGCTCTCGAGCAGGCGAATCGCGATCTTGGGCTTGCGCTGTCCGACGACGAAATCGACTACCTGTTGGCAGCGTTTCGGGCGAGCGGACGCGACCCGAGCGATGTTGAGCTCATGATGTTTGCGCAGGCTAACTCTGAGCACTGTCGGCACAAGATCTTCAACGCGCAATGGACGATCGACGGTCAACCGTTGACCGACAGCCTGTTTGCCATGATCCGCAGCACACACGCGGCAAATCCGAATGGCACCGTGGTGGCCTATGCAGATAACGCCGCCATTCTCGAGGGCGCACCGGCCAGGCGTTTCGTCGCGCCGCTATTTGATGCCACGCGTGCCAGTTCCAGCTCACAGTCGCTTGCCGCGCCGCGCTACGAGTATCGCGACACCTTGATGCACGGTCTTCTCAAGGTTGAAACGCACAATCATCCAACGGCGATATCGCCTTATGCGGGCGCAGCCACGGGCGCAGGTGGCGAGATTCGCGATGAGGGCGCCACCGGTCGTGGCGCCAAGCCCAAGTTTGGTCTGACCGGGTTTTCGGTATCCAACCTCCGAATCCCCGGCTTTGTGCACAGCTGGGAATGTGACCAGGACGTGTGTCAGCCGCTTGACCAGCGCGAGCCGACCTCGTCTGCTTACGGGGCCCCCGATCGCATCGCAAGTCCGCTGGCCATCATGACCGATGGTCCGCTGGGCGGGGCCGCCTTTAACAACGAATTCGGCCGTCCTAATCTTCTTGGGTATTTCCGTGTCTTCGAACAACGTCTTGGCCCGTCGGTACGCGGTTATCACAAGCCCATCATGATTGCCGGAGGCGTCGGTAATTTAGACGCTGCGCATTCATTCAAACTTGATCTTCCGGTCGGCGCTTTGCTGGTGCAATTGGGCGGCCCCGGCATGCGTATCGGCCTGGGCGGTGGCGCGGCCTCCAGCATGAACTCGGGCGCCAACGCTGAAGCGCTCGACTTTGACTCGGTACAGCGCGGCAATCCTGAAATGCAGCGCCGCGCACAAGAAGTGCTCGATCGGCTTTGGGGGCTTGGCCAACACAATCCCATTCTTTCAATTCATGATGTAGGGGCGGGTGGCTTGTCAAACGCGTTCCCAGAGCTGGTGCACGGGGCAGGCCGCTCGGCTCGATTCAGTCTCGAGCGGGTCCCGCTCGAAGAAAGTGGTCTATCGCCGGCTGAGATCTGGTGCAACGAGTCGCAAGAGCGCTATGTGTTGGCGATCGCTCCCGATCGTTTGCCGCAGTTCGAGACAATTTGCCATCGCGAGCGCTGTCCATTTGCCGTGGTTGGCACCGTGACCAATGACGGGCAGCTCATCCTTGAATCGGGAGACGGAACGCGTCCGGTCGATATGCCCATTGAGGTTTTGTTGGGAAAACCACCGCGTATGCATCGAGTGGCACATCGATCAACTCCCTCGCTTCCGCAGCTAGACCTGCATGGGCTCGAGCTGGCATCCGTCGCACTTGAGGTACTGAAGCTACCCGGCGTGGCAAGTAAATCCTTCCTAATCACCATCGGTGATCGGACTGTGGGCGGCATGAGTGCTCGCGATCAGATGGTGGGGCGCTGGCAGGTACCGGTTGCGGATTGCGGCGTAGGTCTGCTCGACTTCAACTCGTATACCGGCGAGGCGCTGGCAATGGGCGAGCGCGCGCCGCTTGCGCTGATCGACCCGCGCTGTGCCTCGCGAATGGCGGTCGCCGAAGCGGTCACCAATATCGCCCCCGCCATGGTGGACGGTATCGATCGCATCAAACTGTCAGCCAACTGGATGGCTGCCTGTGGCGACCCTGTCGAAGATGCCCGTCTTTATGATGCTGTTCAGGCTGCGTCAGAGCTCTGTAGCAGCTTGGGTTTGGCTATCCCGGTGGGTAAAGATTCGCTGTCCATGCGTACGGCCTGGCGAGACAGCGGTGCTGGTAAGCCGGCGGTCGACAAATGCGTGACCTCGCCGGTATCCCTGGTCGTAACGGCCTACGCCCCGATTGCCGACGTGCGAGCCGTACTGACCCCTGCGTTGCAAACCGACATCGACTCAGTCCTGATTCTGATTGACCTCGGTTGTGGTCGGCAGCGCATGGGTGGATCTGCGCTTGCCCAAGTGACTGGACAGATCGGGTGCGAGAGCCCTGACCTCGACGACGCAGCGCTGCTCGGTCGCTTTGTAGATGTCATTCATGAATTGGGCCAGCAAAAACGCTTGCTTGCCTACCATGACCGGTCTGATGGCGGACTTTTCACCTGCCTGAGCGAAATGGCCTTCGCCGGACGATGTGGCATCGCCGTCAACCTTGATCTTCTCACCATAGACCCACACGCTGCCGATTGGGGCGATTTTAAGATTCGTCCTGAGCAGGTGAACGTTCAGCGCAATGAACTCACCTTGAAGGCTTTGTTCAACGAAGAACTTGGTGCGGTCGTGCAGGTGAGAAGCGCCGATCGTGACCAGGTCATGGGCGTGCTGCGCAAGGCGGGGCTATCGGCGCACTCGCATGTCATCGGTAAGCCGTCCCAGAAAGACGAGGTCGCGTTCTTTCGCGATGCGCGCTGCGTCTGGAGTGTTTCCCGTACTGAGCTGCAGAAGGTCTGGGCTCGTACCAGCTATGAAATTGCTGCTTTGCGCGACGATCCCCAGTGCGCGCATGAAGAATTTGAGGCCATTGCTGACACCAGCGATTCAGGACTACGCTGTCTGCCTGCGTTCGATCCGAATGATGATATCGCCGCGAGCTACATTGCCCGCGGGACTCGGCCCCGGGTCGCCATCCTGAGAGAGCAAGGCGTCAACAGTCATATTGAAATGGCCGCTGCCTTCGATCGTGCTGGGTTCGATGCCTTTGATGTACACATGAGCGATCTGTCGGGTGGCCGGGTTGACCTGCAGGCCTTTCAGGTGCTGGCTGCCTGTGGTGGATTTTCGTATGGCGATGTACTGGGCGCTGGTACCGGGTGGGCCCGCAGTATTCTCTTCAACGAACGCCTGCTGGATGCGTTTTCTGCGTTCTTCAACCGTGCTGACACCCTAAGCCTCGGTGTGTGTAATGGCTGCCAGATGATGTCGCAGCTAAAGCACATCATTCCAGGCGCGACCGACTGGCCCCGTTTTCTGCGCAATCGATCGCAGCAGTATGAGGCGCGACTCACCATGATTGAGATCCTTCAGTCGCCCTCGGTCTTGCTAGCCGGCATGCAGGGAAGTCGCCTGCCGATCGTGGTTGCGCACGGCGAGGGCAGGGCCAGCTTTTCTGATGAATCTCAACAGACGCGATCGCTCTCTTGCATGCGCTTTATCAACGGAACTGATGCGCCCGCGTTGCGCTATCCCGCCAATCCGAATGGGTCACCGTTGGGGCTTACCGCGTTCACGAGCACGGATGGCCGCGCCACCATCATGATGCCGCACCCAGAACGTGTCTTTCGCAGCGTGCAAATGAGCTGGCGAGACCCGAGTCTGGGCGAAGACTCACCCTGGATGAGATTATTTCGAAACGCTCGCGTCGCTTTGGGTTGAGCGGGCCGGGACTCAGGCTGATGGAATAAAGTCAGGATCGTCCTGATGTTTGCGTTCGAATTGAATAAAGGTGTAATAGCCGCAGCGATTTCCGTTCGGGTAGTCACGGCACACCGTCGGACGCGCGCTGTAAATCGTGCAACGACGTTCACGAACATCAAAAAAGCGGCAAATTGAGCCGTACACCGGATCCTTGCGATGGCGAAGAATGCGCTCGCGCTCGCCGTCGTCATCGTAAAAGCGTGTGAACTGTCGTTGGGCCTCTTCTTCGGACACCTCAAAGTGCCGAGCCAGGCGCCGCAGGTCTCGGTCAGTCACTTCAATACGGGGATAACTGCAGCAGTAGCCGGGGCACTTTGAACAGTTGTACTGCACGCTGGAACTGGTTTTGCTCATGAACAGATCCTGATATTCGACGGGGTAGGCAAACAGTTTATCGGTTACGGCTGCGTCTGAGCGCTTGACGAAGCGATCGCGCCGGGTCAATGGCCGCCAAAAGGTCGGACTCGATCGGAGCGGGGTCACCCAGTAATTGGGCCAGGATGACCTCGGCCGCGAGCTCGCTCCAGAGAGCACCACGTGATCCGAGTGCGCTGGCCATAAAAAGCGCTGGTCTGCGCGGTAAGGGTAAGCGTGCGTTGCGCGAAAACGTTGCTGCATGGCTTTTAATGTTTTCTTCGTCAGGCACCGCGCCGATAAGAGGCATTCGGTCAACGGTGGCATACCGAAAACCAACGGCCGCACTGTGCCACTGGCAGCCTGCGCTCAAATCGGTTACCTGAAAAAGTCTGGCTAGGCGTCTCAGGTTACTGATGTCGGAATCAACGGACGGCTCTGAAAGATCACCCTCGTCATAGCTGGCGCCCACCAATGCACGACCGCCATCTGGCACGACATAAGCCGCACCGCCCAACGAGACTCGAAGACCATCCAGCAGGGGGTAGCGAACCCAGGTGGTTTGCCCCCGAACTTGACGTATATCGACACTGCTCATTCCCGCCAAGCCCAGTGATTCGGGCGCAGCGGCAAGTACCAAAACGGGTGCCTGAGCAACGCGCTGTCCCTCTTGGTCTGCGACATGCCACAACTCCCCATCATGATGAATAACTGAGATTCTGCAGCCAAGTCTGAGAGAGCCCTGTTCAATCAGCGGCGCGAGACGTCGCGCGATGAGATGCTGTGGTGCAATCGCGCCTGCTTGTGCAAACCAGAGCCCCCCGCGCGACAGTCGAACGCCAGTAAGCTGACTGGCTTCCTCCGAATCTAAAAAGCGCACAAATTCGCCGGGCATACCCAATCGCGCCTGAAGCGCCTGTTGCTGCAACTCGGAATCTACGTCGTCGGCCACCATAAGCCGACCCAAGGCGTTCAAGAACGACGGTTTCACCCCTGCAGACCCGTCCTGTTGGCCAGCCAAACGCTGTCGTGCGGAAGTGGCTATGAAGAGAGCAGCCCGGGTAGCTCTGGCCAGCATGTTGTCATCAGGAGAAACATGCACATGATCGGCACACCAAGGCTGCCCTGAACCCCCTAGGCCAGCCTGAGTATGCGCATCGAACAGCGTAACGTCCCAAGCCTGTTCGTGCAGACGATGAGCGATTGCACTTCCAGCAAGACCCGCGCCGATGACGATGGCGCGTTGGTCTGGCCAACGTGGACAGGGTGGCGGAGACGGGTACGAGCGCCATCTTGGCGCATAGGTGGCAACCAGGCGCTGTCGCTTCGTGCCGTAGCCCTTCTCAATGCGAACTTCAAACCCGGCGGCGGCAAGCCCATCACACACGGATCGGGCCACACTGTAGCTTGCGAGCGGAGTAGCTGGACGGCTCAAGCGCGCGAGTTGCGACATGACATCGGGTTGCCACATGGCTGGATTGCGCGAGGGCGAAAAGCCATCCAGAAAAATCGCGTCGGCCGCGAGATCCAGTCGGGGTAAAAGATGTGCAACATCGCCGTAGGCCAGCACGAGCCCAATCCGCCCGCTATCCAAGCTCAGGCGATGCAAGCCTGGCGTTCGAATCGGCCAAGCCTCCTGAAGCTCACGAGCCAGCGACGCGACCTCGCCGCCATCAAGTCCCAGAACCTGATGGGCCTTGATAAGATCACCACGGTGCACGGGGTGGGCCTCAATGGCCACATAGTTCAGGCGATCGGGCCGTGCGCCTGAATAGCGGTAAAGCGCCCACGTGGCCAGGAAGTTAACCCCCAGCCCGAAGCCCAGCTCGAGAATGCAAAAGCGCTGTACGCCGGATGCGTCGGTGTTCCAGCGGTCGCCCAGTTCGCAGCCGGCGATAAAAACCTGCTGAGCTTCGCTCAAGGCCCCTGCGCGGCTGCGATAGATGTCCCGATAGCGTTCACTGACGGGCGCGCCGCTTGCGTCGAAGCCCAGGGGTTCATCGCACTCGAGTCTGGGCGGCACGCGCGTTGTGCTGAAGAGGTCTCGTCGGACTTTACCGAGAGGCCGGATTGAGCTGAGGCGAGGTCGCTACACGAAGCCGGTCGACGGGGCGGGTGTTCATCAAAACCTGCGCCACACCTGCCAGCAGCCCTATCAGTACCGCCCCCTTCCAGGCCCATTCGTATGAGCCCAGCGCGGCGTAAATAAGGCCCCCACCCCAGGCGCCAATGAACGAGCCCACCTGGTGACTAAAAAAGGCGATTCCTGTGAGGGTCGCCACATAGCGAAGCCCAAAGAGATGAATAACAAGGCCGTTTAGAAGCGGTACCACACCGAGCCACAAGGAACCCATGACTGCCGCAAACACCAAAGTGCCGGTGGGCGTCGGTGGGAGCATGAAAAATACGGTGATGGCCAAGGACCTGACCACATAAATTCCACCCAGCAACCATTGCTTGGGAAAACGCTGCCCCAACCAGCCGAATGCGAGAGATCCGAAGGCGTTGAAAATACCAATCAGGGCAAGCGCTGCGGCGGTGACTGCCGGTTGAATGCCGCACAGATCGAGATATGTCGGCAGATGCGTGGTGAGAAATACCAGTTGCAGGCCACAGACAAAAAAAGCCAGAGCCATCGTGACATATCCGCCGTGACTCGCCGCCTCACGAAGCGCCTCTCCCACCGATTGAGCGGGACCTTCGTGTCGTTCGCTTTGAACGCGGTCGATGCGGCCGGCCATGAGTGCAGCCGGGATCATGGCCAGCGCCAGCGCGATGAATGACATCATCGCCACCTGCCAGCCCGACTGACTGATGAGGCTCTGCGCAAGCGGGGATGTCACGGTGAGTCCCAGTGAGCCCGCTGCAGAGACGGCACCCATCGCAAAGGTGCGCGCTGCGGGGCTTACTGCCCTGGACGTGACCGCCATGGCTAGATTTGAGCCCGTACACGACAGTGCGAGACCCACGCAAACACCCACACCCAGAATCAGCAGCATAGGCGAGGTGGCCAGCAAACTGAACAGCATTCCAAGCGCGTAGAGCAGAGCGCCAGAAATTGCTACCCAGCGGGCGCCCCAACGATCGACCAGAGCGCCGGCAAATGGCTGAGTCAGGCCCCAAATGATGTTCTGTAGGGCGACTGCGAACGAAAAATCAGCTGTCGTGATGCTGATGGTGCGAACCATATCTGGCTGGAAAAGCCCCATGCTTTGGCGCATGCCCATCGCCAGGGTTAGCAACAGTGCGGCTCCTACGAGGATGACAGTGCGCTCTGTCGCGGGAAGCTGATCTCGGTTCATGGTGAATATTGTAAACGCCTCGGGACTTGTGCCGCATCGCGACTGCGCTAAGATCGTTTCATGGCTAGCGCACGCCCCGCACACAAAGTGTTCGCCGTGATCGGATTGTTATTACTATCGGCGCTTATTCATGCCGCGCTGATCATGGGCCTCTGGCGGGTTGATATTGGTTCGAAGGCTCCGCCGACCAGCATGGCGGTGAGTTGGGTTCAGGTGATGCCACCGCCGACTGCTCCAGAGCCTGCATCGGCTTTGCCGGCAGCACCGCTGGCGCCGCAAGCCCCACCGGCGACGGCCCGGCCTCCAGCATCCGAAAAAATTGCACGCCCGAAACCAGGCGCAGGTGATCGTTCATTAACGTCTGCGCCGGCAGCCGCGCAGGGAGTCGTTGCGGGGGGGGCTGAGCACTCCGTGTCGAGCGAGTCGGCCGTTGCCGCAACCAGCGATGACTTCGGCGGGCTTAGCGACGTGCCGTCGACCATTACCGCCGAATCAACATCGGCCGCCGATGAAAAGCGTTCGAATGCCGATGTTGCACAATTAGCCACTCCAACTGGTTCATCGGTCTCGGAGGCTGAACCTGCCGGCGACGCAAAGGGCGTGAACGGCACGTCCAGCTCTCCGCCTGGCAGGGCCGCGAGCGACAACGCCGAGCGCGCCATGGTCACGCAGCGTCCCTCTGAATCACCGGTGTCGGCGGCGCCTGCGGCTTTTTCGGGACGATGGCGGTACCAGATTCACCTGGGCGATTATCGCGAGGGGCCGGCGGTCGGCTGGCTTGACTACGTGCTTGAGATTGAGGGCAATCGCTATCGACTGTTTACCGAAGCACAGGCTACCGGATTAACGTCACTGCTCATGCGCGGCATTTTTCGCCAAAGCAGCAGTGGCCGCATTGAACCCGACGGTTTTTCTCCCGAGCGCTATGAAGAGCGTCGCGGCGATCGAGCGCCGCGCGGTTTTAACGTCGATCTCAATACGAATCAGATCAATTTTTCAGGTGGGCAGAGTGGTACGCGTGTGCAAGGGCTGCAGGACCGGCTATCGATCTTCACACAACTAAGCTGGATGGTGTCTCAAGGGCGAATCAAACCAAAGGACTCAATGATTGAGCTTCCGGTGACAGGCAGTTCGCGCGTGCGAACCCTGAAATTCCGGATAGAGCCTGATCAGTTGCTGACAGGCCCTGGCGGTAACACTTTGAATACTGTAAGCCTGAGCACGATCTCCGAACCTGGCGACGACGAAGGAGGCGTCGATATCTGGTTTCAGCCCGGAGGCCCGCTCTTACCTATTCGGATTCGTTTTGTCGATCAGAGAGGCCGCATCGTCGATCAGTTTCTGATGACGCCTTAAGCAGCGCCCGCCGCGCGCAAACAGCGATTCACGGCGGCGGCGCCAGACGACTTAGGCGACTGGACGGGCTGGAAGTACCTTGCCACGGCATTCGCCAAAACCAATGCGAGGCCGGTTGGCCGCATCACACCAGGCTCGGAAGATCACCGTGTCACCATCTTCTAAAAAGGTACGTGTCTGCCCATCAACCAGTTCAAGTGGCTTGCGTCCACCTTGAGTAAGCTCAATCAGGGCGCCGGCTTCATGCGCCTCGGGTCCGGACTGCGTGCCACTGCCGATAAGGTCGCCTGTCTGAAGATTGCATCCACCCACTGTGTGATGCGCAATCATCTGGGCAATGCTCCAGTAGGCATGGCGGAAACTGGTCTGAGATAGCCGCGTCGCCGATTTACCCTGGCCTTGGGATGAATCAGTCTGAAGCCAGGCTTCGATGCTGATATCGAAGGCACCCTGCTGGCGATTCAACGAAGACTCAAGGTAAGCAAGCGGCTGCGGGTCGTCAGCGGATCGAGTCCACGCGCAGCGGTACGGCGCGAGGGCCTCGAGCGTGACCACCCAGGGGGATACCGTTGTGGCGAAGTTCTTGGAGAGAAAAGGCCCCAGCGGCTGGTACTCCCATGACTGAATATCGCGGGCAGACCAATCGTTGAGCAGACCAATGCCGAACACATGCGATTCAGCTTTGTCGATGGATACCGGCTCGCCGAGTGCATTGCCGGTTCCGATCCAAATCGCCAGCTCAAGCTCGTAGTCGAGCCGCTTAGACGGGGAAAAAACGGGCGACTGAGCGCCGGGCGGCATGATCTGCCCCCAGGGTCGAACCACCGAATGTCCGCTGAGAACCACCGAGGACGCGCGCCCGTGATAACCCACCGGCAGCCACTTAAAGTTTGGCATCAGTGGGTTGTCAGGGCGAAACAGACGCCCGACATTGCTTGCGTGATGAATTGAGGTGTACATGTCGGTGTAATCACCGATGCGTGCTGGCAGGTTGAACTCGATATCAGCGATGGGCACCAGACACGCGGCTACCCGATCGGTACGCGCTGCGCCTTCACGAAGCAGTCGCGACAGGGCAAGCCGTAGCGCGCTCCAGGCCCGCGGCCCGCGAGCCATCAGCGCATTGAGACTGGGTTCGTCAGCGCAGGCTGCAGCTGCTGCCGCATCGGTGGAAAACACCCCGGCCGCGTGTGCAGCAGCAAGGTCAACCACATGGTCACCGATGCCCACGCCGACCCGAAACTGCTCGGTGTGCCCCTTGCGCCTGAACACGGCAAATGGCAGATTTTGAACCGGGAAGTCAGTGTTGGGATCGTTTGCGGAATCCACCCAGCTTCGCAGGGCCGGATCATGCGTTTCATTCAACATTGCGGCAAGTCCTCGTTTGAACCCTTACTTGAACCGATAGTGATCGCGGTTCAAAACGGCCGCGATGGCGGTGACCTCTTCGGGGAATAACTGCAGTCTCAGCTCTGAATTGCACTGTTCAACCATGCCGCGGAGAAAACCGGCCGCATTGATTCGCCCGGTGGGGCGATAAATGGCCGTGCCGTCGCCGCCAACTTTTCGGACGTGGCAGGCTGCACAGCGGTGCTCAGCGATGAGCTGCTCACCCAGCTTAATGTCTGCTTCGCGAAAGATGTCTGCGCCTTGCGCGAGGGCAGCGGGCGCGACCGATAATACTGCGGCCAGAATGAATAGCTTTAAAAGTTGGTCGCGCTGATTCATGAGTTCTTTCTCCGAAAGCAATTTTATCGTTGCCCCTTTGCGTTACAAGGCATCCTGGTGCGCTGTATCAGATTGTAAGAGCGGAATTGTCCTGTAATTTGATGATCGAAACGAGGCAGATGCCTTACGGGCTTTGATAGAGTGAGCAATCGCCCTACGCGGATGGTCTACCGTGTTGGCAATCGGGTTTTTCAAAAGCACTACAACTCACTGATCAAACACATGCAAGTCGCTAAATCCGTCAAATCTCTGGCTATTTTCTTGATGACCATGGTTGCACTACCAGGGAGCCTGTTGCTCCCTGAAATGGCCCAGGCGCATGAGCCCAGGTTCGACCGCAGAGTCCATCCCAGAGCGCTCCACAGCCATTCGGGAGTCCGCGTTTCATCCGTGGTGGTTGTACCGATCATTCGAGTGGGGCCGCCCGCCCATGCCTACTACCCTGGCTGGTATCACGACCCTTACTGGGGCTGGCGATATTCATCGCCGCGCATTATCGTGCCGGCTCCCGCTCCGATCATTACAGTGCCAGCGCCTGTGTATGTTGAGCGCGCTGATGTCATACCGCCTTCGGCAGTCTTACCACCTCCCGCAGCGATGCCTGCACCGTCGGCCCCAGTAGCCGGATACTGGTACTGGTGCTCATCCCCGGCGGGCTACCATCCGTCTGTCTCCGATTGTCCTGGCGGATGGACCGCAGTCGCACCAGCCGCCAGTCGTCCCTGAGCTCCCGGCCGGATTCGACCCTTTATCTGTCTCCATGAACGATTTCAAATTGCTCTGAGGATCGACA
>JBDLQY010000069.1:0-18648 GCA_039800325.1 Pseudomonadota bacterium | reverse complement strand
CCCTTGGCCCTGCCAGGTGTGTTGGCTGGCATGGTCTTGTGCTTTGCCAAGGCGCTGGGCGAGTTCGGTGCCACCATCACTTTTGTGTCGGCGATTCCGGGCGAGACGCAGACGCTGGCGGCTGCGATTTATGCTTTCACGCAGACGCCCGATGGCGATGAGTCTGCATTGGCACTGACGCTGATCGCTGTGTTGTTGTCGCTCATGGCGCTGCTAGCCTCGGAGTGGCTCTCGCGCCGTGTTCGGAGCGTGTCGTGACCAGGCGCCCTTTTATCGATATTGATGTGCGCCTGAATCGCGGCGATTTTTGCCTTGATTTAAGCCTGGCGACCGATGCACGCGCCGTCGCGCTCTTCGGGAGATCGGGCAGTGGCAAGTCAACCCTGATCCATCTGCTGGCGGGCCTGCTGCGCCCACAAACAGGCCGCATCCGCATTGGCGACGCGACCCTGGTTGATACCGAGCAAGGCGTATGGGTGCCAGCACACCGACGACGCGTGGGTCTGGTGTTTCAGGATGCCCTGCTGTTTCCGCACCTGAGCGTACGCGCCAATCTGCGCTTCGGCGCCTGGTTCGCATTGCGCCGCCAGCAGGCCGGCGCCGAGCGCCTCACAGATAAGCGCTTTGCAGCCATCGTAGAACTGCTCGGGCTCGAGGCCCTGCTTGAGCGACAGCCTGCGAGTCTGTCGGGTGGCGAGCGACAGCGGGTGGCGATTGGCCGGGCGCTGCTGGCTGACCCGGCTGTGCTGCTGATGGATGAACCCCTGGCCGCGCTCGATGCTGAGCGAAAGCTAGAAATTCTTCCGTACATTCTTCGTCTACACCGTGAACTGGAGGTGCCCCTGGTTTACGTGTCGCACTCACCCGACGAGGTGGCCCGTGTAGCGGCCGAGGTCATCCTGATCGATGCCGGCAAAGTCACGGATCAGGGGCCACCGGGTGAGGTTCTGGCTCCGGCCTGGTCACGCGTCGAACGCAGCCGTTTTGCCGCGGTCTCCGTCATTGAGGCGCGGGTGCGCGAGTACGATGAAACCTACGGTCTGACGGTTTTTGAGCATCCAGCTGGGCCGATCAGCCTCCCAGGCCGCATTGGCCGTCCTGGTGATCCCCATCGGTTCGTGGTGCGCGCAACCGATGTGGCGCTGGCAGTTCAGCGTCCACGCGATGTGAGTTTCCGTACGGTTTTATTTGGCCGTATTTCCGCTATCGAGCGTGACGACGGTCCGATTGTGCGGGTCGATATCCGCCTGCCGGGCGACGAGCGCATCGTGGCGCTGGTGACCCGTAAGGCCGTGGACGAACTGGCGATCGATGCGGGTGATGACATCTTCGCGATGGTCAAGGCCACCGCGCTAGATGAGCGCGCGCTGGCCCGCTAGCGCTCACTGCGCATATGGGGATAGAGGGCTGCGAAGTGCCCGTCCACCGCGCGCTGCGCATCGGCCTCAAGCGCCCTGAATGCCCTTATCAGCTGGTGACCCAGCGGCGTGATATCGGCGCCACCGCCCTGCGCACCGCCACTGGCTGCGGTGATGACCGGTTCGTCGAAGCAGCGGTTCATGGAGTCGATCAGCAGCCAGGCACGCCGGTACGACATGCCCAGCTCGCGACCGGCAGCCGCGATCGAGCCCGTGCGGGCCACGGCTTCGAGCAGGGCGATTTTGCCCGGGCCCAGTCGGGTTTCTTCCGAGAATCGCAGACGGATGGAGAGCGGGGAGGCCGTATCGCGCGTTCGCATGCGGGTCATGATAGCGCGCGTTCCCAGTCGCGCAGTCAAAGTGCGCGGCGCTTCTCGATCGCTGAACGCCTGGCTCGACTCAGCCCGTTGCGGCCCGTGACGAATCGGTGTGAGCCAGATCAGCCCTAGCTTTGCTATCGTCCTTGCATGAGCACAACGCAGCACCGTGATTCCACGCGTTCCTCGCGGCCGGCCTCGCCGCTACCAGCACCGCGGCTGCGACGTCGTTCGCAACGGGCTGCATGGTTTGCTGGCGCAGGCCTGCTGATGCTGCTGATGCTGGCGTCGCTGTCGGTTGGACGTTATCCGCTGGCGCCCGAGCAGGTTTATGCGCTGATCCGATCAGCGTTGGGCGGACCGCCCCACGCTCTGGAGGCTGCCACGGCGGCCGTATTCTGGGAACTGCGCATTCCGCGGACGATGGCGGCTCTGCTGGTGGGTGCCGCCCTGGCCAGCGCCGGCGTTGCTCTGCAGCGGGTCTTCAGAAACCCGTTGGCTGCTCCCGAACTTCTGGGGATTTCAGCCGGTGCGGCGCTTGCGGCCGCGCTTGCCATGGCCCTGGATTCAGGTGTGATCGGGCTTCGCCTATCGGCCTTTGTGGGCGGGCTGGCAGCGGCCGGACTGGTGTTTGCCATAGGCCCCATCCTGCCCTTACGCGATCGTATGCTGGGGCTGGTTCTGACCGGCGTGGCCGTATCGAGCTTTTTGGGTGCCCTTCTAGTTCTGGTGATGGTGATGAGCGACCCACAGCGCGGCTTACCCGCGATCACGTTCTGGATGCTGGGCAGCTTCGAGGCAATCGCCCAATCGGACCTCATATGGCTTGCACTTGGTTGCATCGTGGGTATCGGCCCGCTATGGTTGCTGCGTTGGCGTGCGGACGCCCTGGCCCTGGGTGACGATGAGGCGCGATCGCTGGGCCTTTCGCCCATGCGCCTGCGTCTTGCTCTCGTTGCAGCGGCGGCACTGCTGACGGCCCTGTCAGTGGCGGCCGCGGGCATCATTGGCTGGGTCGCCCTGGTGGTTCCACAGGCCGCGCGACTGCTGGCTGGCGCCGCGCTCGGGCGTCTGTTACCGGTGGCCGCCTTGGGGGGCGCCGGTTTCATGCTGCTGGTTGATACGCTGGGCCGGCTGATCCCAGATTTAAACCTGCCTCCCGGAGCCGTGGCTGCCCTCGTGGGTGCACCTGTTTTGTTCGCCATCATGTTGAGGCGTCATGGCTGAGAGCGAGACCCTGCTCAAGGTTCACAAGCTGCGCTTCGGCCCACCGGCCGCCGTATCGACCAGCGAGGTGTCCTTTGAGCTGAAAGCCGGCCAATGTCTGCTGGTGCTCGGGCCTAATGGCACTGGCAAAACCAGTCTGCTGCGCTCACTGCTTGGATTTTTGCCGATTCAGTCAGGGCAAATTTTCTGGCGGGACCAGGCCTTGCCCGCGCTGAGTGCTGCACAGCTTTCGCGTCAGGCGGCGCTGGTGACCCAGTCTTTATCAGAAATACCCGAGTTCACCGTATCGCATTTTGCGCTGCTCGGTCGACTGGCCCGTCTGGAGCCTTACGCCGCGCCCGGGCGTGCCGACTACGAATGCGTCGCGGCTCTTCTTGAGAGCCTGGGTATCGAGCGGTTGGCAGAACAGCGTCTGGATCAGCTGTCCGGCGGCGAGCAGCAATTGGCCCGGCTGGCACGTGCGCTGGCCCAGGGGGCCCGGGTGCTGCTGTTGGACGAACCTGCGGCAAATCTGGATCCAGGCAATCAGGTTCGACTTCTGGAGCTGCTGGCACAGTTACGACGCGACGGTCTGGCGCTGATCATGAGCACGCATGATCCCTGGCACGCGTCTGGTCTGGCGGATCAGGTGCTGCTGGGTCTGCCAAAACGACAGTGGCGCTGTGGCCACGCGGAGGAACTGCTTGCCGCTGATAGTCTGGCGCTGGCCTATGGCGTCGAATTTGAGAGAGTGCTGACTGCCTCCGGCACGCCAGTGCTGCTGCCTTCCCGATCGGTCGCAGGCTCGCGTCCCCCGGTTAATCCCCAGTAACTTCGTTTTCTTTCCAGGGAAAATGCCTTATCGGGGGCTGCGGATAGGCAAATCCAAACAGAGCCGCTATCATTCAAAAAGATCCCGGGCCGGTGAAAGCGCGGGCTCCGAACAACAACCCAGGAGGCATTGATGCAGAAGTCCCTGCATATCAATCCGGACAAGTGCACCGGTTGCCTGCAGTGCGAGATGGCCTGCAGTTTCGAAAACTATGGCGTCTTCAACCCGGCGCAGTCGCGCATCAAGGTGTTTGACTTCCACCACACGGGTCGTAAGGTGCCTTATACCTGCACGCAGTGCGATGAGGCCTGGTGTCTACATGCCTGCCCGGTGGAGGCCATCAAGATCGATGCGTCCACGGGTGCCAAGACTGTGGCCGAGGACGTGTGCGTCGGCTGCAAGGTGTGCACCATCGCCTGCCCGTTTGGCACGGTTAACTACGTGCAGGAAACCGGCAAGGTCCAGAAGTGCGATCTGTGCGGCGGTGAGCCGGCTTGTGCCGAAGCGTGTCCCACCGGTGCCATCACCTACGTTGATGCCAACTGGACGGGTCTCGATCGCATGAAGCAGTGGGCTGACAAACTCGGTAACCAGGCGTCGGCCTGAGGCGTGTCGGTGGCGCGCCTGCAGGCGCGCTGCGTCCAGCCTGTTGTAACGAATTCGAGGAGATAAACCTATGTCTTGGTCTGGAAAAATTCTGCGTGTGAATCTCACCCAGGGAACCTGTACCACCGAGCCGCTGCGTATGGACTGGGCGCGCGACTACCTTGGCCAGCGCGGCCTGGGCACCAAATACTTTGTCGAAGAGGTTGACGCCAAGGTTGACCCGCTCGGCCCTGATAACAAGATTATCTGGGCTACCGGGCCTCTGACGGGCACCATGGCATCTACCGGTGGTCGTTACTCGGTCATCACCAAGGGTCCGCTCACAGGCGCCATCGCCTGTTCAAATTCCGGCGGCTATTGGGGGGCTGAGCTCAAGATGGCTGGCTGGGATATGGTCATTTTTGAAGGCAAATCGCCCAAGCCGGTTTACCTCAGCATCGTCGACGACAAGGCCGAGCTGCGCGATGCCTCGCATCTGTGGGGCAAGACCGTTTGGCATACCGAAGAGACCCTCAAGAAAGAACTGCAAGACCCGCTGACCCGCGTGTCCTCGATCGGCCGTGCCGGCGAAAATCTCGTCCTGTATGCAGCCATCGTTAATGATTTGCACCGGGCGGCAGGGCGTTCAGGCGTGGGCGCGGTTGCGGGCTCTAAGAACCTTAAGGCGATTGCGGTGCGGGGCACCAAGGGCGTGGGTAATATCCGCGATCCCAAGGCCTTCATGAAGGTCACCGCCGAGAAGAAAAAGATCCTGCACGACAATCCCGTCACCGGCCAGGGTCTGCCCACGTACGGCACCCAGGTCCTCATGAACGTTATCAACGAGACCGGGTCGCTGCCCACGCGTAATCACCGCGACGTGCAGTTCGAGGGTGCCAGCAAGATCTCGGCTGAGGCCATGCTCGAGAAACGTCCCAGCGACGGTAAGTCTCACCTGGTCACCAATCAGGCCTGTTTTGGTTGCACCATCGCCTGCGGCCGTATCTCCAAGATTGACGAAAAGCACTTCTCGGTGGTGAATAAGCCCGAGTACTGGGGTGCTTCCGGCGGTCTTGAGTACGAAGCTGCCTGGGCACTCGGTGCGGCGCCCGGTGTATCTGATCTCGAGGCGCTTCAGTATGCCAATCTGCTGTGCAACGAAGACGGGATGGACCCCATTTCGTTCGGCGCCACCTTGGGCGCAGCCATGGAGCTCTACGACCTGGGCCTGATCACACAGGCGCAGACCGGCATCGAGCTTAAATTTGGCTCGGCCGAGGCGCTGGTCAAGGCTGCTGAGATGACCGCCCGCGGCGAAGGCTTCGGCAAAGAGCTCGCTCAGGGCTCTAAGCGTCTGACGGCCAAGTACGGTCGTCCTGACCTGTCCATGTCGGTCAAAGGCCAGGAGTTCCCGGCTTATGACTCACGCGGCATTCAGGGCATGGGCCTGACGTACGCCACCTCCAACCGGGGTGCCTGCCACCTGCGGTCATACACCGTGGCCTCAGAAATTCTCGGCGTGCCGGTGAAGACTGATCCTCTGACCACCGAGGGCAAGCCCGAGTTGGTCAAGGCTTTCCAGGATGCGACCGCGGTCTTCGATTCGTCGGGCACCTGCGTGTTCACCACCTTTGCCTGGACGGTGGCCGACCTGGCGCCGCAACTGCAAGCGGCCTGCGATGACGCCTTCACACTTGAGAACCTCAATGTGATCGGTGAGCGCATCTGGAATCTCGAGCGTGACTTCAACAATCGTGCCGGGTTCACCCGTAAAGACGATGACCTGCCGTCGCGCCTGAAGAACGAGCCTGCCAAGATGGGGCCGGCCAAAGGTTTGGTGAGTGGTATCGACAAGATGTTGCCCGAGTACTACAACGTTCGGGGCTGGGATACTGAGGGGCGTCTGAAGCCCGAAACGCGCCAGCGTCTGGGCCTGTAAAGTCCCACGCAGCAGGCTGCGTGGCCTCTGGTGGCACGCAGCCTGGTCGGCGCAAGTGCTGGGCGACCCGAACGGGTCGCCCTTTTGTTCAGCGGTCGAGTCCTCTATCGGTCGATCGTTCTGCAGCCAGGAGTGGCACATGAAACACGTCATCATCGGAAATGGCCCGGCTGGAGTGGTCGCGGCAGAGACCATTCGCAAACATCGTCCTGCCGACGATATTGCGCTGATCGGCGATGAGCCCGTGGCGCCATACTCGCGTATGGCCATCCCCTATCTGCTGATCGGCAATATCGATGAGAAGGGCACCTATCTGCGTAAAGACCCGCAGCACTTTGAGCGACTGAAAATCCGCCAGATCACAGGTCGAGTCACGGGTATCGACACCCAGGCACGCAAAGTGGCTTTGTCCGAGGGGCAGGTTCTTGACTATGACCGTGTGCTGATTGCGACGGGCTCAGTTCCGGTCAAGCCCCCCATCCCGGGACTTGACTCGCCCTTTGTGCATCCCTGCTGGACTCTGGCCGATGCTCGCAACATCATGCAGTTGGCCAAACCCGGCGCGCGGGTGCTACAGATGGGCGCAGGCTTTATCGGCTGCATTATTCTCGAGGCCCTGGCGCAGCGCGGTGTGAAGCTCACCGTGGTTGAAATGGGCGATCGTATGGTGCCGCGCATGATGGGTCCCGGTGCGGGCGGCATGATCAAAGATTGGTGCGAGAAGAAAGGCGTGCGTGTTTTCACCGGCACTCGGGTCGAGGCGATTGAGGCTGACAAGCCAGTCCGCGCCCGGCTGTCCAACGGGTCGACCGAAAGCTTTGATCTGGTCATACAGGCCACCGGTGTTCGTCCCAACATTGGCTTCTTATCCAATTCGCCCATCAAGTGTCTTCAGGGTGTTCTCACCGATGAGCACCAGCAGACCTCAGTGGCAGGCATTTATGCTGCAGGTGATTGCGCCGAGGCATACGACACGGCCAGCGGCACCACTCTGGTGTCGGCGATTCAGCCCAACGCCGTCGATCAGGCCTATATCGCTGCCATGAACATGGCTGGACGTACCGTCGCGTCGCGCGGTGTCACCCAGATCAACGTGCTCGATACGCTGGGGCTGGTGTCCACTTCATTTGGCCGGTGGCAGGGCGTATCCGGTGGGCAGCATGTCGAACTGATCGATCGCGATAACTTCCGCTACCTGCGCCTTGAATTCAAAGACGATGTGCTGGTGGGCTCTAACAGTCTTGGCATGACTGAGCACGTCGGTGTGTTGCGTAATCTGGTCGAGGGGGGCGTAAAACTTGGGGCCTGGAAAGACGAGCTTCTGCAAGACCCCAGCCGTCTGATGGAAGCCTACCTGGCCAGCGCCCAAGACCAGTCCAACTGGCAGGGGCGCGCCCGGGGTACGGCCAAGGCCTGATCACGGCCGTCGGATACCGCCGTGAGCATCCGCATCACCTTCAAACTGTTTGCCATGCTGGCGGACCATCTGCCGCAGATGGTCGATGGCCATGCTCGCCAGGGTAATGCCATCGCTCTTGACGTGCCTGAGGGAACCACCGTGCAGGCGCTTATTGACCGTTTCAGCCTGCCGACCAAACTGGTCCATTTGGTGCTGATCGACGGTCGCTACATAGAGCGCACCGAGCGTGATACCCGCGTGCTGGCGGCCGGAGAGACGCTGGCCATCTGGCCGCCGATTGCAGGCGGTTGATGCCCGATTTCGGCGATCATCGCATCATGGCCTGCACGCGGGTCGACCTTCAGCGCTGGCTGCGTGAATTCACGGGCGACCCGTCACTTTGCGTCGATCAGCAGGCGCTTGAGCTCGCCCTTGAAGGCTTCAGCATCACGCTGCATACGCGCGAGCTTTCACCGCGCCGCATTGCGCTACTACGCATTGAGCAGCTCGAGGTTTGGTTTGACTATGCAGCTGAGTCTGCCGCCCGCGCGCGTGACTGGATTGCGCGCTTTGATCGGCATACTCAACGAGGCGGTGGTTGAGCAAGCAACTTGAGAACCTCAGAGAACGCGCACGCCCACGGCAATGAAGTCCCCATCGACGCGGGCGTTCAGATTGAGCACGCCGCGCCCACTATTCAGGCCGCAATCGCCGTCATGACCATGACCCACCCAGGGTAAGGGGCCCCTTTCATTGCGCGGCCTGAGCTGGTCGACACCCTGTATGAAGGCTTTGGGACGAAAGTCGGTGCTGACGATCTCGGCTTTCATGGCTTCGTCGTTCATAGCCTCGACAAACGCCTGAACCGACTTTACCTGGCCTGATGCATCACTGACAGGAATAGCGCCGACGGCGGTATGCCAAGCGTGCGTACGCGGATCGTAGAAGAAACCATTGTGGGTCAGTACGATGCTGTGCGTCTCATCGACCCAGGCATTGACGAAGCAGTCGTTGAGCAGGCGCTGAGCAGCCTCAGAGCTCAGCTTTTGGCGGGCATAAGCCCCCCACTGACATCCGATAGCGGGGCCGATGTTCTCATCGAGCCAGTCGGTAGCCCTATCATGATTGCCGCGCAAAAAGACAGCGCCTCGGCGGTGCAGCGCCCGTATCACCCGCTCAAGGGCCTCGCCATGGTTGCTCAGGCGATCACTGAGGATGTCACCCATGAAGACCAGCTGCTGTGCCGGCATGGCATCGCCACGTTCGATCTGGCTGGTGATTGAGGCTTCTATGGCTGTCGCCATTCCCCCAAGCCACCCGTGCAGGATCGGGTCTTCCTGATATTCCTTTAGTGAAGTGGGCGAACCCCGGTGCATGGCCACGCCTTCTTCAAGCAGCAGCTGCAGCATCGGCTGCTGCTCGGCGGCATTGGGTTGCCAATAGCCGGCGCTCCAGGCGGCCAGTGCCAGCCTGAGCAGGCTGCCATCGGCGTCGCCGACCAGTATCAGCGGGCGCGCTGCGTCGCCCGGTCGTTGCAGATCAATGTCGGTTGGGCTTAGCAAGGCGCCGAAGTGCCGCCGCAGAAACCCGGGAGTCAGCCACGTGGAGTCGTCAGGATTACGGATGGCGTTATGGCGGGCCTCAATCGCATCGATTTGAGCGAGAAACTCCAAGATCGCGGGCCTGGCGCTGCTCGCCTGCGCTGGCTCAATTGCGGGCGGCCTCGCGTGTGCCTGGGCCGCATCGACTTTAACGACACTGGGGCCGGCCTGCTGAGCGAGATCGGGCTGAAAGCGGGCGCTAAAGGAATCGGTACCGGGCGCGATCGAAGCGCGCAGCTGTTGCAGAGCTACCCCTTCGGCATGAACTTCGTGATGAGCGTCCTGATATGCCTGACGCGCGAGGTCTTCAACCAGCATTGCCAATGCGCGGTCGGCTTCGCCCAGGCGTTGCGAGGCGCGCACCGAAAGGTTCTCGCAATCGATGTCTTGCAGCTGAGCACCGCCCGGAAGCGCGTTCTGCACCTGCTCAATCATACTGTTGTAGGCAGGTTTTCCGTGCCGTCTTTGTGCCTCGATGACGCTGCCGTGCAGGTTTCCTGCGAGCAGGGAGGGCTGTATCAGAGGGAACGTGTTACCAAGCTCGGGTGGCTGTGGCCATTTCTCACTGTCCCCCAGTCTGAGATCGTACTCAGCACTCACCGCCCGGATGTGAGGGTCATCCGCATTGGGTGGCCAGCGTTGTGCCGAGGTCAGATACGTAACCGGAATTTCAAGCGCGAATCGTGTGCGCAGGGTGGCCTGCAGATACCAGCCCATCCGCCTGTTAACCATTCGGTGCACGGGATGGAGTGTGTGGGTCTTGTGCTGCAAAAGATACTGGGCCGGATTGGGTCCCGGAGCCCGAATGGCGTAGCTGTCATAACACTCAAGCCGAAGCACGATGTCTTCGCCGCGTTCGACCCAGTCGGCCCTGAGTATGGGCTTGTTTGACAGCCTCTCGGTGGTGGGCGGCGACTCGCCCGGTCGAGTCAGATGATCGGTTAACAGTGCGTTGATATCGACCTGACTGGGTGCTGAGGCGGCGCCTGCCTTGAGCAGATGGGTTATGCGTTGTTCCAGTTGCCCCGCGTTTATGCCGGCTGGAAACTCAGATTCGACCGTTCGGGCCAGGGCTTTCGCCGATAGGGTCAAGCCCAGGGGAATTCTCGAACCATCCCAGGCCTGAGGCGTCGCGAGGTGTTGCCTGAGCGCCTGAATGTCTGCCTCAGAGGCGACTCTGTGACCAAGGCGATAGAGCAAATTAGCGGGTGCGACAGGGGCGTCTGTCGGGGAAATTTCGCGTAGCAGTTCGCGTAGATAGGGTCGTATCGCCTCGGGTTTAGGAGCGCGCCGCAGGACTCGCCGCTGCTGCAGGTATGCCTCTAGTTTTTGGAAGGCGGGTGACTGCTCGGCATCGTCGGCTGTCTTGAAGGCTGAGCGGGCCAGTTCGATCAGGGCCGTGTTGGTGTTCTGAATTTTCGTGCCACGCGAGAACCAGTGCCGGGTTTTACCGTGGTAGATGAGACGCATGCCGCCTTCACGGTTAGTGGTACCCACCAGCTTCACAAAGCGGCCGGTGCCACGGTTTTCGTCAGCCAGCGCCCGCAGAATTCGGCGGCTGCGATTATTCCCGTGCGGTTTGTCGGCGGCTGCAATAGCTTGGTTGCCGTTGGGTGGTTGTTCGGCCGCCATGAGTGCAGCCCTGAAGTTCTGCTCGAAGCTGTTCTGGCCGCTTCCAGTGGCGATGCGATGGCCACCCAGGCCGACGAGTTCGGTGCTGATGGACATAAGCAGTTCTCCTCCGGAAGGGTTGACTATTTGTGACCGTCTACAATGCCTCAGGTTTTCGATTTTGTGGAGTCCCCCTGATGAGCATCAAGTCCGACCGCTGGATTCGCGCAATGGCTGCGCAAGGCATGATCGAGCCCTTTGAGCCCGGTCAGGTGCGCTCGGTAGGTGGTCAGCGCATCGTCTCCTACGGCACCTCCAGTTATGGGTATGACTTACGCTGTGCCGACGAGTTCAAGATCTTTACCAACATCAACTCCACCATCGTCGACCCCAAGAACTTCGACGAAAAATCATTCGTCGATTTCAAGGGGCCGGTCTGCATCATTCCGCCCAATTCGTTCGCGTTGGCCCGGACAGTTGAATATTTTCGAATCCCGCGTTCGGTGCTCACGATCTGTCTGGGCAAGTCCACCTATGCGCGCTGCGGCATCATCGTTAACGTGACTCCGCTTGAGCCCGAATGGGAGGGTCATGTCACGCTCGAGTTTTCCAACACTACGCCGCTGCCCGCCAAGATTTACGCGGGCGAAGGCTGCGCACAGGTGATCTTTCTTGAGTCTGATGAAGTGTGCGAGACCTCGTATCGCGACCGCGGTGGCAAATACCAGGGGCAGCAGGGCGTGACGCTGCCCAGAACCTGAGGCGGCGCGGCGATGGCGCCCACCATGATTGTTGCTGGCCGTCGGCGCAACTTGCACGGCCCGCGATCTACGCATATAGTCGACGACATGCACTGCGAAATTACCCTCAAGACTTTCACGATGACCGCAGCCCGCCTACGGCTGCCAGCGGGCCTGCGCATGCTTCTTGCGCCGGGCCTGCTACTGCGCCCCGCGCGCTGACAACCCCTTTCCCCCACAATTCGTTTAGCAAGCTCCCCAGACCAGCGGGGGCAGACCCAGGAGCATCCATCATGGCCGACAAACTGATCATCTTCGACACCACCTTGCGTGACGGCGAGCAAAGCCCGGGCGCCTCGATGACTCGGGATGAGAAGCTAAGGATTGCCAGGCAGCTTGAAAAGCTCAGGGTCGATGTGATCGAAGCGGGTTTCGCGGCGTCCTCTAACGGTGACTTTGAGGCTGTTAAGGCTATCGCCGACACCATTCGAGATTCCACCGTGTGCTCGTTGTCCCGTGCGAATGACCGTGACATCTCGCGGGCGGCCGAAGCCCTGCGCAGCGCCAAGTCAGCGCGTATCCACACGTTTATCGCGACCTCGGCCCTGCACATGGAGAAGAAGCTGCGCATGACGCCCGAGCAGGTGCATGAGCAGGCCCGACTGGCTGTTCGTTTTGCGCGTAAGTTCACCGACAACGTCGAGTTCTCGCCCGAGGATGGCAGCCGATCCGACATCGACTTTTTGTGCCGCGTGCTCGAGTCGGTTATCGCAGAGGGCGCCACCACGATCAACATTGCCGATACCGTGGGTTATGCGGTGCCCGAGATGTTTGGTCAGCTGGTCCGTACGCTGCGCGAACGTATTCCCAACTCTGACAAGGCCGTATGGTCAGTGCATTGCCATAACGATCTGGGCATGGCGGTTGCCAACTCGCTGGCCGGCGTTACCCTGGGTGGCGCGCGCCAAATTGAGTGCACCATCAACGGTCTGGGCGAGCGCGCAGGCAACACTTCGCTTGAGGAAGTGGTCATGGCGGTGAAAACCCGGCGCGACTTTTTCAAGCTCGATGTCGGCATCGACACCTCGCAGATTGTTCCGGCCTCCAAGCTGGTGTCGGGCATTACTGGCTTTCCGGTTCAGCCCAACAAGGCTGTGGTTGGTGCCAACGCGTTTGCACATGCCTCGGGCATTCATCAAGATGGGGTTTTGAAGCAGCGCGACACCTACGAAATCATGCGTGCTGAAGATGTGGGCTGGAGCGCTAACAAGATCGTTCTGGGCAAGCTGTCTGGACGAACAGCCTTCAAGCAGCGCGTTCAAGAGCTGGGTATTCCGGTCGAGTCTGAGACCGAGCTGAACGCGGCCTTTGCCCGTTTCAAGGATCTGGCCGACCGCAAGAGCGATATTTTCGACGAAGACATCCAGGCGCTGTTTTCCGATGAGTCTGTGACGCCGGAAGATGAACACTTTCGGTTTGTTTCGATGGCGCAAGGTTCTGAGACCGGAGAGCGGCCCCATGCCGAAATCACGCTGTCGGTGGGCGGACGTGAGTCACGCAGTTCGGCGCAGGGCAATGGGCCCGTCGACGCGACGCTCAAGGCGATCGAGGCACAGGTGTCTTCGGGGTCTGAGCTGCTGCTCTATTCGGTCAATGCGATTACCACCGGCACCGAGTCTCAGGGCGAGGTGACGGTTCGGTTGTCTAAGGGTGGCCGCATCGTCAATGGTGTGGGCGCCGATCCCGACATCATCGTAGCTTCAGCCAAGGCTTATCTGAACGCGCTCAATAAGCTGCGTAGTCACACGGAAAAGCTCAATCCGCAGGCGGGGCTATAACGCTTTTTCCTGTACAATCATGTGTTTGCACGGTTCGCTTCCCGGCGAAACCGCAAGTTCGCCCGTCAGGGCTTTAAGGGGAAATCATGGCTGTCGCCAACATCGACAAAAGCAAGATCGTTTCCGAATTTCAGCGCGCCAAGGCCGACACTGGCTCGCCCGAGGTTCAGGTAGCCCTGCTCACGGCTCGAATTAACGAGCTTACTGAGCACTTTAAGGCGCATGTCAAGGACCATCACTCGCGCCGCGGTCTGCTGCGCATGGTCAGCCGTCGCCGTAAGCTGCTTGATTACCTCAAGGGGCGCAGCCCTGAGAGCTACAAAGCGCTGGTATCTCGGCTCGGTCTTCGCGGCTGAGTCCTGCCAAACCCGCAAGCAGCCCTTGCGGGTTTTTCGTTTTTAGCGGTGCCGTTGTGGTGCCGTATGTGAAAGGAAGACAATTGTTCGAGATCGCCAAGAAGACTTTTAAGTGGGGCGACAACACGGTCACCATCGAGACGGGCGAGATCGCCCGTCAGGCGACCGGCGCTGTCATGGTCAATATCGACGACACCGTCGTGCTGGCCACTGTGGTTGCCGCCAAAAGTGCCAAACCGGGGCAGGATTTCTTCCCGCTCACCGTCGATTACATCGAAAAATTCTATGCGGCTGGTCGTATTCCCGGCGGCTTTTTCAAACGTGAGGGCCGACCTACCGAGCGCGAAACCTTGGTTGCTCGCCTCACCGATCGCCCCATTCGCCCGCTGTTCCCCGACGGTTTTTACAACGAGGTGCAGGTTGCCCTTCAGGTTATGTCGCAAAATCCTGAGGTTGATAGCGACATCGCGGCCATGATTGGCGCATCGGCTGCGCTTGCTATTTCCGGCATCCCCTTCAACGGCCCGATTGGCGCCGCTCGCGTTGGCTGGGTCGACGGACAGTACAAGCTCAACCCCAGCGCCAGCGATATGTCGCGCTCCAAGCTCGATCTGGTGGTGGCTGGCACCGAGGCGGCTGTGCTCATGGTCGAGTCTGAGGCGCATGAGTTGGGCGAAGACGTCATGCTGGGTGCGGTGGTCTATGGCCACGAGCAGATGCAGACGGTTATTGATGCCATCAACGAGCTGGTTGAAATGGCAGGCAAACCCGAGTGGGACTGGAAAGCGCCCGAGCGCGATCAGGCCTTGGTTGCGCGGGTTGCAGAGCTCGCCGAAGCTGAGATGCGCGCGGCCTATCAGGTGCGCAATAAGCAGGCGCGTACCGCCAAGGTTCGCGAGGTCGAGCAGGCCGTACACGCCCGACTGGCCGAAGAGGCGGCTGCAGCGGGCAAGGCCGCGCCCGATTCCAATGATGTGGGTAATCTGCTGTTTGAGTTGCAGTCGCGCATCGTACGTGGCCAGATTCTGTCGGGTGAACCCCGTATTGATGGACGCGACACACGTACAGTGCGTCCTATCGCCATCCGCACCGGTGTCTTGCCCCGCGTGCACGGTTCGGCACTGTTTACCCGTGGCGAAACGCAGGCGCTCGTGGCAGCCACTCTGGGTACCTCACGCGATGAGCAGATCATCGATGCCATCACCGGTGAGTACCGCGAGCGTTTCATGTTCAACTACAACATGCCGCCGTTCGCCACCGGCGAAACTGGTCGCATGGGCTCACCCAAGCGGCGTGAGATTGGCCACGGCAATCTAGCCAAGCGGGCCATCCGGCCGCTGCTGCCAGCGCCCGCCGACTTTGCCTATTCTTTGCGCGTGGTCTCCGAGATTACCGAGTCCAACGGCTCGTCCTCCATGGCCTCAGTGTGCGGTGGTTGCCTTGCGCTGATGGATGCGGGCGTACCAGTGAAATCGCATGTCGCGGGTGTCGCCATGGGTCTCATCAAAGAAGGCGGTCGCTTTGCGGTGCTCACCGATATTCTGGGCGATGAAGATCATCTGGGTGACATGGACTTCAAGGTAGCCGGTACCGACCAGGGCATAACAGCGCTTCAGATGGACATCAAGATTCAGGGCATCACCAAGGAAATTATGCAGGTCGCGCTGGCGCAGGCTCGCGAGGGACGCATGCATATCCTCGGCAAGATGCGCGAAGCCGTCAGCGGAGCGCGCACCGAGCTGTCTGACTTTGCCCCGCGCATGTACACCATGAAGATCAATCCCGAGCGTATTCGCGATGTGATCGGCAAGGGCGGTGCCACCATTCGGCAAATCACCGAGACCACGGGCACCCAGATCGATATTCAAGATGACGGGTCTATCACGATCGCTGCGGTGGACAGCGCTGCAGCGGGTCGGGCTCGCAAGATGATCGAGGATCTCACTGCAGAGGTTGAAATCGGACGTATATACGAAGGCACTGTGCTCAAGATTCTCGACTTTGGTGCCATCGTTCAGGTGATGCCGGGCCGTGACGGTCTGCTGCATGTGTCGCAAATCGCCAATGAGCGCGTCAACCAGGTCTCTGACTACGTCAAAGAAGGCCAGGTTGTTCGGGTTAAGGTGATTGAGGCCGATGATAAGGGGCGTCTGCGCCTGTCCATGAAGGCCGCCGCGGCTGATGATACTGCTGCAGCCGGGGCAGCGCCTGCTCAACCGCCATCAGCCTGACCTGATCGGTGTGCTCACCAGGCCGAGCGCTTGTGCGCTCGGCTTGAGCGAGAAAGTTCTGTAAAACGCCCGACCATTGTAGGTTGGGCGTTTTTATTTATACGCCCGGAACGGGCGCGCCGCGATATCTAATAGCTCGATGTAGGGTCAGCCAGGGCTGCTAGCGTAGGTACCAGCGCTGGGTGCCGTCACGATCAGCGCGTCCGTCCTCGCGCAGCTTAAACAGGTGCGCTGACAGCGAACGCTTGGCCGCTGGATACAGCTCATGCGGTACATCGTCATACGCGTGTACGACCAGTTCATCCAGGGTTGCGTCACCACACTTGAGCAGCGCGTCCATGACTTTTGCCTCGCGCTTGAGACGGTGTGCGATCAGGCGGTCGATTTCCTGTTTGGCATGACCCAGCACATAGCCATGCGCGGGCAGCAGTGTGTCGAAGGATTCAAGACGCAGACGCTCAAGTGACTGCAGATAATCGCGCATATTGCCGTCGGGCGGATCGATGACGGTGGTAGAGCCGTTCAGGATGTGATCACCCGAAAACAGCAGACCGTCCTCTTCAAGCAGCAGACATAGATGATGTTCCGCGTGTCCTGGCGTATGAAGGACGCGTAGCGTGCTGTCAGCCACTGAAATTCGATCGCCATCATGAAGGCTGCGGTCCGGTCGGAAAGTCCAGGCGGGATTGAAATCGGGGCCGGACGGTCGACCAAGAATTGGCGCGCCGGTGAGAGCCTTAAGCGAGCGGGCGCCGGGCGCATGGTCGGGGTGCGCATGGGTGCACATGATGGCCTTTAGATCTTTGCCGACCAGTGCATGCAAACGGGCGATGTGCGCGAAGTCATCGGGACCTGGGTCGATCACCACAAAGTGCCCGGGCTCGCCGACGATATAGCTGTTTGTACCGGGCCCCGTCATGCGGCCTGGATTGGGCGCCGTCAGGCGCATCAGGTGTTTTAGAAGGGGAACAGGCTTTTCGTGCTGCCAGTCGAGTGTGTGCACAACCTGACCGTCGGGCGCAACCAGCTCGAGCTCGCCGAATGGCGACTCATCCTCGCAAAAGCGCTCAACCCGACCCTGCAGAAAGCCGGCGCGAGGCGAGGACTGCCACACCTTCACCTGCGTTCGGCAGTGGTCGATCAACTGCGCTACGTTTCTGAAGCGAGTGAGTTGCCGCAGCGTTCGAATCGTCGGAAAGATGATATTGAACTCGCCCCGTTCATGACGAGCCAACCCATCTGCGGGATTAACCCACACCGGCTCGAATTGCTCGGCGCCATCGGGGTCAGGTGTCTGCCCCTCAGGCATACGGGCGACGAAAAATCGCGCGTCAAAGCGTTTGGGAAGATCACGGTCGGTGATCCAGTGGCTAAACCACCAGACCCCATCAAGGGCGAGCCGCCACTGACGGCGTACCAGCTGCTGAATCAGGTCGTGGTCGGTGTGGCGGCTGAGCGTATCTGCATGAGCCGCAGTGAGCGCGTTTCCATCAGCATCGCAGGCCAGCAAAATTCCCAGCTCTTCGAAAGCCTCTCGTACGGCTGCGGTGGCAAAGCGCAACTCATCGCCGTCCTGGTCGTCTCGAATGCGACTCTGATCGCGTGCCGTGACCGAACCGTCTGAGGCGTCGACTGCCCCACCCGGAAACACGTAAGCGCCCGGCGCGAAGCTTGCGGTCAGCGAGCGCCGCGTCATCAGGACTTGAATACCAGACTCGGCGTCACGCACCAGCAAAATAGTCGCGGCTGGGCGGGTGGGCGCTGGCTCACGCCATTCGTGCAGCCGTTTAGAGGCACGAACCATGGCAACTCCTCAGAGCGTTTCGCCTTGGGTGGCCCGTGCGATCAGGCTGTCTGGCGGTGCGAATCGCTCACCGTGCAGAGATGCCAGTTGACGGGCGCGCTCGACAAAACGTTGAACGCCGACGTGATTGACGTATTGAACCGTACCGCCTGCCCAGGCAGGGAACCCCCATCCGAGAATGGATCCTATGTTGGCATCACGGACTGACTCAAGAACGCCTTCGTCCAGGCAGCGCAGAGTTTCAAGGGCCTGCACGTACAGCAGCCGTTCACGGATGTCTTCAACGGTGGGCATCGCCTTGCGTGCCCCGCGCTGAAATACCGAGAGTCCAGGCCAGAGCGACTTACGACCGCCTTCGGGGTAATCGTAAAAGCCCGCACCGTACGCACGTCCCAGGCGCTTGTAGCCGTGTGCCATCTTTTCAAGGACATAGACTGCCGCTTCAGGCATACGCTTGGACTTGATTTTGTGGCTATGGGCGTGGCTCGCGGATTTGCGGTGTATGGCTATCGCTTGCGGCGCCGCAGGTGTTTTGGCATGCGCATGATCGTGGGCGTGATCATGGGCGTGATTGTGCGAGTGATCGTGTGAGTGATCGTGTGAGTGATCGTGGGCGTGATCATGGGCGTGATCATGGGCGTGATCATGGGCGTGATCATGGGCGTGATCGTGCGAGTGATCGTGCGAGTGATCGTGCGAGTGATCGTGCGAGTGATCGTGCGAGTGATCGTGGGCGTGATCGTGCGAGTGATCGTGGGCGTGATCGTGCGA
>JBDLQY010000068.1:0-25869 GCA_039800325.1 Pseudomonadota bacterium | reverse complement strand
TCCAAGAATCCCTACCTGCAGTTCAAGGTTAAAGGTGCCAAGGCGGGTGACAAAATCACCGTCAGCTGGGTCGACAACAAGGGCGAAAAGCGCACTGACGAAGCCACGGTCGGCTGATCATGACCGATCTGGCATCTTCGGATGCCGGATATACCGCCCCTTACAAGAACGAGGAGACAGATATGGTTTCGATCACGGGTCGCTGGCTGCTGGCCGCGGGACTGACTGCCTGGGTGGGCAGTGCGGCATTGGCACAGGGCAATACGCAGGCAGAGCTCGATCGCTATCGGCAGATGCTGGGGGATGGCAATCCCGCTGAGCTGCTGGTCATGCGTGGGGAAGATCTCTGGAAACAAAAACGCGGGCCCAAGGCGGCCAGTCTCGAGGCCTGCGATCTGGGCAAAGGTCCGGGCGTGGTCAAGGGCACCTATGTTGAGTTGCCCCGTTACTTCGCCGATACCGATACGGTAATGGATGCCGAAGCACGCCTGGTGCATTGCATGGTCACGCTGCAGGGCATTGATCGCGCTCAGGCAGTTAAGTCACCGTATTCGGGCGCGGGTCAGAGGCAGACGGATCTTGAAGCGCTGGTGGCTTTCGTGGTCGAAGAGTCTCGCGGCATGCCCATCAATCTGCCGCAGTCGCATCCAAAAGAAATCGCGGCCGCGCAGCGTGGCGAGAAAATCTTTTTCTACCGCGCCGGCCCGTATGATTTTTCGTGCGCGTCATGCCATGCTGAGGACGCCAAACGAATCCGTCTGCAAGATTTACCCAATCTCATGAAGACCGAGCCCGCTCAGCGTGCATTCGCAACCTGGCCTGCGTATCGAGTGTCGCAGGGCGCGATGCGAACCATGCAGTGGCGCATCTACGATTGCTTCCGTCAGCAGCGTTTTCCTGAACTCGACTACATCTCTCCGGCCTCGATTGACCTGATCACCTTCCTGGGTGTGCGGGCTCAGGGCGGCAAGATGGATTCACCCGCGATCAAGCGCTGAGGAGACGATCATGAAACTTATCAAGACTAGTCTGCTCGCGGTCTCGATTGCTGTGCTTGCGGGCTGCGTGGCGACGCCACCGCCACCGACCGATGCCGAGGTGGCGGCCACCATGAAGGCCTCATTTAAGGCCCGAAGCATTGCCAAGCTCGATCGGCTTGACCAGTCCGAGTTGCAGAAGCAGTGCTCGGCCTACGCAACCACACCCATGCCTGGTCCGCTCAAGCAGTCGCTTGAGAAAGCGGCGCTCGATGCGGTTAAGTATCCGGCCAATGGCAAGTTTCTGGGTGATTGGAAGCAGGGCGAGCGCATCGCGCAAAGCGGTGTGGGTCTGCAGTTCTCCGACAACGAAAAAACTGTCAATGGCGGAAACTGCTATGCCTGTCACCAGCTGTCCAAGCAGGAAATTTCGTACGGCAACATTGGCCCCTCGCTGTATCAGTACGGAAAATTGCGCGGCAGCTCCGAGCCCATTTTGCGCTACACCTGGGCCCGTATCTGGAATGCGCATGCCTTCAATGCCTGCAACATCATGCCGCGCTTTGGTGAAGCCGGCATTCTCAGCGAAGATCAGATCCGGCATGTGATGGCGCTGCTGATTGACCCCGCTTCACCGGTGAATCAGTAACCATGAACAAGCGCGAATTTCTGCAGGTCATCGCCGCGGCTGCTGCCGCGGGTATGTCGCTCGAATCCGTGGCCCAGGGCGCAGGCGGCGCTGCGGCGCAGGCGCTGTACGACATTCCGCGCTTTGGCAATGTCAGCTTTCTGCATTTCACCGACTGTCATGCGCAGCTGCTGCCAGTGTATTTCCGTGAGCCCAGTGTCAACATTGGTGTTGCCGGTGCCTATGGCAAGGCACCGCACCTGGTGGGCGAACATCTGCTGAAAGCCTTTGGTGTCAAGCCCGGCTCTGCGCAGGCGCATGCCTTCAGCTACCTAGACTTCGAAGCGGCTGCGCGCACTTTCGGCAAGGTGGGTGGTTTCGCGCACTTGGCAACGCTGGTTAAACGCCTGCGTGCCTCGCGCCCCGGGGCGTTGCTGCTTGACGGCGGCGATACCTGGCAGGGGTCGGCGACCTCGCTCTGGACCAATGGCCAGGACATGGTCGATGCCACCAAGCTGCTGGGCGTCGACATGATGGCGCCGCACTGGGAATTCACCTACGGTGCCAAGCGCGTGCAAGAGATCATTGAAAAAGATCTCAAAGGACACATGGAGTTCCTGGCGCAGAACGTCAAGACGACTGACTTTGAAGATCCGGTCTTTGCGCCTTGGGCGATGCGCTCGATCAACGGTGTGGCCGTGGCCGTCATTGGTCAGGCTTTTCCGTACACACCGATTGCCAACCCGCGCTACTTCGTACCCGAGTGGAGCTTTGGCATTCAGGACGACCGCATGCAGCAGATGGTCGACGAGGTTCGCGGCAAGGGTGCCCAGGTCGTCATTGTGTTGTCGCACAACGGCATGGACGTTGATCTCAAGATGGCCAGCCGGGTGTCGGGCATTGACGCCATCCTGGGCGGCCATACGCATGATGGCGTGCCGCAGCCGGTGTTGGTCTCCAATGCGCGCGGTCGTACGCTGGTCACCAATGCGGGCTCCAATGGTAAGTTTCTGGGCGTACTAGACCTGCAGGTCAGTGGCGGTAAGCTCACCGATTTCCGCTACCACCTGCTGCCGGTCTTTTCCAATCTGCTGCCCGCCGATGCGCACATGCAAAGCTTCATCGAAGGCGTGCGTGCGCCCTACAAGGCCAAGCTTGAAGAGACGCTGGCCGTCAGCGAAGGCTTACTGTATCGCCGCGGCAATTTCAACGGTAGCTTCGATCAGCTTATTCTCGATGCGCTGATCGAAGACAAGGGCGCTCAAATCGCATTTTCACCCGGTTTTCGCTGGGGCACGTCGATTCTGCCGGGGCAGAGCATCACGCGTGAGCATCTCATGGACCAGACGGCCATCACCTATCCGCAGACCACGGTCAGCGACATGACGGGCGAGTTCATCAAAACCATCCTGGAAGATGTGGCTGATAATCTCTTCAACCCTGATCCTTATTATCAGCAGGGCGGTGACATGGTTCGTGTTGGCGGGCTCACCTACGCCATTGACCCCAATGCCCGGGCTGGGTCGCGCATTCAGGATATGCGCCTTGGCGGCGTACCCATCGAAGCCTCGAAAACCTATCGCGTCGCCGGCTGGGCGCCTGTGGCGGAAGGCGTCAAGGGCGAGCCGATCTGGGAAGTTGTTGAGCGCTGGCTTAAGTCCAAAAAAACCATCACGACCCGCACACTCAATCAGCCGCGTCTGATTGGCGTGCAGGGTAATCCGGGCCTCGCCTGACACATCATGAAAAGCGCGCCCCAGGGTCAGGGCCTGCTGTCCGTTGATACTGATCGCCGCAGGCACCTGGGTATGCTCGCGGCGGGTGCGCTGTACCTGAACAGCTCGGCTGTGCAGGCCACAGGTGCGCGTCCGGCCCGGCTACCCGAGAGGCCCGTCCCCGCGATCAATAGTGCGTTGAATCTGCCGGTAACGCGTCTGCTTGATGCCGGCGAAGTCGGTGCAGAGCACTGGCGGGGCAAGGTCCTGCTGATTGAACTGTGGGCGACCTGGTGCCCGTTCTGCCGCAAGCAGAACCCCTTGCTTGACCGCCTGGTACGAGCCAACACCTCGCGCGGGCTGGCCATGCTGGGCCTGTACATCGACGAGCGTGATGATGACGTACGGCGCTATATGCGCGAGGCCGGCTACGGGTTTTCGGTGGCGCGCTATGACGCATCCTGGTGGAATGTGTTGGGTCGA
This sequence comes from Pseudomonadota bacterium, assembly GCA_039800325.1. Lineage (GTDB taxonomy): Bacteria > Pseudomonadota > Gammaproteobacteria > Burkholderiales > Burkholderiaceae_E > SYIM01. The sequence continues at coordinate 22,066 of JBDLQY010000068.1, read as the reverse complement.
CCCAAGGGGCTGCCCATTATCTGGGTGGTCTCTCGTGAGGGACACTTGCTTCAGGTCGAAGCAGGCGAAATGTTTCCGGAAGACATTAACGATTTAACGCGCTGGCTTTGATGCCTGCGCCAGGAGATGAATTCATGCGCTATCAATCTGCTCTGGCAGCCTGCTTGTTTACGTGTTCGCTGGTCGGCACCGCGCAGGCCTCTGAGGCCACCTTTACCACCCGTGGTCTCACGATCGAAACCGCTACCAAGGCTGCACAGGCGGCGCTGGCGGCCTGCCGTAAGGCTGGCTACCAGGTGGGGGTTGCCCTGTCTGACCGCAGCGGCGTGCTCCAGGTGTTTCTGCGCGACCGCTTCGCTGGGGCGCATACGGTCGAGGTGGCCGCCAAGAAAGCCTGGACCGCAGCTTCTTTTCGCATGACCACCACTGCGCTTGCAGCTGAAACGCAGGCGGGACGACCCATGAGTGGTCTGCGCTCGGCTGAGAACGTCATGGCTATCGGTGGCGGACTTCCCATTGAAGCTTCGGGTGCTGTGGTTGGCGCGATTGGCGTGTCGGGGGCTCCGGGCGGGGAGGCTGATGACATGTGCGCCAAAGCCGGCATCGATGCGATTCTGCTCGATATTGAAATGTAAGGTCTGTCACGATGATGCTGGCCCGTAAGCCCGACGAGCTCAGTGCCTGCTACCACAGGCCTGTGCTATCACGAGCGCTCTGGCTGGTGTGGTTATGGGTGGCCTTAATGTTTGGCGTTTTTGCAGGCCATGGCTGGGCGCGTGAGTTTGAACCCGTCAGCGTGCGGCTTGAGCCTGTTCAGGTAAGCCCGCGGGTGTGGTACGTCATGGGTGATACCGGGCCAGTCTCAGTAGCCAATGAGGGCTTCAATTCGAATGCCGGCTTCGTTATAACCGACGAGGGGATCGTCGTTTTTGATGCCCTGGGTTCACCTGCGCTGGGTGCGGTGCTCTTGCAGCGCATTCAACAGCTGACGGCTCAGCCCGTGCGGCGTGTCATTGTCAGTCATTACCATGCAGATCACTTTTATGGCCTGCAGGCCTTCAAGGCGCAGGGCGCTGAAATCTGGGCGCACCGGCGTGCGCTCGAGTACCTGGCCAGCGACGCACCCCGGCTGCGTTTAGATGAGCGACGTCAGTCGCTATTTCCGTGGGTTAATGAGTTCACTCGAATCGTCCCGCCCGATGTGGTGATCGATAGCGATCGTGAATTCATGTTGGGTGGTGTGCGTTTTCAACTCTTCAGTGCCGGACCCGCACACACACCCGAAGATTTGATGATGCTGGTGCCGGACGAGAAAGTGCTGTTTGCCGGCGACCTCATTTTTGCCGGACGGGTGCCCTTTGTGGGTGATGCCGACAGTCGCGCCTGGCTGGGTGCGCTTGACCGTCTGGTTGAGCAGGCCCCATCCATTGTAGTGACCGGGCATGGGCCGCATTCCCAAAGCGGGTTAAATGATGTGACTCTGACGCGTGATTATCTACGCCACCTGCGCGCTGAGATGGGACGCGGGGTTGAACAGATGCTGACCTTTGAAGAGGCGTACGCAGCCGCTGACTGGTCGCGGTTTCGGCACCTGCCCGCGTTTTCGGCTGCAAACCGCGGCAACGCTTTCAACACCTTTATTCTGATGGAACGTGAGGCGCTGTCGCGTCCCTGAGTCTGGCTAGTGGGTCAGACCGCTTGCGCCCTTTCAGTTTTCTGATCTGTTGGTTTCCGCCAGACCTGGGGTCTGCGCGTTTCGCTCATACTGTAGAGCCGCCTGTTGAAGACGACGTGCGATGCGATCGCGAAGCGTTTGCGGGCCCAGCACGCTCACCGCTTCGCCGTGCCGCAAAATATCCATTTCGAGCTCGGCGGGGTTGCTGTAGGGCACCCGCAATTCATAGCCTTCATCGGGCAGTGTGCGTCCCTGCTGCCGTGGGTGCCAGATCTCTGAACGAACCCAGCGTGCTGCTTCCGGTGTGAATTGCAGTACAGCCCAATGCAGGTTGCCGCCGCGATAAATGCCATAGCCCTCACCCAGTTCACGTTCAACGATTTCCAGATCGACATCATGGGCAGCCACAGGCAGGGCACTGACGTGATCGATGGCGTCAAGTGCGAAGACCCGCAGCGCGTCACTGCGATGACACCAGGCGTCCAGATACCAGGCATTGCGGTAGTGCACCAGTCGCTGGGGTGACAATTCGCGCAACGAGCGTGAGTTGCGTGAACGGGTGAAATACATCACCGACAGGCGCTTTCGCTCAAGCAGGGCTTGACCGACCACTTCAAAGCACTGCGGAGATACTGGGCGGCTCAGTGCGTTCATGATGCGCACCCGGCGGCGGATGTCGGCGGCGGTGGCATTAGAGGCCGACAGCAGTGCATCGAGTCGCTCGGCCAGCGGCCCAATGTGTGCACCCAGCAGCCCGCCCTGATCAAGGTCCTGAAGCATGCGGTGCATCGTCAGCAGAGCGAGCACTTCGCGTTCGTTAAACCACAAGCCGGGAAGGGCGTACTGGGGTCCCGCCTGCTGTGCTCCGTATCGATAGCCGCCGCGTTCTCGGTCGTAGACCATGGGTGCGTTCAGGCGATCACGTAGCCAGGCGAGATCGCGCTTGAGCGTGGCTCTGGAAACCTCCAGTTCGCGCATCAGCGTGTCAAACGAGACTATGCCACGCTGGTTAATCAGCTGATCGATCCGGTAAATGCGTTCAATGGGGTTCATCGCTTGGCGCCCAAACTGAACCGCAATCGTAGAGCTTGTCCGATCCTTCGCAAAGCCAGCGTGCCGTCCCTGCGGCGCGGACTTGCTGTTTGCGGCGACCGTAGGGTCCATTCTCGCCGTGCCATCTGCGCCCGGCGCGCCCGGCCTCCGGTAAGATCGCACGCACTATGTCCGCGCCGACCGCTGCCACCGCGCCCCTGACTGCGCTGGCGTTTACGCTCACGGTTCAGGCTCTGGCCACCCTGGCACAGGGCGCGCCCTCGGTGCTCGCGCCGGCCATGTCGGCTCACCTTGGCGTTCCGGCGCAGCACGTGGGCTGGCTGGTCAGTCTGGCCTACGTGGCAGCCATGCTGAGTGGCCTTATGTGTAGTGCTTATGCGCCTCGCTATGGTCCGGTCCGGGTCAGTCAGATTGGCCTTTTGGGCGCGGGTTTCGGACTGCTGCTGCTCAGTCTGGGGCAGTTGTGGGTGTTACCTCTGGGTGCTTTGGCGCTGGGTGTGGGTTACGGTCTGCCCAATCCGATGGCCGCCGACATTCTCAGCCGACATGCTCCGATCAATCGACGTGGCTTTTATTTCTCAATCAAACAGACGGGCGTGCCTCTGGGCTTCGCGCTTGCCGGGCTACTTTTGCCGCCTCTGCTTGCACCCCTGGGCTGGCAGGGTGCCGTTGCCTTGGTGGGCGTGATGATTGTTCTGCTCGCCTGGCTCAGCGGACGCGTGCAGACGGCTCTGGAAGGCGAGCGTCGGATAGAGCCCTCGCAGCCCGCGGCGCCGACAGCCGTCGCAGCCCTGTTGCGCGAGCGACTATGGCTGCCGCTACAGGCGGTGTTCGCCAACCCGCCTGTGCGTCGCCTGGGGCTTACCTCGTTCGTCTATGCGATGAGTCAGGTGGTGTATCTGACCTTTCTGGTGTCCATGCTGAATCTTGAGCTCGGGTTTTCGCTCGCAACGGCGGCCGCTTTGCTGGCGGCGTCACAGGCGGTCAGCATGGTGGCTCGCGTGTTCTGGGGGTATGTTTCTGATCGTTGGGTTGATCCGGCGCGGCTGATCGCGCTTCTAGGGGTCGCCATGGGCGTTTGCCTGACAGTGCTCGGTCTTGCTCCGCCCGGCTTGCCGTGGTGGGTCATGCTGGCGCTCACCACCGCCTGCGCGGCGACTGCAGTTGCCTGGAATGGTGTGTTTTACGCCGATCTGGTGCGATATGTGACATCCAGCGAGGTGGCAGCCACCACTGGCGCCACGCAGTTTCTGACTTTTTCAGGTGGGGTGTTCGGAACGGCGGCCTTTGCAGCGCTGGTCAGCATGACAGGCAGCTACACCGCGGTATTTATTGGGCTGGGTCTATTGCCTGCGCTGACGGGGGGTGTTCTGCTGCTGTCAGCCCGACGGTCTTCAGCGCGTAAGCTCTGAGACGGTTCATTCCGATGCGATGGGTATCTTGGGCGCAGAGTTAATCGGCCCGCCATCGCCATGCAGCGATGACCACCAGCAACCACCCACCCATAAAACACAGCCCGCCGACGGGAGCAAGCGCACCCAGCGCACGCCAGCCTGACAGCGAAAGCGCGTAAAGACTGCCGCAAAAAATCACGCAGCCCAACGCAAACAGGCTTGCAGCCCAGGACAGCTCGCGCACCGGGCCGCGCTGCAGGGACAGCACTGCGGCAATGCACAGGCCGAATGCGTGATAGAACTGATAACGGCTGGCGGTCTCAAACACCGCCATGCGGTCTGGCGTCAGATGGGGGCGTAGTGCATGTGCTCCGAAGGCGCCCACAGCAACCGCGGTCAGCCCCAGCAATGCACCGACCGCCAGCATGAGGCGCGCCCGCCGCAGCACGCGCGAAGCATCCATCGCCGCTGCCTGTCTCAGGCAGCCTTGGGTCCGAGCTTACCGCGCTGGCGAGCGCCTTCGTAAAGAATTTTCAACTGCCGATCAATGATGGCGCCGTGACGGGCAACGGCATCGGGGTGCATATCGGCCTCGGGCGGCTGCTCGAGATCAAAATGTCCAAAGCGATCTGTGCCGCGAACCAGGCTTGCGCTTTCGCGAGTGCCCGCAGTCTGCCTGATATGCGTCGGTACATAGCGAATGGCAAAGCCAATGCGCGGATGATCAGCCTGGTTAGGCTCAGAGGCGTGAAAGATCAGCACATGGTGCAGAGAAAACTGCCCCGGCTGCAGCGTGACGTCGATGGCCTTTGACTGATCGACCTGTACCGCGATCTCTTGTCCGCGCGACAGCAGATTGGCTTCGTCAAACTTGTCTTCATGAGGTACCTGAGACCGGTGGGTGCCGGGTATGACTTTCATGTTGCCCGCCAGCGGCGTACTGGGCGATAAAGCCACCCAGGCAGTGACCACATCTGGCGAAGACAGGCCCCAGTAGGTGGCGTCCTGATGCCAGCTGACATAGCCCGGATCGCCTGCTGGCTTAGCAAAGAATTGCGCACTCCAGCACAACAGGTCGGGGCCCAGAACATCTTCCACCGCATCGAGGATGCGCGGTGAGCGGATCAGCTCGTTGAGCCACGGAAAAAGCAGGTGTGGCTTTTGATTGTTTCGACCCTTGATCAGGTGGGCCTGCGACTCATAGCGTGCGTGTAGTGCCTGTGCCTGTTCAGGCGACATGGCCTGAAGCGGGAAATGATATCCGCGTTCATGGTATTGCTTGACCTGCTCGTCGCTTAAAACCCGGGGCATGCTCGCTCTCCCTGCCAGATGGCGCTTCATCAAATGGAATTCGCCTGAATCTCACATGTGGGACGAACGGTGTCAATCGGGATTTCGTTTCTGCGGTCTGTTGCCCGTCCCGTCGCTTCAGCGTCTTCGGCGTCGACGTTATAGTGTTGATCTGGATCGGTTATTTTTGCCATCTGTACAGTAAGGATGCCTCATGAAGACACGCTTCGCCCCTGTTGCCTTGATGCTGTCGGCTTGTGCCGCGATGCTGCCGCTGTCTGGTATGGCTGACGAGTGGCCGTCCAAGCCTATTCGCATGATTGTCCCGGCCAATGCGGGCGGAGGCACGGCCAATCCGGTTTCTCGCCATGTGGCCGATGAACTCACCCGCTTACTGAATCAAAAATTGGTGGTCGAAAATCGCGGTGGTGCCAATGGCAACATCGGCGCAGCCCTGGCCGCCAAGTCGCCCAACGACGGCTACACGCTGCTGTTCTCATGGGCCGGCACACTGGCCACCAACATCAGTCTTTATCGAAATCTGCCTTTTCACCCGGTCAATGATTTCGAGCCAGTCATTTTGCTGGGCGGTGTGTCCAACGTGCTGGTGGTCAACAATGATTTGCCAGGGCGCAGTCTCACGGAAGTGACTGACTATATTCGCAGCCGTCCTGGGCGTCTCAATTACGCGTCGTCAGGTCAGGGCAGTTCCATGCACCTGGCCGCTGAGCTTTATAAAAAGCAGACAGGCACCTTCATCATTCACGTGCCGTACAACAACGTGGGGCAGGCCACTACCGATCTCATGGCCAACCAGATTCAGATGATGTTTCATCTCATCACAGGCGCACAGGGCGCCATCCGTGCGGGGCAGGTGCGTCCCATTGCCGTGCTGGCACCCGAGCGGTCGCCCGTGCTGCCTGATGTTCCCACCATGCGTGAGCTGGGCATGCCGATTGAGTCACAGACCTGGTTCGCGCTAATGTTTCCCAAGGGTGCACCCAAAGAGGCCGTCCGTAAGCTCAATGAAGCGGCAAATCGCGTTCTGACTGATCCGGCCTCGCGTAAGAAGCTGATGGAGATGGGCGTTGAACCGGCAGGCGGCACCCCCGAGCGACTGGCCAAACACCTTGACGATGAGATTCGCAAGTGGGCTGAGGTGGTGAAATTTTCAGGAGCAACCATCGAGTGAGCCACTTGAGCGGATTGGCTGCGCTGGAAGCGCGCTTTCGACAGGATCTCACCTGGCTTGAACTTCCCCCGAAGTCGTGGGTCATCCAACGTCAGCATGACGGAGAGCCCCTGCTGGATGTCGCCATTATCGGGGCTGGAATGGCGGGACTTACCGTAGCTGCGGCGCTTAAGTTTCTGGGAATTCGGGCAGTCAATTTTGATCGCGCTTCTGAGGGTCTTGAAGGCCCCTGGGCAACCACCGCCCGGATGGAGACGCTGCGTTCGCCCAAGCAGCTTACAGGGCCATGTCTGGGTTTTTCGTCACTGACCTTCCGAGCCTGGTTTGAGGCACAGTTCGGCGCAGACGCCTGGCAGGCACTCGACAAAATTCCGCGTCTGCAATGGATGGACTATCTGCGCTGGTACCGGCGCATGGTGCAGCCCGAGGTACGCAATGAGCACGAAATTCTCGCTGTCCAACCCCATGCAGATGGGCGAGTAAGTCTGCGGGTTCGCCATGCCGGTCGCGAGTCCATGATGCATGCGCGGCGCGTGGTCTTGGCAACAGGTCGCGATGGGCTGGGTGCGGCCTGGTATCCCGACTTCGCCCGACACATTCCCGCTCACTTACGAGCCCATTCTTCAGATGAGCTTGATTACAGCCGTTTGCGTGGCTTGCGCGTTGCCGTGATCGGCGGCGGCGCGTCGGCCATGGACTGCGCAGCAACGGCCCTTGAGATTGGCGCTCAGAGCGTCGATCTGCTGATTCGCCGTCGTGAATTGCCCCGGGTCAACAAAGGCAAAGGCTCAGGAAGCGCTGGCATGACGCACGGTTTTGTCGACCTGCCTGACGAGTGGAAATGGCGTATTCGTCATTACGTGAATGAGCAGCAGACGCCGCCCCCCAGAGGCAGTACTCTACGGGTGTCCCGCCATGCCAATGCGCGTTTCCGGCTGGGGGCCTGCATCGATGAGGTGCAGACCGATGGACGGACCGTCACGCTGCACACGCCGCGTGGCGTATTCGAATTTGATTTCGTGCTGTTTTCAACCGGGTTTCGTGTCAACTTCACAGCTCGCCCAGAATTTGCGGCTTTTTCGTCGCATATTCGACTGTGGTCGCAGCGCTATCAGCCTGACCCGCACGAGGCGGACGACGAACTGTCCGAGTCTCCCGATCTCGGACCCGCATTTGAGTTTCGCGAGCGTGTCGCAGGCGCCTGCCCAGGTATCGATCGTATTCATTGTTTCTGCTATCCGGCTACCCTGTCGCATGGCACAGTCGCGGGTGATATTCCGGCTATTAGCGAGGGCGCGCATCGCCTGGCCCAGGGACTGGCCGCTCTGTTCCTGGCAGAAGGCGTCGAGCGACACTTTGAGGTCATCCAGGCATTCGAGGAGCCCGAACTGCTTGGCGACGAATGGACCGAATCCTGACGCCATCGCCACAGTCGCGGCAGGCACAGTCCCAGCCAGTATCGTTACTTCTTCAAGGACGACTCAACCATGAATCAGGCTGTTGTATCCCGGTCTTCTTCCGACCTCATCGACGAACTGCTTGGGCTAACCGCCGGAAATCCGGTTCATGCTCTGCGTCACTGGCGTGAGAAAGTCGCACAGGCTACGCAGTCCAGCCATGACCTGCTCTTTAGTCCAACCCTTGAAGGACTGTCGCTGCGCGAGCGACTGCTGGTCGCCCTGTATGCCTGCAGGCTCACGCCCGCGCCGCAGCTGGCGGCCCACTATCGCCAGCAACTGGCGGCGCTGGGGCCCGTCGACGACGCGCTGAGCGCGGTAGAACACGGCGACTCTTCGACCCTGGCAGACCCGCGACTGCGGACCATCTTGCAGTTCACGGCCACCCTGATCCGCAAACCCGTTGAAGGCGACAAGGCCCTGTTGATGCGATTGCCGGCTGCGGGTCTCAGCACGCCAGCCATCATTACCCTGGCACAGCTGATCGCCTACCTCTCGTATCAGACCCGGGTTGTAGCCGGTCTGATCGCGCTGGGAGAGGCGCGTGGTGCGGCGATGGCGGCCTCCGCGGCTGGCGCCAGCGCCGCAGAAGCCTTATCTGACTACACCGTGCTGCGGGTACGGGGCTTCACCAACGAAACGCTTCCCTGGAGAGCCTGGCTGCCGACGGTAGCGCTTGATCAGGCGACATCCGAGCAGATCGCGGTGCTTGAAGAAAGCCATCCAAAAGCAAAAGAGTCAGACTATTACCTTACCCTGATTCATCAGCCGACCATTCTCAGACAGCGTTCGGCGGCCTTCAACGCCATCATGTATGCGCCCGGTGGCATGTCGCGCGCTGAGCGCGAGCTAGGCGCAACGGTCGCCTCGCGCATTAATCGCTGTGTCTATTGCGCGTCGGTACACGCCCAGCGCTTCGAGCAGCTTGCCCGTCGACAGGACGTCATCGCACAGGTGTTTGACTATCCCTATGCGGCAGGTACCACGCCGCGAGAGCGTGAAATCGTTGCGTTTTCGATCGCGCTGACAGCCGCGCCGGGCGAGTTGCCCGGACGGGCGGTTGAGCGACTACGCGAACAGGGCGTCAGTGACCGCGAGATTTTTGATCTCATCAACTCAGTGGCTATTTTTGCCTGGGCCAATCGACTGATGCTGAATCTGGGTGAACCCGATCTGCCTTTCTGAGTCCGTTCAATCAACCGATCTGGCCGCCCCGGGCCAGAAGGTCCGCCAACCAAAGAGCTTGCAATGCCTGAATTGATCGTACGGCGAGAGGGCCCGATAGGGCGCGTGGTGTTTTCCAATCCGGCTAAATACAACGCGATGACGGTTGATATGTGGCTGGCGCTACCCCGGGTCCTGGCCGAACTCGAGGCCGATCGTTCGATTCGCCTGGTCGTGCTGGAAGGCGAGGGCAGTAAGGCCTTTGTATCGGGCGCTGATATCTCTCAATTTGAAAGCCAGCGTACCGATGCCGAAACCCAGGCCCGCTACAACCGGGCAGTCGAAGAGGCCTATAGCGCGCCCGTGCGTTGCACAAAGCCGGTGATTGCCAAAATTCGTGGCATCTGCATGGGTGGCGGATTGGGCCTGGCAGCAGCCTGCGATATTCGTTTCGCGTCCGATGATGCGCGATTTCGCATGCCTGCTGGTCGTTTGGGGCTGGGGTATAGCGCAGTGGGCGTGCGACGTTTTCTCAACGTGCTGGGCCCGCAGAATACGTTCGACATCTTTTTTTCGGCGCGTATTTTCGGTGCGGCAGACGCCTTACAAATGGGATTTCTCAGCCGTGTTGAATCCGGTGATCGGCTTGATACCGTGGTTGATGAGTGGTGCACAGCTGTCGCCGGCAATGCGCCGCTAACCCTCAGTGCCCTTAAGCAAACCGTCGGACAGTTGATGCTTGACCGCGCTGATCGTGACATGGCCGCCGTTGAGGCGGCCATTGCTCGCTGCTACGCAAGCGCCGATTATCGCGAGGGCGCGCGGGCTTTCATGGAAAAACGGCCGCCGGTGTTTCGTGGCGAATGAACGCTTGCCTGTGCGTGTGTCTGCATGCCCGTCAGGTCAGGCCGATGCCACCTTTCCGTTTGTCCGGGTCTCGCCGTTTGATCCACCGCCGCAATACGCTCGGGCGCGATCAGACCAACCCGTTCTGCCAGTTCGACTTTGGAATGGTGAGCGAGCTTGGGTATTGACTCGCCAGGCCGATATTCGAGCGGTGTTGGCTGATGATGAACGCTTCAGCGGACGGTTTGCGCAGTCTGGGTTTCCTACGGTTACTGAGGCCAGGGTCGCTGTTGATCGCGATGAACGTGCCTTCGTGGGCATGGATAACCCTGACCATGATCGCTTTCGTCGCATGTTTACGCAGGAGTTTTCAGTACGGCGCATGCGAGCGCTTGAGCCGCAGATTGCTTCGATTGCCGAGCAGCTCGTGGCCGATATGGTGCAGGCGGGCTCACCACAAGATCTGGTTGAGCGTCTGGCCGTACCGTTTCCGTCGTTGGTGATGTCGCTGCTCTTTGGCTCGCCGTTTGAAGATCATCGCTTCATCATTACCTGCGCTGCCGCGCGCCACGGGCTGACGCAAACGCCTGGCGAAGCTCAGTCGCGCGCCCGCCAATTAGCTGACTATGTGCGAGCGCTTATCCGGGAACGTGAGGCGCAGCCCCGCGACGACATGGTCAGCCGTATCATCGCCGAGCATGTTCGCCCCGGTCATCTCAGTGTCGATGAGTTCGCCGAGATCGGAGCCATGATTTTGCGCGCGGGTCATGACACCACCACCAACATGATCGGTATGGGGACGCTTCTGCTGTTGCGCGACGCGACGCTGATGCGTCGTGTGATCGAGCAGCCGCAGGCCATCGCGGCTGCGGTCGAAGAGCTTCTGCGCTTCATCAGTCCCGTACAGTTTTCTCCGCGCCGAGTGGCCCGGGTCGATGTCGAGATCAGCGGTGTTCTGATTCGTGCGGGTGAGGGCCTATTTTTGTCGTTGGCATCGGCCAATCGTGATGAAGCCGTATTCGACCAGCCCGACCGCCTGGATATTGATCGACCAATGGGCCGTCACCTCACCTTTGGATTCGGCATACACCAGTGCCTGGGCCAGGTGCTGGCCCGCATCGAGCTACAGGTTTTGTGGGGTGTTCTGTTGCGGCGTTTACCCGATCTGGCGCCGGATGTCGCGATTGAGCAGGTTCGTTTCAAGCACGACATGCAGATTTACGGTTTACACAATCTGCCGGTTCGCTGGCCGCAGGCGAAGGCCTGAACAATAAGCCCGATCGGTACGCCTGATTTCTCTGGTAACTGCGGCGGTCATGCGATCATTTCGCTCAGTGAGCATCAGCCAATTTCAGGAGAAGACATATTATGAAAGTTCACATCGACGAGCACCGTTGTATCGGTGCTGGACAATGTGTGTGGGTTGCGCCCCAGGTGTTTGATCAGCGTGAATCGGACGGTATTGTGGTGCTGTTGCAGGCTGAACCTGCGGCTGATGCTCATGATTTCGCCCGCGAGGCCGCTGCCATCTGCCCTGCGCGAGCCATTCGTATTGAAGATTAAATAAAAACCCTTACAGGAGACCATCATGCTTAAACGAATTTTTGGACGTGCACTGGCTGCGGCATTACTGGTCGCAGCGGCCCCGGTGGCCTGGGCCCAAAGCGATTTTCCGAACAAACCGATTCGCCTGGTGATTCCGTTTCCTCCCGGTGGCGGCACCGACTTCGTATCCCGTATCGTGGGTAACAAGCTGGCCGAAATGACCGGCTGGACGATCGTGCTTGAGAACCGGCCCGGCGCGGGTGGCAATATCGCTATCGAGTCGGTTTCCAAGGCTGCGCCCGATGGCTACACCATCGTCATGGGCCAGTCTGACAACATGATGCTTGGACCGTTTTTGTACAACACGCTCACTTATGATTCGGTCAAGAGCTTTGCACCCATTATTCGGGTATCGGTAGCCCCGCTGGCCATTGCCAGCGCCGGAAATTCGTCTATTAAAGATCCCGCCTCACTGATCGCTAAAGGCAAGACAGGCGAAGGCATTTTGTGGGCCAGTGCGGGTAATGGCACTGTCGGCCATCTGTTCGCTGAGCAGTTCAAGGCGTTGACCGGGGTACGGCTTACCCACGTGCCCTACAAAGGTGCCGCGCCTGCCATGACCGACGTCATGGGCGGGTCTGTCGATGTGGCGATTCTGTCCATCGGTTCAGTCATTCCACATATTCGCTCGGGTAAACTCACCGCGGTGGCTGTGACCTCGGCTGCACGTTCCAGTCAACTGCCTGACACCAAGAGCCTTCAGGAGGGTGGCGTCGCCGGCGTTGACGTCAACATCTGGCTGGGGCTCTTCGCGCCCGTGGGTACACCCGCGACTATCGTGGCCCGTCTGAATGAAGCAGTCAATAAAGTGCTGCAGCAGCGCGATGTGATTGAGAAAATCACCAATGCGGGCGTGGCCATCGGGGGCGGCACATCAGCCGAATTCGCCGAGTTCGTTAAGACCGACTACGCGCGCTGGGGTGATATCGCCCGCAAGTCAGGCGTCAAAGTCGAGTGAATATCTGAATCTGAACGCTCAGAGGGGGCTCATGCAGCTTGAGGGTATTCGCGTGATTGATCTCACGCGTATCTTGGCAGGCCCCTTCTGCTCGATGTTTCTGGCCGATATGGGGGCTGAGGTCATCAAGATCGAAGATCCCAGTGACGGCGACCCCATTCGCCAGCAGGGGGGAACCACCCCCGATGGTTTTTCGCTGTACTTCGCAAGCTTCAACCGCAACAAGCGCTCGGTCACGCTCGATCTGCGCAGCGCAGCGGGTCGCGAGGTGCTGGGGCGCCTGATCGCCCGAGCCGATGTGCTGGTCGATAACTATCGGCCGGGTGTTCTTGACCGTATGGGCTTTGACCGCCAGACGCTCAAGACTATCAAGCCCGATCTGGTTGTGGCACACGTGACGGGTTTCGGTCTTGACGGTCCCTCCGCACAGAGGCCCGCCTTTGATTTCATTGCCCAAGCCATGAGCGGCTTCATGAGCGTGACGGGCGATGCTGACGGACCGCCCATGCGGGCAGGCCCCCCCATTTCTGATCTCGTTGCGGGTGCCTATGCGGCTATGGGCGTATTGGCCGCCCTGGTTCGACGCGACCGAACAGGTCTGGGTGAAGAAGTCACCACGGCGCTGACCGATGGCATGATCAGCATGTTGGCGTTCATGGCCGCCCATCACTTTGCCACTGGTGAAGTGCCCCCGCGCAATGGAAACAACCACGGGCTGGTGGCGCCCTACGGCTTATTTGAGGCCCTCGACGGGCAGGTGGCTATTGCACCGAGCAACGACGGGGTTTATTTCAAGTTGCTCGACGCCCTGGGCATTAGTGAGTTACGCAGCCACGACGACTTTGACACGCCGGCCAAGCGATTCGCTCATCGCGACGCAATACACGAAAGAGTCAATCGGGTGACGCGAACGCAACCTATAGACCACTGGATCTCCTCGCTCAATCAGGCGGGTGTTCCCTGTGGCAAAGTGCTCAACGTCGCGCAGGTCTTTGACGATCCCCAGGTCAAGCACCAGCAGATGCGAATCACCATCGATCATCCGCTGCACGGCCCCATGGATGTTCTGGGTTTTCCGATCAAGTTCACCGACGCGCCGTGTCGTATCCATCGCCTTCCGCCTGAGCTTGGTGGTGATTCTGACACCGTGCTTGCTGAGCTTGGCTACGATCCGGCACATATCGCTCGTTTGCATGCCGAAGGTGTTGTGTAGGTTTGGCTTGAATACGCTAAGCCGTATTATTGTTCGTTTTTTCTGAAGGATTGCTCATGCGCTTTGCTCCCGCTTCCCCCGACACCCGTGCAGTGCTGGTGACCGAAGTTGGCACTCGCGATGGCTTTCAGGCCGAGCCCAAATTCATTCCCACCGATGTAAAGGTCGCTGTCCTGGATGCACTGATTGATGCAGGCGTCAAAGCCTTTGAGGCCACCTCGTTTGTGTCGCCGCGTGCAATTCCCCAGTTGGCGGACGCAGCTGAGCTCATGGCGCGGGTGCAGCGCAAGCCAGGCGTGAGGCTGGCTGCGCTGGTGCCGAATGCTCGTGGTGCTGAGCGGGCGGCGGCGGCTAAAGTCGACGCCATGGTGTGTTTCGTGTCGGCCAGCGAAAGCCACTGCCAGACCAATCTCAACAAGCCCATCGCCAAGGCGCTTGCCGATGTCGAAGAGTTCATGCCGATCGCACGGCAGTTCAATGTTCCGGTCAGCGGGGCCATTGCGACTGCGTTTGGCTGTCCGTTTGAAGGCGACGTGCCGGTCAGCTCGCTGGTTCGGGTCGCTGAGGTCTATTACCGGAATGGTGTCAGGCATCTCACCTTGGGCGACACCACGGGTATGGCCACGCCCCCGGTTGTCGAGCGCGCAGTCGAGGGCCTGAGGGAGCGTTTTCCTGACATTCACTTGTCACTGCATTTTCACAACACGCGCGGAGTGGGGCTAGCCAATGTAATGGCAGGGTTGGCATTGGGTGTGCGTGAGTTTGAATCGTCGATTGCCGGCCTTGGCGGGTGTCCATTTGCTCCCGGTGCCACCGGCAATATCTGCACTGAAGATCTGGTGTACCTGCTGCACGAGTGCGGCTATGAGACGGGTATTGACCTTGAAAAGCTGTGTGCGGTGGCACGCGAAGTAGAGGCCATTGTTAGCCGTCCGCTGCCCGGGCAGGTCATGAAGTCAGGCCCGCGGTTAAAGCGTACTTCGCTCGATTCAGTGCGGCGCGCGGTGGGCTGACGGCCGGCGTATCGGTGGGGCTGACCGACCCTCGTTTCCTCATCGCGCTGGTTCTGGGCGCGTTCGCAGGCACTCTCTTTTCTCGCCTGGGCACTCCGCTTCCCTGGATGCTGGGTCCATTAGTGTGCGTTGCCATCTGCTGTCTTGCGGGCTATCAGCTGCGTGCGCCAGTACTCGCTCGGCGCGGGGGGCACTGGATGATCGGCACGGCGCTGGGGCTTTACTTCACGCCTGAGGCTGCTGCGCGACTCGGTTCGCTTCTTCCACTCGTGCTTATTGCTGCGGCCTACGCTGTCTGTCTGGGCCTCGCATTCGCGTTTGCACTCAGACGCTGGGGTGGGGCTGATCCAGCGACAGCTTTTTTCGGCGGTGCGATCGGTGGTGCGTCAGAGATGGCGTCCCTGGGCGAAAGGGCGGGTGCCTCGGTTGCCCTGGTGTCGGCAGGCCATGCCTTGCGCATCACGCTGGTGGTTAGTCTGCTGCCCTTCGCCTACCAGTGGTTAGGTGTGTCGGGTAATGACTGGTTTACGCCTATTGAGCTTGGGGTGAACGCGCCGGGGCTGCTGCGGCTTCTGGCTTTAACGGCCCTGGCAGGCTGGCTCGCAAGTCGTTTACGCATACCCAACGCCTGGGTGCTGGGGCCGCTTTTTGCCGCGGCCGCGATGAGCATGGCACAGTGGCCGCTCAGCGCCTTGCCCACCGTTTTGGTCAACGCGGGCCAGTTGCTGATTGGCGTCTCATTGGGCAGTCGCTTCGATCGCGCGTTTTTTCGTCGTGGTCCGCGATATCTGGGCGTGATGGCGCTTACATCACTTGCTGGAATTTGCGTTTCAGCTCTGGCAGCTGCTGTTCTATCGGCCCTTTCGGGTGTACCGCTTCCAACCATGATTCTTGCCATGGCCCCCGGCGGCGTGGGCGAAATGAGCTTAACCGCTAAGCTGCTGCAATTGGGCGTGCCACTGGTGGCCTTGTTTCATGTCGTACGTTATGTGGCCGTAGTGATGGCGATGCGCCCGACTTATGCGCTGCTGGCCCGGCACCGGGGCTGGCCACCCTTGCGGTCAGCCGGGCGTTGACCCGCAGCCTGCGCGTGGCTTGTCAGTGAGCGCTTGATCAGAGCGCGTTGAGCGGAATTTTCAGATATGAAACGCCGTTGGCCTCGGGCGGTGGCAGCTCGCCCGCTCGGATATTGACCTGAACGGCAGGCAGTATGAGCACCGGCATGTCGAGCTTCGCGTCACGCGCCGTGCGCATGGCGACGAACTCGGTTTCGCTGACCCCGTCGCGAATGTGAATATTGGCCGCCCGTTGCTCGGCGACGGTGGTTTCCCATTTGACCGGACGGCCATTGGGCGGATAGTCGTGGCACAGAAAAAGACGGGTCTGCGGCGGCAGACTCAGCAGACGGCGCACTGAGGCATAGAGCGTGTGAGCATTGCCGCCGGGAAAATCGCAGCGAGCAGACCCAACGTCGGGCATGAACATGGTGTCACCGACAAAGGCTGCATCGCCAATGCGATAGGCCATGCAGGCTGGCGTGTGCCCGGGCACCCACATGGCCTCGCCTTCCAACTCTCCGATCTGGAAACGTTCGCCATCGGCGAGCAGTTTGTCGAACTGACGGCCATCGGTGGCGAACTCAGCTTCTAGATTGAAAATCTTCTTAAAAACGCCTTGCACCGTGGTGATGCCTGCGCCGATCACGATGGCACCGCCCAGCTGTGCTTTGAGCCATGGCGCTGCCGATAGATGGTCAGCGTGTGCATGCGTTTCCATGATCCACTGCACAGACAGTTTCTGCTCGCGTACATACTCGACAAGCTGTTGTGCTGAGTGTGTGCGCGTGCGGCCTGACTTGGGGTCGTAGTCGAGTACCGAATCAATGATGGCGGCGGCCCCGCCTGGCCGGTCATAGACGACATAACTCACGGTCCAGGTGGTGGGGTCAAAGAATGCTTTTACGGAAGGATTCATGGTGCTGCTCCAGAGTGTTCTTGAAATAAATTAGTTAAAAATATAATATGGATAAATAGAATATAAATCAATATAATGATTGTCATGACAAGTACTGAAAGCCTAGACATCGATCTCGACGCGCTGCGTGGCTCGGCCCAGAGCGCCTGTCGTCTCATGAAGGCCATGTCCAACCCTGACCGCCTGTTGCTGTTGTGTCAGTTGTCAGGCGGCGAACGCTGCGTGAGCGAACTCGAGGCCCTCACCGGCATCCTGCAGCCCACGCTGTCGCAGCAGTTAGGCGTGCTGCGCGATGACGGACTGGTCGATACGCGTCGCGAGGGCAAGCGCATTTATTACCGCATCGCCAGTGAGGCTGCCATGGCCTTAATCAGGGTATTGCACGATCAATTCTGTCGAACCACACCGGAGTAATCAGCATGCAAATCGATTGGAATAATTTCACCCCCTGGGCGTCGCTGGCCGGCGGTCTTCTGCTCGGGCTTGCCTCTGCCATGTTCGTTCTGCTGAATGGCCGTGTGCTGGGTATCAGCGGCATTATCGGGGGCCTGCTCAAACCTAAAGCCGGTGATCTCAGCTGGCGAATCTTTCTGGTACTGGGCATGGTGGCTGCGCCAGCCGTGTGGGTCGCGCTGACCGGTCGCCCCCTCGCGGCACGCATCGATGCCAGCTGGCTCGTGGTGATCATCGCGGGTCTGCTGGTTGGCGTGGGTACGCGCTACGGCGCCGGCTGCACCAGCGGGCATGGCGTGTGTGGTTTATCGCGTCTGTCGCCCCGTTCGCTGGTGGCCACGCTGGCCTTCATGGCGGCGGGCTTCGTCACCGTGTTCTTCATCCGCCATCTTCTGGGCTGAGCCCCAAACTTCGCAGGGAAACTGTCATGACACAACGCTTTTCCGAATTTCTGGTGGGGCTGCTGTTTGGCCTGGGGCTTATCCTGGCCGGCATGACTGATCCAGGAAAAGTCATTGGCTTTCTCGATCTGGCTGGTCAGTGGGACCCCTCACTCGCCTTCGTCATGGGCGGGGCCATTGCAGTAGGTATTTTCGCCTTCACCACGGCACGCAGGCGTACTCTTAACTTTCTGGGTGGCGCCATGCATCTGCCCACCTCCCGCGATATCGATCGTCGGCTAGTTGTGGGCAGCCTCGTTTTTGGTGCGGGCTGGGGTCTGGCGGGTTTTTGTCCGGGGCCTGCCGTTGTATCGATGGCCGCAGGGCAACCCAAGGCACTGGTGTTCGTTGTGGCCATGCTGGCCGGTATGGCCATCTTCGAAGTGATTGAGCGGCGTCGTCTCAGCGGCACGGCCACGGCCTGATAGCCCAGCGCAGTCGACGCTGTCATGAAGTGGCTACCGCCCTGGCTGACCGGGTACCGACGCGAGTGGCTGGCCGGTGACCTCACCGCAGGGCTCATTGTCACGGTGATGCTCATTCCGCAAAGCCTGGCCTACGCCATGCTGGCCGGTCTGCCGCCTCAGATCGGCCTGTACGCCAGCATTGTGCCCATCCTCGCCTACGCTGCTTTGGGCACCAGCATGACGCTGGCCGTGGGCCCAGTGGCCGTGATTTCGCTCATGTCAGCCAGTGCCCTCGCGCCACTGGCTGCCCCGGGCTCAGATCAGTTCATCGCTCTGTCTGTTCAGCTGGCTCTTCTGTCTGGCCTGATGCTGCTCGCCTTCGGGGCCCTGCGTCTAGGCTTTCTCGCCAACTTTCTCAGTCATCCGGTGATCAGCGGATTCATCAGCGGCTCGGCCATTCTGATCGCCGTCGGCCAACTGCGTCATCTGCTCGGAGTCAAGGCAGCGGGCGATGGCATTCCTGGTCTCTTGGCCTCGCTTGTCGCGGTGCTGCCGCAGACAAACGGCGTTACCCTGAGCATTGGACTGCTCTCATTGCTGTTTCTGTGGGCTGCCCGGCGCTGGCTGGCCGGGGCCCTGAGCGCAATCGGCATGCCCCGAAAAATATCAGACCTGTTCGCACGGCTTGCACCCATGCTTGCGGTGATCGTCTCAACGCTCACCGTGTGGTTGTTGCAGCTCGATGAGCGGGCCGGCGTGGCGGTCGTGGGTGCCGTACCGTCGGGTTTGCCCGTTCTGCGGTGGCCTGGGTTCGATGTCTCTATGCTGAGTGCGCTGCTATTGCCTGCACTGCTGCTCTCGCTGGTGGGCTTTGTCGAGAGTGTCTCGGTGGCGCAGTCGCTGGCGCTCAAGCGGCGCGAGCGTATCGTGCCCAACCGCGAACTGCTGGGGCTGGGTGCGGCTAATGTGGCCAGTGCTCTGTCAGGTGCGTATCCGGTCACGGGCGGCTTTGCGCGTTCGGTGGTTAACTTTGCCGCAGGCGCCGTGACCCCTCTGGCAGGCGTTATTTCGGCCTTGCTGATGGCTTTGGTGGTCATGGGGCTGACCGGGCTTTTTTATTATCTGCCACATGCCGTGCTGGCTGCGACCATCATTATCGCGGTCACCTCACTCATCGACGTGCAAACACTGAAGGAGGCCTGGGCCTATGACCGTGCCGATGCGCTGGCGCTGATCGCTACCGCCCTGGGTGTCCTGCTGCTGGGGGTTGAAGCCGGAATCTTGCTGGGTGTTGGCCTGTCCCTGGGGGTGCTGGTCTGGCGCAGCAGTCGGCCCCATGTGGCTGTGGTGGGTCGAATTCCCGGTACCGAACACTTTCGCAATGTGCAGCGTCACCAGGTGCAGACCGTACAGGGTCTGTTGGCTGTGCGCATCGACGAGAACCTGTTTTTCGGTAACGCGGCCATGGTCGAGTCGGCCCTAGAGGCGCATCTGGCAGCCGACCCGAGCATCAGGCGTCTGGTGCTCTCATTTGCCGGGGTGAATCAGGTCGACAGTACGGCGTTGGGTGTGCTCACGCAGCTTGAGCAGACGCTGGCAGAACGGGGCATCCGTCTTGATCTGGCCGAGGTCAAGGGGCCAGTCATGGACAGGTTACGCCATACCGACTTAGGCGTGCACCTGAAAGACCGTATTCATCTGAGCCTGCACGAGGCCTTTATATCGGCTGGTGAGGGAGCTACGGTACCGTCTGAAGCGGCAAAGCCCAGAAACTAAGCCTCTGGAGCTTGCGCTGAGCTTTCATCCTGTGCCGACGCTGATAACGCGCGAGGCATCGATTTAGTGGGCTTCACGCCCAGTTCACGCAGCATTTCAGCCTGCCGAATGACATTGCCTCGACCTTCGCTCAGCCGTTTCGTGGCATTGCGCCAGGCGTCTTGTGCCGCCTCTAGCTTAGAGCCCACCTGAAGCAGTTCTTCAGTGAAGCCTACCAGTCGGTCGTACAACTCGGCGCCACGCCGTGCGATATCCTGCGCGTTGCGGTTCTGCGCCTCTTGTCGCCACAGATGCGCCACGGTACGCACCACAAACAGCAGCGTCGAGGGGCTGACCAGAAGTACGTTGTTTTCCCAGGCATCCATGAACAGGCGTGCATCTGCATTGACCGCGCTGATGAAGGCGGGCTCAATGGGGACGAACATCAAGACGAAGTCGAGTGATTCGCCACCGTACAGATTCTGGTAGGCCTTATCGGATAACTGTCGCAAGTGGTTTCGTACCGAATTGAGGTGTTCGCGTAAGGCCACCTCGCGCTGCGCGTCATCATCGGCATTAACCAGTCGCTCATAGGCGATCAGTGACACCTTGGCGTCGACCACCAGGCGGCGATCTTCTGGCAGCAAAATCACGACATCGGGCTGCCGGCGCTGGCCGTCGGCATCGGTACGGGCATCCTGGACCAGGTACTCGTGATTCTTACGTAGCCCCGAGGCCTCTAGTACCCGCTCAAGCACCAGCTCACCCCAATTACCCTGCTGCTTGGATGAGCCGCGTAGCGCTGCTGTCAGCTGACGCGCTTCTTCGCTGAGCGTGTTATTCAGGCGCATGAGTTGCTGCACCTGCTCCTTAAGAGCGCTGCGGTCTTTTCCCTCTTCGACGTAAATCGACTCGACTTTCTGTTGGAAGCTGCCCAGCCGCTCGCGCAGGGGTTCGAGAATTTGCGAGAGATTGTTTTGGTTTTGCTCGGCAAAACGCCGTGAATTGGACTCGAGTATTTCGCCAGCCAGCGCCTTGAACTGGTCGCTGAGTGACTCTCGAGCGCGCTCAAGCAGCGACAGCTTCTCGGCCGATGCATCACGTTCTGCTTTGAGCTGCTGACGCAGCCCCTCTGCTTCAATACCCAGGCGTGAGGCATCGGCCTGCGCTGCTTCGAGGGCCGTGCGTAACTCGCGCAGACCAGCTTCCAGTTCGGGTAGCCTACGCGATCGCTCCGATAGGGCAGCGACTTCGTCTCGGGCCGCATCCAGCGTATCGCGCATGCGCGCCTGATCGGCCAGTGCCTGATGCAGCTCATCGAGTCGAGTGCGTAGCTGTGCCTGCGCTTGTTCCTGTTCGCTGTGCGCCACTGCCAGTCTGGCGCCGAGCTCGGCCTGTACCTGTGACAATGCGGCCGACTGCTGCGCAGCCGCGCGGCTACGTCCCAGGATGAGTCCTGCGGCGATACCGCCCATCAGGGCGGCGATGGCAATGATGACGATGACAATGCTGTCCATAGGATGCTGGGCGTGATCGTCGCCCGTGCCTGAGCGATTTCGTGATGATGCCCAAGTGTCGCATGGAATGCGTTTTGCGCGACGGGCTTGGCGGGCAGTGATACGGTACAGACTTTGAACCTCGCGCCTTGTTTCTCGCCTTGAGCGGACCGGGACTCAAACCATGAACGAAGCTTTACGCATCAAGCGTCTGACTGCCCATGTTTATCGTTATCCGATCCAGTCGCCGGTGGTGACCTCCTTTGGCATCATGCGCGATCGACCCATGGTGCTGGTCAGGGCTGAAGACGACCAGGGCTGTGTGGGATGGGGTGAAATCTGGTGCAACTTTCCAGCCGTGGGTGCTGAACATCGCGCCCGACTGGTTCACAGTGTTCTCGCGCCTGTTTTGCAGGCAAGCGAGTGGCCGGATCCACCAACGGCCTTTACGGCCCTGACGGGACGGACCGCCGTGCTGGCGATTCAATCCGCAGAGCCAGGCCCTTTTGCACAGGCCATCGCAGGGGTCGATCTGGCACTATGGGATCTGTACGCCCGACGCGCAGGCCAGTCGCTCGCAGGGCTTTTGGGTGCGCAGCGCGATGCCATTCCAGTCTATGCCAGTGGCATCAATCCAGATAGCCCTGAGCGGGTCGCGCGCGATCGCCACCAGGATGGATA
>JBDLQY010000067.1:0-4862 GCA_039800325.1 Pseudomonadota bacterium | reverse complement strand
CCGAGGCAGAGCGCGTGGGCAATGTCCGCCTGATCGTGGTTGATCCCATCGTCACGGCAGTTACTGGCGACTCTCACAAGAACGGTGACGTTCGGCGCGATCTGCAACCCCTTGTCGATCTTGCTTCCAACCTAGATGCGGCACTCGTCGGCATTACGCACCTATCCAAAAGCGCAGTAGGCGGTGATCCGGTAACCCGTGTGCTTGGGTCGGTGGCCTTCGTCGCGGTTGCCCGTGTGGTACTGGTAGCTGCCAAGGTCAAGACCGAGGAGGGCGAGGACCGGCGCATCCTGGTGCGAGGGAAATCCAACATCGGACCGGATGAGGGCGGATTCGCTTATGCAATTGCCCAGGCCGAGCCGATACCCGGCATCGCAGCAAGCTACATCCAGTGGTCCGAGGCGGTGGAAGGCACTGCCCGTGAACTGCTGGCCGATCAGCAAAGCGGTGACGCCGATAGTGAGGATGGCCGATCTGCCCTTGAGTCTGCGATGGACTTCCTGCGTGAAGCACTTGCAGACGGGATGACACCTGCGAAAACCATACAGGCTGAGGCTCGCGAAAACGGGGTGTCGCCCCGGACGCTGCGCCGTGCTGCTGAGGCGTTGGGCGTTGTCAAGCACAAGGGCGGATCAGGCACAGACACGCGCTGGTACTGGAGCCTTCCGCATCGCTCGCGCCACCAAGATGACCAAGGTGGCCAACATGTCCAAGCTTAGAAACGTGGACACCTTGGCCACCTTGGACCCCTTCATCACGAAATGAGAGGTACAGACATGACAGCAACACCGAAAAAAGACGGCGAGAAATCGGGGCGTGATCAGCGTGGACGGTTCGCAGACGGAAACCCCGGAGGGCCTGGGCGACCGCGTGGACGAGGCCGATCCGACTTGCTGCTGGAAGCGCTGAAGGACGATCTGCCCGCGATCTTCGACACCCTGCGTCAACAAGCACTTGCAGGTGATGCTGCTGCGCTGCGGTTGGTGGTGGACAAGATCATCCCTAGCCCTAAGGCTATAGAGGAACCAGTACCGATTGCCCTTCCAGACGGGAGCCTTACCGAACAGGGGCGGGCACTGCTACGGGCATGTGCTGCTGGCGAGATCGCACCCGGTCAAGCTGCGTCACTGGTGGGTGCGCTTGGGCAACTGGCGCGAGTGTCTGAAATGGACGAACTAGATGCCCGAATCCGAAAGCTGGAGGAAGCCAATGCCAAGCCTTGAGACACGCGTGTCTGCGCTTGAGTCGCGCAATGCCCGAGCCTCTGATCCGATACTGCTCATGGTGGTGCCGTTCGGCATCCAGGACAAAGATATCCGCTGCGTCAGGGTGGGTGAGGCGCTGCACAGGCGGCAAGCCGATGAGCCGCTGGACGCGTTCAAGGAACGGCTTATGGCTGGCTCCGATGTTGCAAAGGTCGCCGTGTGGGTGCGCGATGAGTCTTGATCTGTTGCTCGTTACGCGTAACGGCAATAAGATGGGGTCATCACAGAAAGGGCCAACCCATGAAAAGCCCAGCTCAGCGTGTAGCAGCTTTGCGCAAGCGGATGGAGATCGCAGGCAAGTCAGAGGTGCGCGGCATGTTTGCGTCGACCAAAGCGCACCCCCAGATCAAGCGAGTCATCCGAAGCGTCATCGCCGGCTCTGAACTCAAGATGAAGTGCGCTGGACTCTTGCTAGAGCAAAAGGACGGCTACCCGCTGATTGATATGTCCCCATCGCAAATGACGCGGGACGAGCAGATCGCCTATCTGAGTCTGCTGTCAGACCAGGTCACGGCGACAATAGCCCAGTTGGAGCACGATTCCCAGTGAGATCGTTGTAGACACTATCGACGACCTGCTGGTCAACGAACTCCGATACGTTCTCTTTGCGCTTCTCCAACGCTCCAAGGGTCATGGAGTGAATCTCTTCTTTGTGGGCTTACCTGTACGCCGTTCCGGTGTCTGCTGCGAAGGCTGTTGGGCGCGGCCTGAGCCGCTTCCAGCGCATCAATCTGCACACCTCGAAGCTGTACAGCTCGCCGCCAGAGAGTAGCCCCCGGCTCAAGGTGATCCGCGTCAGACCATCCGGGGATGCGAGCTGCCGACCCAATATACCGAGGCCTACATCAGCAACTGTACCCGGAAAAGAGAAAAGGCCCTGCCAAATGACAGAGCCTCTTCCAGCGGTCACAGAGGGGGTGGCACCGATTTCCACCTCTCGTACTTACTCACCGTGGTGAGCATTGACACTGCACAACTGTGACGCATTGCCCCTCGCATTTGAGGGGTGGTGCCTGCTGGGTGGGGATGGGATTGGCTACCCACTATCGCCCTGAGGGCACGTCACCCAGTCCAGACAGGACTCCTGCCGATACGCGGTCAGTGCTGGAAGTTTATCCGAAGTGGAATATTTGCCCTAGAACCTGCCCCCTTAGGGATCGCAAGGGAGGAGTTCCGACTACCGGCCTGACTCTCGCTGCTCGTTCTGGAGTGACCTTTCCAATCGGTGTAACAAATCAGAGTTACAGGTAATAGCCTGCTCGCGATCCGCGTCAGACACGCTCACCTCGCCGCTGAATATTTGATCGACTGCCTCGCCCTTGACTCGTACGCCAATCGCTACGTTCAGCCCTTCCATCACCGACCTGTATAGGTTCACGAACTGAGGCATGGAGATTGCGTACAGCAGGTATCCCTTTGACTCGCTCTGCAGGTACTTGCCATCTGGCGGGTATGTTGGGTCTGCCTTGGGTGCCTTCACCCAGAAAGAAGTGAGTTGTGGTGCAAACACGCTGCCGGGTCTTGTATCGCCGACCTTGACATTGACCACTCCTCCTTTGATCAATCCTGCCCCACTATCCGGGTAGAACATGAACGACACATCTGCAAGGTTTGCTGTCGCTCGATTCACGGCGTCCTTGGGGATTGCTTTCAGACGGAACCCGCATCCATCCAACTTCCCTTTGCTAACCATCATCTGAGCTTCGGCGACGATGAGAGACGGCTGAACCGTCGCTGCGCCCGCGCCACCTGCCGCCAAGCAAGCTGCAAGTGCCCCTATTGCTAGGAATAACGCCCTGAACAATTTCATGCTTACTCCCCTGAATTTGATGTAGTTCCTACGGAATCTGTGATCGCTAATGATGCCCGTTTTTATCTGAATCGACCAATGCTGGTGAGCCAGGGGCGGGTGAGCCAACGCGTGATGTGTCTGTGAAGCGCATGCGCTCCCGCATCTCATCCGGTGTCTCGGGGATGAACAAATCTCGCCGGGTGTTGGGGACTAACTGCGCTTCAGGATGCTGCTTGCGGATGCTTTCCTCGGAGCAGTAATGGTTCGTGGTGGTCCACTTCCCGCACCACTTGATGCGCCACTTGTGCTGAACTTCGACTTTCATGACCCGCACTATCGACCCGCAGCGGCTCAACAAACGAGCCCCTGCCGGACTAAACTGAAACGCACTTGAAGGAGGTTCCACCATGCAGAAGTCACTGGTACTCATCGCAGCCTTGCTGCTGTCTGCCGTTGCCCACGCTGAAGGCCCTAGCTGCACGGCGCAGGCTGGAGAAAAGAAGCTCGCCGGGGCTGCCAAGAACTCGTTCATGAAGAAGTGCGAGACCGACGCAGCGGCGAAGTGCGATGCAGCAGCCGCTGAAAAGAAGCTCGCAGGCGCTGCCAAGAGCAGCTTCACCAAGAAGTGCGTGAACGACGCGGTGGGCGCTGCGTCTTAAGGTGCCCAGGCGTTATTGGCTGCTGCTAGTCTTTGCGCTGGCGGCAGGCTCGGCCTGGGCCGAAACGCTCACGGGTAAGGTCACATCGGTTGCCGATGGCGACACGCTTACCCTTACGGTCAACGCTGGGCAACGTTTCACGATTCGCCTTGCTGGAATAGATGCGCCAGAAAAGGCGCAGCCGTTTGGTACGGCAGCAGCAAAGCACCTATCCGCACGCGTGCTTAACCGTATTGCAGACGTCGAATTCCATAAGCAAGACCGCTATGGGCGACTAGTCGGAAAGGTGGTGGTTGACGGGGTAGACGTCAATCTGGAGCAAGTGCGTGCGGGGCTGGCGTGGCACTACAAGGACTACCAATCCGAACAGACTGTGGCAGACCGCAGGCTGTACGCAGCAGAGGAGCAGACTGCCAAAGCAGCAGGACGCGGTCTTTGGGGGGAGCCGGAACCAATACCCCCGTGGAAGTGGCGTAAGGCGAGATAAGTCGCCTCCGACCTAGTCGGCTCCAAGGCTCAAGAGATCGGGAGAGGGTGGCGCTGTCGCGTCTAAGCGTCACCGTTCAAGCACTTTGATTTTGGTGGGTCGGATGATGGGTGATTTCGGGAATCACCGCTAAGTGCTTGATTTTGTTGAGTATCTGGCGGAGCAGGCGGGATTCGAACCCGCGGTGGGCTATTAACCCACACACGCTTTCCAGGCGTGCGACTTAAACCACTCATCCACCGCTCCGAGACGCCGGATTGTAGCAGCGGCCTTCTCGCACCACAGGGGCGCCTGGCTTGTCTTGCGCATGCCACAGATGGCTGCAGCCGCAGGCATTTGGCGGCCGCATGTGCCACGGATCAAGCGAGGGGCGCCCAAATGTCCCTACACTTCGCGCCTCGGCCATTCCTTGGCCCTTGCACTGGCGGCAACGCCTGAACGCCCATGAAATTCCGCTTTCCGATCGTCATCATCGACGAAGACTACCGCTCCGAGAACACCTCGGGCCTGGGCATTCGTGCGTTGGCCGAAGCGATTCAGGCCGAGGGCTTCGAGGTGCTGGGCGTGACGAGCTACGGCGACCTGTCGCAGTTCGCGCAGCAGCAAAGCCGCGCCAGCGCCTTCATCCTGTCGATCGATGACGAGGAGTTCACGCCCGG
>JBDLQY010000066.1:0-4240 GCA_039800325.1 Pseudomonadota bacterium | reverse complement strand
TCTCCACTTCACTGGAGATTTTTCTGCGATCGCGCTGGCCAATAATCTGCTGGCGGCACTACTCGATAACCATATTCATCACGGTAACGAGCTGGGTCTTGATCCGCGGCGGATTCAATGGCGCCGGGTGGTCGATATGAACGATCGGGCCTTGCGGCACATTGTGGGCTCGCTGGGTGGACCGGGTAACGGGTTTCCTCGCGAAGACGGCTTCGACATCGTTGTGGCCTCCGAGGTCATGGCCATTCTTTGCCTGGCAGAGTCTTTGCCGGATTTACGTCGTCGTCTGGGCGATATCGTGGTGGGCTATAACCGGTCTTTGCAGCCGGTTCGTGCCAGCGATCTTCAGGCGCAGGGTGCCATGACGGTACTGCTCAAAGACGCCCTTGCGCCGAATCTGGTTCAAACACTTGAGAATAATCCGGCCTTCGTACACGGCGGTCCGTTCGCCAATATCGCGCACGGTTGTAACTCGGTGGTCGCCACGCGCGCTGCCCTTAAATTGGCCGATTATGTGGTGACCGAGGCTGGATTTGGTGCTGATCTGGGCGCGGAAAAATTTCTCGACATCAAATGCCGCAAAAGCGGCCTGAGGCCATCCGCCGCGGTCATCGTGGCAACCGTGCGGGCCCTTAAATATCACGGCGGTGCAGCGCTGGCTGATCTCACGCGCGAAGATCTGCTTTCGCTTGAGCGCGGGCTGGTGAATCTCGAACGCCACATCGACAACGTACGAAACGTCTATGGCATTGCCTGTGTGGTCTCCATTAACCGTTTTGATGCGGACACCGAGGCTGAAATTGCAATGATCCGCGAACGCGTCAGCAGTCTTGGCGTACAGGTGGTGCTGGCCACCCATTGGCGCGACGGATCTGCCGGCGCGGCTGATCTCGCTGAAGTCGTTGTCGGGCTGTGTGCCCAGCCCTCAGCGCCCACTTTCGTTTACCAAGACTCCGATACGCTCTGGGAAAAAATGACCAAGATAGCGACCCGGGTCTACCGGGCGGAATCAGTCACAGCCGACGCTAAGGTTCGTGCGCAAATCGATCAGCTGCAGGCGGCCGGCTATGGTCAGCTGCCGGTGTGTGTGGCCAAGACACAGTCGTCTTTCAGCACAGATCCATCGCGGCGCGGCGCACCCAGTAATCACACTGTGAATGTTCGCGAGGTGCGTTTGTCTGCAGGGGCTGGTTTCGTGGTCATGATTTGCGGCGACATCATGACCATGCCGGGGCTGCCCAAGGTACCCGCGGCAACCCGAATCGACCTGGTGGACGGACGAGTCGTGGGGCTGTTCTAGGGCAGCATCAGATCGCGCGCCCCACCAGACCCACTAGGGCAGAGCGACCCCTGTGACCGCAACCCTCTTGCACATCCGCTTCATAACACCTTAATGAGCTGATCTGCAGCTGCGCGAGCTCTTTGCGCAGTTGCCCCTCGGTGTAGAGGTGCGACCGGATGGGAGGGCCTCCGGTTCGGTAGTGCAGCTGCTTGGGCGTGTAGCCCTGCAGCAAGAGCACACCGCCGGGCTTGAGCGCCTGAGACATATGATGAAACAGACGGCGGCGCATGCTTGGATCGGCGAACTGAATAAAGATGGCGACCACAACGTCGTAAAGCGCTGTGGGCCACATAACCCGATCGGCGTCCATCACCGCATAACGAATCGCACAGCCTTTCCGGGCCGCGAATGCCCGGGCTTTGGCAACGGCCACTTCGGAGATGTCGAATGCGTCGACCTCAAGGCCCAGGGAGGCGAGCCACACGCTGTTGCGGCCCTCTCCGTCCGCGACCGACAACACGCGGCCCGCCGTCGGAAGCTCATTCCCCTGTGACACTAGCCACTGATTCGGCGCTTCACCGAACAGGAAATCGTCGCGCTGGTAGCGCTGATTCCAGGTGGCGGCGGCATCGGTGAAGCCCGACGGATTTCTGCGCTGTGATCGTGAAGTCATAGAGGCTCTTTCAAGTCCGTTCTGAGTCGAAAATCATACGACCTCGTGGCCTTGGGTTTGTCGCTGCACAGGCGACGCACTCCAAATAGCCTTCCGTCGGGTATCTGATTGTCAGGCGCTGGCGCGCAGCATCAGTTCAAAGCCGAGGTCGACCGAGCGTTGGGTGTCTGCCCGGTTCCCACTGGGGTGAATCGACTCCAGGATCATAGCGGCGGCGGTGCGTCCAATTCGTTCGCCAGGAATACGAACTGTGGACAAAGGTGGGTTGGCCGCAAGGGCCAGATCAAAGTCTCCGAAGCCCGCGATCGCCAGTTCACCAGGTACGGACACACCGAGTCGCTGACAGGCCTGAGCGGCGCCGAAGGCGACTACATCATTCACAAAGAAGACGGCGTCGGGTCGATGCTTACGCTGCATGAGCGCATCGACTGCATAGGCGCCCGCTTCAATGCTCAGAGCGTTATCGGGCAAAAATAAGGCATCAGGCTCGTGACCCAGTTCGCGCATCGCCTGGCGATAGCCAGCCAGTCTTTGGGTGGCACGCCACTCCTGTCGCGGTGGCGTGCCTGCAAACGCGATACGTTGGTAACCACGGTCTGCCAGAGCCAGCGTCATGCTTCGGGCAGCTTCGCGATTTGAAAAGCCCACGACCCGGTCGATGGGGCGAGAGGTCAGGTCCCAGGTCTCGACAACCGGAAGTCGACGCTCACGCAGCAGCTCGCGAACTCTGGTTGTGTGTCTGATCCCTGTCAGAACCACCGCAGCGGGTTGCTGACCGAGCAACTTTAATAAGATCTCTTCCTCAGTCTGTAGCGAGTAGCCAGAGCTGGCCAGCATTAACTGAAAACCGTGACAGCGCAACTCTTCGGCCAGACCCTCAGCGGTCGCTGCAAAAATGGTGTTACGCAATGTTGGAACGATGGCCGCCACGATATTTGAGCGGTGTGATTTCAGCGTGCCCGCAGCCAAGTTAGGCACATAGCCCGTCGCCTCAATTGCTGCCTGAACACGCGCCCGCACATCGCTTGAGACGCGATCTGGCGTTCTCAGTGCGCGGGATACGGTGATCGTACCGACTCCGGCCGCGAGGGCCACGTCGGCCATCCTTGGCCGGCGGTTGATCATCATGAACGTGTCGGAAATACGAGCGTTACTCAAGCAAGAAGATCAATCATAAGACGCTGGCCCTCGAGCTTCACCGGATAGGTTCGCAGAGGTTCGCAGGCCGGAGGCGCGTCGACTTTGCCGGTCGGGATATGGAAGCGCCCGTTATGCAGAGGGCACTCAATGATGTCATCGAGGACGAATCCCTCGGCCAGATGGGCCACCGCGTGGGTGCAAATGCCGTCTGTAACGTAGTACTTTCCCGCGATTCGATACGCACAAAAGACATGACCCTCGCGCACGACTTCAACGACATCATCGTCAGGCACGATATCGATCGTGCACAACTCAACCCACATGGCTGGCCCCCTGGCTACTTACGAAGCCGCGGTATGTGCTCGCGGCATGACTTAAGAGCGAATTGTAGAGGCTTAAGAGCCAGCCCCGCCCATGTTGGCCGAGTGTGCCTTTGGTAGCGGCCGAACCGCAAGCGCGCTCGGGTCGGTGCGTTGTGCCACGATGGTCTTAAGGATCTCAACATGCGCGCCGAATAAACTTTTGCTGGGCTCGGGCAACTGATGCCGAATACGTTCGTTCAGGGCGGGCAAAGCATGGAAAGGAATCGATGGGTAGACGTGGTGCTCGATGTGGTAATTCATGTTCCAGTAAAGAACGCGTCCCAGCCAGCTATTGGTCATTGAGCGTGTGCACAGACGGTGGTCGTACACATTCTGAGCCATGCCCATATGTTGCGTCGTGATGAATGAATACACCCCGAAGGCACCTGCGAAACGGGGGATAAAGAAGTACAGGAACGGAATCCAGGTCTGCCCGATGACAGCCCAGGCGATCAGGGCGATGTAACCGGCCATCAGAAGACGGGCCTCGCGTACCACGACGGGGATCTGTGCCTCGGGAAGGTAAACGCGCTCGCGATCGACGATACGTCCCATGGCATGACGAACCATCAATTTGGCGCGTGGCCAGAACTCGAGCAAACCGATCACATCACCGAACCAGGTGCCGAAACGTAACGGGTTGCTGTATCCCATCTGTGCGTCGACCTTCCAGTGCCAGGTGTGGGTGTGATGGTGAGAGTGGGCAAAGCGGCGATGGGTGGGCGACTCTCCCCACACAAAGGAACTGCCCCAGAAAACAGCCTCGTTGATCCAACGGGAACG
>JBDLQY010000065.1:0-19194 GCA_039800325.1 Pseudomonadota bacterium | reverse complement strand
TAACTCACGCGGACGTCGTTCAAGCAGATGATCGATCTGCAGAATCTGCGCCGCATCGGTCACCCGACGTGCGATCTCGTCGGCCGCATAGTTACGCATGCGCAGACCAAAGCTCATGTTCTTGCGCACTGTCATGTGCGGGTACAAGGCATAGTCCTGAAACACCATGGCGATATCGCGCTCGCTGGGGTGCAGATGATTGACGGCCTGACCTTCAATGAAGATGTCGCCCGATTCAAAACCCTCAAGCCCTGCGATCATGCGCAGCAGCGTCGATTTTCCGCAGCCAGACGGTCCGACGAACACCATAAACTCGGCGCGCTCAATCTCGACGCTGAGGTCGTGAATGACCTTGACAGGGCCAAAGCTCTTGCTGACCCGCTTCACTGACACACCAACAGCGCCGGTAACGCCCGGTGCGGATTGCTCAGACACAGCGTGAGTAGTCATTTCAGCCTGCAAGCGACAACTGTGGTTTGATACGCCGACCGTTGGCGAATTCCTCGAACAGCGCATTGAGTCCTGCCAGGGGAACACGCTCATCAACCAGTCGCTCGTACTGTGTGCGGTGAGCGCGCAGCAGCTCGATGTTGGCCGCGTATTCGCTGATCGGAAAATAAAACGAACGTACGTAGAAAAAATCCTTACGTCGGATAGCCTTGGTTTCATTCACCTGCCAGGCGGCAGCCTCGCCCAGTTGAATAACAGCCCCCATCGCCGCTACACGTTCCAGCGCGTTCTGGCGGGCGATCTCGTTGCCACTGCACTCGAGAATAAGCGGGTAGGCGGGGCGCCCCTCCAGCGAATCAAGCGCGACGCCACCTAATTCGGCGGCTACGCCACGTCGCATCGGGTTGGGGTCGAAGACTTCAACCGGGCCGTATCCCATTTGAAGCGCGACGAGCAGTGCGCCCAGGCCGATGGGCCCAGCGCCCAGGATTAACACACGTCCAGAAGGAACCAGTCGCGCGCTCAGCCGCATGCCGTGGGCAGCGGTTCCGATCGTGTCTAACAGAAGGGTTGCCAGATGATCAGGAATATCGTCGGGAACGGGCAACAGGCACTGCCGGGGTACCGACAGCGCTTCTGCATAGCCGCCATCGCGTTGCCAGCCCATCAGGTCGGTCGCGTTCTCGCACAAGTGGGGTCTTTGCGCCTGACACTGATCGCAACGCCCACACCAGACCGGAATGTAAACGAGGCACCGCTGACCGTGCAGGCTATCGCCCGGCTGGTCGACAACACCAAAAATTTCATGCCCGGGCGTAACCGTCCATCCATTACGAAATACGCGCAGATCGCTGCCACACAGCGAACACGCCCGCACCCGAAGCAGTACCTCGCCCGCCGCAGGGACAGGCAGCGGCACCTGTTGAATTTCAATCTTCCGGTCACCCGTAAACTTGGCTGCCTGCATCATGCTTAACCCTTGACCGCACCGAAGGACAAACCCGCCACCAAGCGACGCTGAATCAATAGCGTCAACACAATGGGCGGCAACGCGATAACCGTGGCGGCTGCCATGAGCGCGCCCCAGTTGGTAACACCTTCACCGATAAAATTGAAGCTCGCCACAATTGCAGTCTTGGAATCGATGTTGGACAGCACCAGCGCAAACAGAAAGTAATTCCAGGAAAAAATAAAACTGAGAATGACCGCAACGATAAGACCTGGCATGACGACCGGAACTGCGATCCAGAGCAACACCTGCATCGAGCGACAACCGTCAATCTGCGCACTCTCGGTCAACTCTCTGGGCAGGCCATCAAAATGCGGCAGAAGAGTCCACAGCGCGATCGGAACCGTGATGACTGCATGGGTGATGATGAGCGCCACATGACTACCGGCCAGTCCAACACTTGAAAACATGATGAACCAGGGCAGCAAAAACAGCGTACCAGGCGCCATACGCGCGAAGAGCGTCAGCGTTGCTGGCCAGGTAAGGCGGTGCCACGAAATGGCAAAAGCCGCGGGAATGGCCAGCATCAGGCCCAACAGGGTAGAGCCACCCGCCACATAAAAGCTATTCAGGGTGTTATCGAGAAAATCGGTACGAATAAATAGCTGTCTATAGTTGTCCAGCGTGGGCTCAAATAACAGCTTGGGTGGATAGCGAGTGATGTCAACCCGATTTTTAAAGCTGGCGAGAATCATCCAGGCGATGGGGGCAAAAAGTACAACCATCAGCACCAAGGCCTGAACACCGGTCAGCAGACCCATAAGACGCGAGGACGCAAGCGGCGATCTCACCATGTGACGCGCCGCCTGAATTGCGAAAAAACCAGCACGGACGCCAGTACAATCGTGCTGAGGGTAATCATCAGCGCCGAGGCATAACCGATATCCGAAAACTCAAATCCGCGTCGATACGCGTAAATGTTCAGTGTCGTCGAGGCAAACCCAGGCCCGCCCTGCGTAGTGATGTAAATCACGTCGAAAAAGCGCAGCAAATCGACGCTGCGCAGAACCGCGGCGGTGAGAATAGTAGGACCCAACATAGGTAGCGTGATATACACAAAGCGCCGCCAGCCCACCGCGCCATCGATGGCCGCAGCCTCATACACCCGTGCAGGCAACGCCTGTAATCCACCCAAAACAATCAGTGCGACAAACGGTGTCCATTGCCAGGTATCGATGGCAATCACCGTGAAGATTACATAGTTGGTCGACGCCAGAAAATGGCTGGTGGGAAGCCCTGCGGATTTCAGCAGATAGTTGGCGACGCCCATCGCAGGGTCAAGCACCACGATAGACATCATGCCGATGACCACCGGCGGCAGCATGAACGGTGACACCATCACTGTGCGCACAAGACCCTTAAGCACCTGCACCCGATGAATAAAGATGCCCAGTGCAACACCCAGCACCAACTGGATAATGAGCGCGAATAAATACAAAACAAAGGTCAGCCGCAGTCCGTTCCAGAATTGCTCGTCTTTGAGCAATGCGGCGTAGTTGCCAAGGCCCACGAAGGTGATGGGCGAGCCCAGCTTGTACTCGAGCAGACTCAACCAGATGCCATAGCCGAAGGGAAACACCACCATCAGCAGTACGAAGCCGACTGCAGGCAGCACCATCCACTTGAATGATGCCGCCCGCTGTCCGCTCATGGCTTGAGCCAAGGCCAAGTCTTACTTGAGGTTAGCCACGTCGGCGTCAACCTGGCACATCACGTCCTTGGCTGCGCCTTGACCCAGAAAGATCTTCTGGACACCACCACCGACTATCTCGCGCGCCTCAATGATGCGCTCGGTTGGCGGGAAGGAGACGTCGGTACCCGTCTTGCTGATTTCCATCAGCGCATTGGCCCAGGCCTGACGAACCGGAAGCTCGGTGGTCCAGGCCTTGAACTCGGGCCCGTTAAAGACGGAGGCTCGGGGTGGCGCAACACCACGCTGAACCAGCTTGGTCTGCATTTCGTTGCTGGTTGCCCACTGCATGAAGTACCAGGCCGCCTCCTTGTTCTTGGAGAAATTGCTGACCGAAACACCCCAACCAAACACAATAGGCTTGGAAATGCCGGTGGCCTTGCCCGGGGGCAGTACCTTTACGCCAATGTCTTTGTCCCGACCCGGAAACTTCATGACGTTTGAGAACTCGTTGGACGACTCATGCGTCATGGCAAGACGGCCCTGGCCCAACATCTCGATCACCTGGGTGAAGGTGTGGTTGGCCGCCCCCGGAGGACCGTAGTCCTTGAGCAGGTTGGCGTACGTCTCAACGCCCTTAACGGTGTTGGGCTGGCAAAGTCCTGGCTTACGATCGGGCGTGGCGAAATCGCCACCGCTGTTGTAGATGAAGCCCGACACTGCGTAGGCAATCGCCCCACGGATGCCGCGCGCAGCCCAGACGGTCGCGTCACCCCGGGCGCTACAGGCCTTCAGCTTGGCCGCTGCCTCAGGAATTTCTTCAAGAAACTTGGGCTCCGTGACATTGCACTTAGCAAAGATGTCCTTGTTCCAGTAAAACAGTGGCCCCTCAAGATTGATGGGCAGGCCTACCAATTTGCCGTTGACGGTTTCGCCCTTGCGCAACGCCTCACCAAAGTCATTGAAATTGAAATCAGGCGCGGTTGCTGTCGGCGAATTCAAAAATGGGGTCAGGTCGGCATACCAACCGGCTTTGTCATAAACACCGCCCTCGCGAAACTTTAGCGACATGAACACGTCGATGTCGCTGGACTTGGCCTGCAGCTGCGTTGTCAGGCGCGCACGAAACTGCTCTTCGTTAAAAATCTCAACCCGCAGACGGATACCCGTCTTGGCGGTGAAATCAGGGGCCATCTCGCGCACCGCCTGCGACCAGGGGTGATTATTGAGTAGCAGATTAATCGTCTGCCCATCGTGCTTTTTCCAGTTGAACGCCTGGGCGAGCGCGCTACCGCTGCCCAAGGTCAGCGCCGTCGCTGTGATCAGCGTGGCAAATCCTCTGCGCTTCATGGTGCTCCTCCTCGGTTAGTGCTGATTTCGGTCTTTGCGACCGTGTCGGTGAATGAAACGGTTGTTGACGCTCTGGCCCGCGCGGCGGACACCCAGTCCCGCGAGAGGGGACGTGAATTAACTTGCGACGTAGCCGCCGTCGACAGGGATGGTCACCCCGTTGATCAGGTGCGATGCAGGCGAGGCCAAAAATAAAGCGGTGCCGGCCAGCTCTTCGGGCTCAGCCCACTTGCCGGCGGGAAGTCGCGCCAAAACCTTGGCATTGAACTCGGGGTTCTCGCGACCTCTACGACTGATCTGAGTATTAATCCAGCCGGGGGCAATCGCATTGACGCGAATGCCGTCCTCAGCGTAAGCAATGGCCAGCGATTTTGTCAGACCGACGATGGCCGTTTTGGCCGACGCGTAGGCTGGAATCTGCGGCGCGCCAAAGTAGCTGTACATGGAGCCGATATTGATCATGCAGCCCTTGCTGGCCTTAAGGTGGGGTCTGAAAGCTGCAGCCAGCCGTACATTTCCAAACAGGTGGATATCGACGATATTGCGAAAGACCTTGGGATCGTGCTCTTCCCAGCGGATAAGCTTGCCCGCACAGTGAATCAGCACATCAAGCCTATCAATTTTCTTTGCAAGCGCTTCGACCGCTTCATCGCTGGTGACATCAAGCTCATGATAGGTCACACCCAGCGCGCTGAGCGCCTCAGAGGGGGGCTGCAGATCGGTGACGGTGACGGTCGCACCGTGCGCAATGAAGGCCTTTGCAAACGCCGAACCAATGCCGCCACATCCGCCGCTGATCAGCACGTGCAGACCCTTGACCGAAAAGCTCGGACCGCTCATAGATGTCTCCCCCGCTTGGATCGTCAAACCACAATTACTGCGGCCTGGCGTCTCTTGTTTGATTGATTTTTCAGGAGACTATCAGCGGATTTTCGTTTTCGCAAGACGTTTTCGAAATCGAAAATTTCATGTCTTGAGCGCTTGTACGCCGGTGAGCAGTTGGCGAACTTCATCCATCGTGGTCGCGATGGCATCAGCGCCCGCCTGCATCAGGCGCTGAGCAGGTGTCATGGCGGCGTATCCAATCACCCGCATACCAGCCGAGCGAGCAGCGTTCACACCGGTGGGCGTGTCTTCCACCACGGTGGTGCGCGAGGCCTCGGCGCCCAGCATGCGGGCCGCATGCAGAAACAAATCCGGAGCCGGCTTGGGATTACGCACATCCTCGACCGAGAATATCCGTCCGGCAAAACGCGACAGCAGACCGGTATGCCCCAGGGTGAACTCAATCTTCATGCGGCGCCCATTACTGGCCAC
Source organism: Pseudomonadota bacterium (assembly GCA_039800325.1). GTDB lineage: Bacteria > Pseudomonadota > Gammaproteobacteria > Burkholderiales > Burkholderiaceae_E > SYIM01. The sequence goes on along the minus strand of JBDLQY010000065.1, from coordinate 13,438 downwards.
ACAATAGGGCACGGTCAGCGCGTCAAGCACCGCTTCAATGCCAGGAACCGCGGTGAGCTCGGTCTCGAATGCGGCAAACATACGGGCCCAGAAACGCTCTGAAAAATCGCTTGGGGCGGGAGCGCCAGTCAGCGCCTCAATACGGGCGATGCAGGCGGGCATGGCCAGGCCGACAAATTGCTGATGGATATCTTCGAAACTAGCCCGGTAGCCCAGTGCTTCCACCATGTCGCGCATGATGGCATTTGACAAGCGTTCACTGTCCACCAGAACGCCATCGCAGTCGAAGATCACCAGCTGCAGGCCACGCGAATCCATCTCTGTCTCCCCGAGTTATGAGGTACCCCGATCACTATCCCGCCCCTGATCCAGTTAGCCGATAATGCCTGAGCTTTACAAACCGGGCTCGCCGTATGTTTCAAAGTCTTGCCGCTCACCCCTGGGCCTATCCGGCGCTCGAGGTGATTCATCTGCTGGGCGTATCACTCATCATCGGCAACCTGCTGCTGCTTGAACTGCGCCTGTTCGGACGGTCCCAGCAAATTCCGCTTGAGGCATTGGCCCGCATGAGCCTGGCACTGGTTGCAGCCGGCTTCGGACTGGTGCTGGCCAGCGGCCTGCTGATGTTCGCAACCCAGGCGCTCGATCTGATTGCCAACCGGGCCTTCCTCATCAAGATGCTTTTGATCGGCCTGGCGGCCGCAAACGCCGCCGTGTTTCATGCCCGACAGTCTCTCAGGCGAGCAGACCGTACAGCCCGCCTGCAGATGTTGATCTCTAGCCTGCTTTGGATCGCAGTGCTTGCCAGTGGGCGCGCGATCGGCTATTTGTAGCACAAACGCTTTCAGGTGGTTCTATGCCGACACGCTTACCCAGTTCTACACGCCGCCGCATGGCAGGCGCCCTCATCGGTCTGCCCGCGGTGCTATTGCCCGCCGTCTGGTCGCGGCGGGCTTATGCGCACCACGGATGGTCAAGCTTCGACCAGGAGCGCCCGCTCTATCTTGAAGGCCAGGCCATTGAGGTCAAGTGGCGTAACCCCCATGCGGAATTGAAGCTGGAACTCTCTGCCGGGCTTGCCTTGCCGCCGGGCCTGGCGCAGCGTCCAGTCCCAGCTCAGACCGCTTCGATCGATGGCCGCGCCCTGCTCGCCCGCACACAACTACCCACCCGACGCGACCGCGTATGGGACATCGAACTGGCACCGCTCTTTCGCTTGAGTCAGTGGCAGATCGAACCCATTGCAGTGGGCTCAAGCCTGGCCGTCGTGGGATTTACGTTCATTGGTGAAAAAGGCGAGGCCTTGTTGCGCGCCGAGTACCTGCTGATCGGCGACAAAACCTACGGGCTGCGCTCCAGCCCAGCCTGAACCTGAAGCGAGCCTCTATGTCAGATTCTTTGCAGGCACCCAGCATCGATCACCTGGTCGTACTGGTCCGTGATCTCAGCACCTCCAGCGAACAGTGGCAGCGCCTCGGATTCACGCTATCGCCGCGGGGCGAACACAGCGCCCATATAGGCACGGCCAATCACACCATCATGTTGCGTCGCGACTACCTTGAGCTGCTGGTCACCCGGGGCGAGACGGCGGTCAATGCTGAGTGGCGCGATCTGATGGCCCGCACGGGCGAGGGACTTTACGGCACAGTCCTGTCAACCCCCGATATCGATGCACTGTATGCAATGATCCGTGCACATGGCGTTGACGCGACCGAACCCATGAGCTTCGAGCGCCCAGTCGATGTAGGCGCCGGAAAAACGATTCCGGCCCGTTTTCGGGTCATCTGGGCTGCGCCCGGCAGCCTGCCCGGTCTGAAACTATTCGCCTGTCAGCACCTCACGCGAGAGGCCGTGTGGCTTCCCGAGCTTTGCCAACATGCGAACTCGGCCATCGGCATCCTCGGCTACGACATGTGCGTGCCCGATCTTGCGCAGGCCCGCCGCGACTGGTCGCGCATCCCCTGCGAAATCGTCACGGACCAATCATCGGGTGACCTGCACATCAAACTGGCACGTCACCTGATACGCCTGCGCGAGCAGCCCGGACGCGCCGCGCGGGTCTTGCGTCTGCGGCTTCAGGTTGCAAGCTTATCCAGCTGTCGGCACGCCCTGGCCAGGGGCGACCAAGGTTTTACAGAGCGGCATCATGTCCTCATCACCGAACCCATCAACGGCATTGAATTGGCATTTTCCGAATGAATCCATCCACTCCCAACTGGTCATGGCCGCCCTCTCTGTGGGCTGCCGTAACCCCGCCAGCACCCGACTATCCCGCACTGGCCTCTGATCTTGAAGTCGACCTTCTGGTCGTCGGCGCAGGCTTCACCGGCCTGAATGCAGCGATTCATGGAGCTGAGCGCGGTCACCGCGTGGCGGTCATCGAGGCCGCCGCGCCTGGCTATGGCGCATCAGGCCGCACGAACGGGCAGGTGATTCCGACGCTCTCAAAACCTGACCCTGACGACCTGATTCGTCGCTGGGGCGCGCCCGGTGAGCGCTTCGTGGCTCTGCTGCGTGACTCAGCAGCTCACTTGTTTAACGAAGTCCGTCGACTGGGCATCGACTGTGAGGCCGAGCAGGCCGGCTGGATACAGCCCGCCCACTCGCCAGGCCGCATCCGCATCTCTGAACGCCGCGTTGAGCAGTGGCGACGACATGGCGCCGACGTCAGACTGCTCGACCGGGCGCAGGCCCGCGAACTCATAGGCTCTGACACCTGGTACGGCGGCTGGATGGCGCCTAGTGGCGGACACATCAATCCGCTCGCCTTGACACGCGGGCTGGCTGCGGCCTTTGTCCGAGCGGGCGGCGCGCTCTATGGCAACACGCCCGCCCGCGCGATGAGTCACGACGGTGAACGTTGGACGGTGGTAACGCCCGGCGGACGGGTTCGTGCGCATGCGCTGGTTCTTGCCACTCATGCCTTAACCGACCATTTCAGCCCCGATCTGCACACCGAGCTGGCGCGCGAGGTCGTGCCAACCTACTCGTGGATGCTGGCCACGCAGCCACTTGATGAGGCCGCCCGCGCGCGGGTCCTGCCCTCGCGCATGGCGCTGTCCGATACCCACGGTGATCTGCATTTCGCGCGTTATGACGCACGGCACCGTCTGATCTCGGGCGGAGCAGTCATCAGCCCCAGCAACGCCGCTGAAAAGCTCAGACCCATGGTCATCAGTCGCCTTAAACACATGTTTCCCGATATCGGTCCGGTCGACATCCAGTTCGCCTGGTCTGGCTTCATCGGCATGACCGACGATTACCATCCGCGAGTGCATCAATTGGGACCTCACGGCTTCACCTGGCTGGGCTGCAATGGCCGCGGCATCGCCTTGTCGGTCTCCATGGGCCGCGAGCTCGCCCGTGCGGCGCTGGGTGACCCCGTTGAGTTGCTGGCGCTGCCACTTGAGCCCATTCGTCCGGTCCCCCTGCACGGCCTTGCACGACGCTTTGGCCCTCTGAAGCTTCTGCTGTACCGCTGGCGCGACGGACGCGAAATCTGATCCATCGAAACGCAGACCCTGTACCGCAGGCTCATGACGTGGCAAGCTTGTGGTTGCGTCGGTATCCCTGAAACCGACTGTTCACCACCGGCTTTGTCCGGTCACCGTTGAAGGGCCAACTCGAAAGCCCTCTGGAGGAGACATGAAAGTCAAGTTTATCGCCCTGGCATTGGCCGGTCTGGTCGGTGCCGCCCCAGCATTGGCGCAGGAAGTTCGTATTCGTTTTGCGCACTCCCTTTCGACCACTGAACCCGCGCACCGCGCAGCTGAGTTTTTCGCCAAGAACGTCGCTGCTCGCACCAATAATCGCGTGCAGATTCAGTTGTTCCCTGGCGAGCAACTGGGCTCGGGCAAAGAGGTCAATGAAATGATCCGCCAGGGCGCCAATGTGATGAACATCACCGACCCCGGTTATCTGTCCGACTTCGTGCCTGACATCGGCGTGCTCAATGGCCCCTACCTCATCAAAGACCCTGTTCAGTACAACAAACTGCTGGCATCCGACTGGTACAAGGGCGTCGAGAAAAAACTTGAGCAGGCCGGCTTCAAACTCATCATGGCCAATGGCTTCTTTGGCCAACGCCATCTGATTGCCGACAAGCCTGTGCGCACTCCAGCCGATATCTCCGGCATGACCGTCCGGGTCCCACCCAACACCATGTGGATCGAGACCTTCAAGGCCATGGGCGCGCGCCCCACCACGGTTCAGTGGTCTGAGGTATACAACGCGCTGCAGCAAAACGTGGTCGCGGCAGCCGAAGCTCCCCTGGGATCGCTCTGGGGCTCCAAGCTGCATGAGGTTCGCAAGGTTATCTCCACCACCGGGCACTTCACTGCATTTGTGACCTGGCCGATCAATGCCGGCTACTTCAACAAATTGCCAGCTGATGTGCAGAAGGTTCTGCTTGAGGAAGGCAAGAAAGCAGGCGATGAAATGACGCGTCTCACGCTCGAGCTTCACGACGACTATGTCGCGAAATTCAAGGCAGCCGGCGTCACCTTTGTCGATGTCGACAACGCCGCGTTCCAAAAGGCAACCACGTCCGTTTACAAGGCCTTCCCCAAGTGGACGCCCAACTTGCACGACACCGTGATGAAGGCGCTGCAGTAAAGCCAGTACCGCCGTGCCTTTAAGCGACTCGGGCTCAATCGCCAGGCCCAAGGGCCTTGCCTGGCTGATTGACCAGTTTGAGGAGATCATCGCCTGCGTTGCAGTTAGTGTGATCGTGTTGTCGGTCAGCTGGGGCGTGGTCACCCGCTACATCACTGAGCAGCCGGCCGCCTGGGCCAGCGAGGTGGCCACGCTGGGATTCGCCTGGGCGGTTTTCTTTGGTGCGGCGGCCTGCATCAAGTATCGGTTGCACCCTGCGATCGATGTGCTCACTGATCGGCTGCCTATGCTGGGCCAGCGCATCACGCGCTGGTTCAATCACCTTCTGCTGATTGCGTTCTACAGCTTCATGACCTGGTTCGGCATTCGCTTTTCAATCGATACCTGGGATAGCCCCAGCCCAGTACTGCGCATGCCGCAGACCTTTCTGTACGGCCCGGTGGCCGCCAGCTCAGTGCTGATGATCATCCGCACGATTCAGATCATTCGTGGCCGCACCTGGACGGTGGACGCCACGCGAGAGACGCATGCTGGTTGACTGGGCGCCCAGCATCATCATGCTGGTGTTGTTCGCACTGGGAACGCCCATCGCCTTCGCCATCGCCATTAGTGCGCTGTCCTTCTTCCTGCTCGACGGTGGGGTACCCCTTAACATCTTTGTGCAGAAGATGGTTTCGGCCACCGACTCTTACCCGCTTTTGGCCATACCGTTCTTCGTGCTGGCCGGTGCCATCATGAATCGCGCTGGCATCACACGCAAGCTGCTGCAGCTGGCGGATGCGCTGGCCGGCCATCTGACAGGCGCGCTCGCGCAGATGTGCACGGTATTGGCTACCCTCCTGGGCGGACTCACCGCTTCATCGAGCGCCGATGCCGCCATGCTGGCCAAGGTACTGGGCCCAGAGATGACGCGCAACGGCTACAGCCCGGCATTTGCCGCGGTGATCACCTCCTGCTCATCCATCATCGCGTCGCTGATTCCGCCCTCCATCGGTCTCATCATCTACGGCTATATCGCTGATGCCTCGGTCGGACGACTGTTCATCGGCGGCGTCATTCCTGGTCTTTTGATTGCTGCCTCGCTGATGGTGGTGACTGCCGTCGTGTCTCGTCGGCGAGGCTATCTGCCGCTGAGACCGCGATTTGCCGGGGGCAGCGAGGTTTTACGGGCACTGCGCGAGGCGTTGTGGGCGCTATCGATTCCGGTCTTCATCATTGTTGGAATTCGCTACGGCATCTTCACACCAACTGAGGCGGGCGCCATCACCGTGCTCTACGTCATTCTGGTTGGGCGCTTCGCATACCGAACGCTCAAGCTGCGCGACCTGCCGCTGCTGCTGAAAGAGACCGCGCTGGATACCGCCTCGGTGATGATCATGGTCTGCGCCGCTGGCGCGTTTGGATTTTATCTGGCCTGGGAACGATTACCACCACAGCTGGCTGCCTGGCTTATTTCGGTCACCCGCGATCCCATGCTGTTGCTGCTGCTGATTAACGCAGCGCTGATTGTCTTTGGCACCGCCATCGAAGGCACTTCTGCGCTCATTATTCTCACGCCTATCTTCGTGCCAGTGCTGTCCAAGCTGGGCATCGACCCCGTTCACTTCGGTGTGGTGCTGGTGATGAACCTGACGATTGCAGGTGTCACACCTCCGGTTGGGCAGATGATGTTTATCAGTTCTCAGGTGCTGAAGGTTCGCATGGAGGACTACACCCTTGAGGTGCTGCCCTATCTGGGCTCCATGATGGTCGTTCTGGTACTGGTCAGCGTCTTCCCGCAATTGACCCTGTGGCTGCCGAATCTCGTGTACGGCAATTGAGCGCGGGAAAACCCTGGTTCGCATCCGGACCTAAGCGCTTGCTCGACCACAGAACACTCTGCGCTCGCCGCGCGGTGGCAGGCGTCGCTTCCATCTAGCCATTGCTTTTGTCAACACACAAGAAGATACTTGCGGAATGCCCGCCGGGGCATCCGCTTTACACAACGACAATTCCCGGCTTGGTCCGGGCACAGGAGGACGCGACACCATGGACATGAACCGGAGGCAATTCTTCCGGGTCAGTACCGCGGGACTGGTAGGTTCCAGTCTTGCGGCTCTTGGGTTTTCGCCATCGGCAGCCATTGCCGAGACGCGTAACTTCAAACTGGCTCGAACCACCGAAACCCGCAGCACCTGCCCTTACTGCTCAGTCAGCTGCGGCATGATCATGTACACGTTGGGCGACAAGGCGAAGAACGTCAAGGCGTCCATCATCCACGTGGAAGGTGATCCCGACCATCCGGTCAACCGCGGTACCCTGTGCCCGAAAGGCGCGGGCGTCATGGACATGATCCAGTCGCCCAACCGGCTCAAAGAGCCGCAGGTGCGCGAACCTGGATCCAATCAGTGGAAAACCATCTCCTGGGATGAGGCGCTTACTCGCGTGGCCAAGCACATGAAGGCTGATCGCGATGCAAACCTCATCAAGACCAACGCTGCGGGCGTCACGGTCAACCGCTGGAACACCACCGGCATTCTGTGTTCCTCGGCCTCCAGCAACGAGTCCGGTTATCTCACGGTGAAGATGGCGCGCGGCCTGGGAATGGTCGCCGTTGATACGCAAGCGCGCATCTGACACGCACCGACGGTGTCCAGTCTGGGCCCGACATTCGGTCGCGGAGCGATGACCAACTCATGGACGGATATCAAGAACACTGACCTCGTCCTGATCATGGGCGGAAACGCCGCCGAGGCACACCCATGCGGCTTCAAATGGGTGACTGAGGCGCAGCAGCACCGCAAAGCCAAACTGGTGGTGGTTGATCCGCGCTTTACGCGCAGTGCCGCGGTAGCGGATTACTACGCGCCCATCCGGGTGGGCACAGACATCGCCTTCCTGGCTGGTGTCATCAACTACCTGCTCTCCAGCAACAAGATCCATCTCGACTACGTCAAGCTCAACACGGACGCGAGCTTTCTGCTCAAGGAAGGCTTCAAATTCGAGAATGGTTTCTTCAGTGGCTACGATCCCGACAAACGCAGCTACGATCGTTCAAGCTGGGGCTATCAGATAGGGCCCGACGGTTTCGTCAAGACCGACGACAGCCTTCAGGATCCGCTGTGCGTTTTCCAGCAGATGAAGAAGCACTACTCGCGCTACACGCCAGAGTTGGTCAGCAGCATCACGGGCACGCCCAAGGATCAGTTCCTGAAAGTGTGCGAAATGATGGCTGAGACGTCAGCCACCAATAAAGTGATGACCATTCTTTACGCCCTGGGCTGGACACAGCATTCGGTGGGTTCGCAGAACATCCGCACCATGGCCATGATCCAGCTGTTGCTGGGCAACATGGGCCGACCGGGCGGCGGTGTCAATGCGCTGCGCGGACATGCCAATGTGCAGGGTATCACCGACATGTGCGCACTGCCCGAGAACCTGTCGGGCTACATGAGCGCGCCCATGGACGGTGACGATACGCGTGCCAAGTACCTGGCCGCGCGTACGCCCAAGCCCCTGCGGCCCAACCAGATGGCGTTTACGCAGAACTTCCCCAAGTGGCATACCAGCCTGATGAAGGCGTATTACGGCGCAGCCGCCACCAAGGATAACGACTTCGCGTATGACTGGCTGCCCAAGCGGGACGGAGCCTACGATGTGCTGGCCATGTTTGAGCTGATGCATCAGGGCAAGATGAACGGCTTCCTGTGCCAGGGCTTTAATCCGCTGGCAGCAGTGCCCAACAAAAAGAAGCTATCGGCGGGTTTGTCTAAGCTTAAGTACATGGTGGTATTTGATCCGCTCGAAACCGAAACCAGCGAGTTCTGGAAGAATTTCGGGCCACTGAATGATGTGGATCCGGCCAAGATCCGCACCGAGGTTTTCCGTCTGCCCACCGCCTGCTTTGCTGAAGAGACCGGCACCTTCACCAACTCCAGTCGTGTCATCAGCTGGAAAGAAAAGGCGGTTGATCCACCGGGTCAGGCCAAGGTCGACTCTGAAATCATCTCGCGCCTGTTCCTGAAAATTCGCGAGCTATACGCCAAAGACGGCGGGGCACTGCCCGAGCCAGTTGCCGCCCTCACCTGGAACTATCTCAATCCCTCGGCGCCCTCGCCCACCGAGGTGCTGCGTGAGATCAATGGCCGGGCCCTCACCGATCTGCTGGCACCGCCCGATCCCAGAAATCCAGATGCGCCCCGTGCCGTACAGGTGCGGGCGGGCGAGCAGCTGGGCGGCTTCGCGCTGCTGCGCGACGACGGATCCACCAGCTGCGGCAACTGGATTTATTGCGGATCGTTTGGGCCTACCGGCAACCTTACCCAGCGGCGTGATAACACGGACCCCACCGGGTTGGGCGTCTTCCCCAACTGGGGATTTTCCTGGCCGGCCAATCGGCGCATTCTGTACAACCGGGCAAGCGCCGATGCCAATGGCAAACCCTGGGATCCTTCCCGTAAATACCTGTCCTGGAACGGCACCTGGGCCGGTGGGGCAGATATTCCCGATATTCGGCCTGATGCAGCGCCCGAGCAGAACGTGGGCGCCTTCATCATGAATCCGGAGGGAGTGGCGCGATTACATGCCGCGCTCATGATGGAAGGTCCGTTCCCCGAGCACTACGAGCCATTCGAGACGCCGGTGGGCGTCAACCTCATGTGTCCCACTAACCCCAAGGCAGTCAGTAATCCTGCTGCGCGGGTGTACAAGGGCGACATGGAGGCGTTTGGCAAGAAAGAGGAGTTTCCCTACGCGGCAACCACCTACCGCCTGACCGAGCACCTGCACTTCTGGACCAAGCACGCACGCAGCAATGCCATCACGCAGCCAGCCCCCTTCGTCGAGATCGGCGAAGAACTGGCCCGCGAGAAAGGTATCCGCCAGGGTGATATGGTCAAGGTGCGCTCCAATCGCGGCGAGGTCGTCGCCGCCTGCGTGGTCACCAAGCGCATGCCGACCATGATGGTCAACGGCAAAAAGCTGTACCACGTAGGCATCCCCATTCACTGGGGCTTCAAGGGAGTTACGCAAAACGGCTATCTAGCCAATGCGCTGACACCTTTTGTGGGCGACGCAAACTCGCAGACGCCGGAATACAAGGCGTTCCTGGTCAACATCGAGAAGGCGTGAGGAGTAAGCCATGGCCAGTCTTCAATCCCTTGACGTGGTCGCCCGCTCGGCGACCACTTTACCCACGCCACAGGTTCGGCAGGCGGTTCCTCAAGTCGCCAAGCTGATCGATGAATCCAAGTGCATCGGCTGCAAAGCCTGCCAGGTGGCCTGCATGAACTGGAACGACCTGCGTGATGAGGTCGGATCAAACATCGGCGTGTACGACAACCCCAGTGACCTCACACCCAGCTCCTGGACGGTGATGAAGTTCTTTGAGGTTGAACCCACCGCCGGCAAGCTCGAGTGGCTGATCCGCAAGGACGGCTGCATGCACTGCGAAGATCCAGGGTGTCTCAAAGCCTGTCCTTCGCCGGGCGCCATTGTCAAGTACGCCAACGGCATCGTTGACTTTATTTCTGAGAACTGCATTGGCTGCGGCTACTGCGTCAAGGGCTGCCCCTTCGACGTACCGCGTATCAGCGAGAAGGACAACAAAGCCTATAAGTGCACTTTGTGCTCCGATCGCGTCAGCGTCGGTCTTGAGCCTGCATGCGTCAAAACCTGTCCCACTGGCGCCATTTCATTTGGCACCAAGGACGACATGCAGTCGTATGGCGTCAAGCGCGCAGGCGAGCTCAAAGAGCGGGGCTTCCAGAATGCCGGGCTTTACAACCCGCAAGGTGTGGGCGGCACGCATGTCATGTACGTGCTCAAGCATGCTGACAAACCGCAACTGGAAGACCTGCCGGCCAATCCCACCATCGACCCGCTGGTATCGCTGTGGAAAGGGCTGGCTAAACCGCTTGCGGTCGCAGGCATGATTGGCGCGGTTGTGGCCGGATTCTTCCACTACATGAAGGTGGGCCCGATCGAAGAGAAAGCCGACGAGAAGGAGAAAGTGTGATGAGCAGAATGATTCAGCGATACAAAGACGGCGATCGCATGAACCATTGGTTCATCGCGCTGATGTTCGTGTTGGCCGGCCTGTCGGGGCTGGCCTTCTTCCACCCGGCGTTCTTTTTCTTCGTGCATCTGTTCGGTGGCGGCTCGTGGGCGCGTATTCTGCATCCCTTCATGGGTGTGCTGATGACGCTGGGTTTTGCGCTTATTTTTCTGAAGTTCTGGCGCGACAACCTCATCACCCAGGCCGACCGCGAATGGCGCAAGCACATGGGCAAGATGCTTCGCGGCGACAAGGCCGGCATGCCGCCGGTGGGCAAATACAACTACGGACAAAAAATGACCTTTTGGCTGATGAGCCTGAGCCTGCTGGTGCTCACGGTCACCGGCTTCATGTTCTGGCGTCCGTACTTTGCGCCCAACTTCTCGGTCGAGGCTATGCGGGTGGCGGTGCTGCTGCACTCGGTATCGGCGGTGGTTCTCATTTTGGCGACAGTCATGCATGTGTATGCCGCCATTTGGGTGAAAGGCACTATCCGAGCCATGACGCGCGGCACCGTCAGCGAGTCATGGGCCCGATCCAATCACCCGCTATGGCACCAGGAAGTCACCAAGGGCCGCTGAACCGTAGGGCCACGCAGATATTCGGCGGCGGCGGCAGGTTAGACTGCTGACATGACACAGACCGCCACCGTCCGAATCATGTCGGCCGAGGAAATCGCTGCCCGCGGGGGCGGCGATATTCCTTTTGCCATCTGGCCCGAGCGCAGTCGGTTTTTCGCTGAGCGCGAGATGCGACTGCGTCAGCTGGCGGCCAACCACTCCATGGGCGAGTTTCTGCAGTTCATGGCCCTGTTGTGCAAGGCCCAACAGCAGCTGCTTGACCACTATCCCGCTGTTGCGCTTCCCGGGGAGGCCGCGCTTGATCAGGCAGCGCAGCGATCAGCCCCTCCCTTATCCGCACTCGACTGGCCACGCGATGCAGCATGGCGATCAGGCCTCAGGCAAATGCTCGATACGCTGATTGTTAATGCGCCCGCGCAGACCGCTACCGTGATGCGACGCCTTCAAACCGCTGACGATGTTTGGCTTGAAGCCCAGGCCGACTGTCTCCTGACTGGCGTGACCCGTAGCCTTGATTTCGCCGCTGCGCCGCTCATTGCCGGAGCATTGCAGGTGTACTTCACACACCTCGTGCTGGCCGTGCAGTCGGGCGCCAGTAAGTCGCGGGGTCGGCCCTTCGGTCGCACCGATGACGAGACCATGTGCCCCTGCTGCGGTTCACGACCGGTAGCCAGCGTCACCCGAACCGCAGGTGAGTTCCTGGGCCAGCGCTACCTGCAGTGCTCGCTCTGCGGCACACAGTGGCATATGGTTCGTATTCGCTGTACCCACTGCCTGTCTGAAGAGGGTATCGCCTATCAGTCGCTGCAACACGCGGGCGCTGAAGGTGCCGAGGGCGTCTCGGTTGCCGCCGTCCAGGCCGAGACCTGTGATCGCTGCCAGCACTATCTGAAGATCATGCACACTGATCGCGACCCGCAGGTAGACGCAGTCGCAGACGACCTGGCCAGTCTCCCACTTGATCTGCTGGTGTCTGAAGCAGGCCTTCAACGTCATGGCGTTAACCTCATGCTGCTCTTCGGCGATCCCGATGCCGCAGCGCCGTCCTCCGATCCAGGGCGGCCATGACATGCCGACGCGCGGCTGATCGCTTATGAGGCAACAACCCATCTCGGTGCGGCCATGACGCCGCGGCCCGAGCAATCCGTCGTAGACGGTTCAAAGGCCCAGCTTAGAGATCTGCCCGCAGTCGACAAACTGCTGCGCTCAGGCGTCATCACTGCGCTAATGGCCGAACACGGTGTAAGCCTCATCACTGCACAGGTGCGTGCCCTGCTCAGTGACCTGCGCGAGCAGATTCTGGTCGGTGATCTTCCAGTGAGCGGACTTCAAGAGCCTGCACTGGTCAGGGCTCTTCGCGAGCGGCTGGCCGATCGGCTTGCGCCTCGCATGAGACCTATGATCAACCTGACCGGCACGGTGATCCATACCAATCTGGGAAGAGCGCTGCTGGCCGATGAGGCGCTGCAGCAGATACTGACCCTGATGGCTGCACCGAACAATCTGGAGTACGACCTGCAGGCAGGCGGGCGCGGCGACCGTGACAGCCTGGTCGAAGAACTACTGTGCACACTCACCGGTGCGCAGGCGGCCACCGTGGTCAACAATAATGCGGCGGCGGTACTGCTGACCATCGCAGCGTTGGCACGCGGCCGTGAGGTGATCGTATCGCGTGGCGAACTGGTTGAAATCGGCGGTGCGTTTCGTATGCCCGATGTCATGGCCAGCGCCGGCGCTACGCTGGTTGAAGTGGGTACCACCAACCGCACTCATGCAGCCGATTACGAGCGCGCCATCGGCGAACGTACAGCCCTTCTCATGAAGGTGCACACCAGCAATTATGCGATCGCGGGCTTTACCAGTTCGGTCGATGAAAGCGAGCTTGCGCAGATCGCGCAACGCCATGGCGTACCGCTTGCAACCGATCTGGGCAGTGGCTCTCTGATCGACCTGGCTGCCTATGGTCTGCCGCGCGAACCACTCCCGCAGGAGAAGCTTGCCGCCGGCTGCCATGTGGTGACCTTCAGCGGCGACAAGCTGCTGGGCGGGCCTCAAGCCGGACTGATTGTCGGCGAACGATCGGTCGTTGAGCGTATCCGCCGCTTCCCCATGAAGCGAGCCTTCCGGCTGAGCAAACTACCCCTGGCGGCTCTGGAGGCCACGCTGCGCCTTTATCTGCGACCTGAACGCCTAACCCGCGACCTGCCCA
>JBDLQY010000064.1:0-2501 GCA_039800325.1 Pseudomonadota bacterium | reverse complement strand
TTCCGCACCAAGGGGGTATATACCCCCAAAGAGGTATGATGCGCCCGCTGCCCAATGCCGCCGAAACCCGACTGGCCGAAGTGATCCGTCGCCTTGGCGGGCCCGAGTTTGAAAGCGTGCTGCACGATTGGCTGCACCGCTGTCTTGCGCCAGACAACCTGCTCGTGCTGGCCTACCGAGATTCTGGCCCGCCGCAGGTGCTTTATCGCCAATCCAACAGCCCAAAGGTCTTTGCCCAGTTGGAAAAGACCTATCTGGCGGGGGCTTATCTTCTGGACCCCTATCACGCGCTGCACATCTCGCGCGCTGCCGCTGGCGTCTATCGGCTGCGCGATGTGGCACCCGATGCTTTCCAGCGCACGCAGTATTTCACCGAATACTACCAGCAAACCACGCTTTTGGACGAGCTGACCTTCATCGCCTATCCAAAGCCCGATGTATCGCTGAACATCTGCCTTGGGCGCGATGAAGATTCAGCGCGGGCGTTTTCTGCGGCTGAAGTCGTCTTGGCACAGCGTCTGGCCCCGATCCTGATCGCCTTGGTCGAACAGCACTGGGCCGGGCTTGCCCCAGGCGGCGGGGTCGATGACATCACAGCCGAGGTGATGGGGGCACTCCAGCAGCGCCATGGGATCCGACTGAGCCCGCGGCAGGCCGAAGTGGCGCTGATGATCCTGCGCGGACATTCGACACCGGCCATCGGCCTGCGACTGGGTCTGTCGCCGCAGACGGTCAAAGTGTTCCGCCGCCAGCTTTACGCGAAATGCACCATCAGCTCGCAGGCTGAGCTTTTCGCCCTCATGATGCCCTTGTTGCGGATCTCTTCAGAGCCTGAAGGTGTTTGAACTAAAGCTAAATCTGCCCTTACCGGGTGCAGCGCGGCGGAGGCAGCGAGACTGGCGGCGCTTGCGAAACGTTCTAACCAAGCTTGATTTTATGGCACGGCTTGCAGGGGCTGCCCGCTCATTCATGTCGCTTACATTCACAGGAGAGCAGAATGCGCAGACGCAGTTTCTTGATCGGGCTCGGAACGTTCCTAACCGCGCCTTACGTGGCAAAGGTGGAGGCATCAATCGAATACCATGTCGTTGCAGGCATCGATGCAGGGCTGACCGTGTCAAATGCGGGATAGACGGCTGCAGGGCATAAAGACAGGCGTCCAGCGGAAGAAGCGTGTGGCGCCGTAACGCAACGATTGCCGCTTCCTCTGGTTCAGTCAAAACCGTCGAGCGCGGTTCCGTCGGTCCGGTCTTCATATCCTCGACCGTCGCGCGCTTCCGCCACTTCGCCACCGTCTTCAGGTTGATGCCGAGTTCTTGGCTCAACTGCGAGAGCGAAGCTTGCGATCGCTTTATTGCTGCTCTGACAGCGTGCGTGGTCGTGACGCTCTCGTGACGAACTTGTCCCGTAGTGCTTCCCTCCATTCCTGCGAAAGGATCGCACCATCAAACCGTGGGATCAAACAGCTAGTGTCCACCAGTACCAGAAAGCGTGATGCCGATAGACCAAAGACCGACTATGCCCTAACATCTACACTGGACTATCCGATAGGGCACTCCACCAGCGTCGGTCAGGACCTCCCAACACAGGAGAGAAGCCCCATGGATGTTTTTCGGGCCATCTATACGTCCCGGCCTTTCGGCTTCAACCAAGCCATGCTGAGCGGCATTCTGATAGATGCCCGGCACGCAAATATCCGCGATGGGATCACGGGTGCGCTTATCTGCCGTGCCGACATCTACCTACAGTGGCTTGAAGGTCCTGAAGCGCAGGTGCGTGATGCACTGGAGCGCATCGCACATGACGATCGCCACCTGGAGGTGAAGGTGCATGTAGCTGAGCCCGTCGCCGATCGGGCGTTCGGGGAATGGGCAATGCTGCACGATCCGGCGGCGACATGGATCTGGACGCAAACCGAGGTTGCCGACGGCGCTGTCGACCGGGCAACTCCAGAGGAGGTAACGGGTTTCTTCCTTAGGCTCAGCGGTGCAGCCGCGGCGTATGGCGACGGCTGATGCAGTGGCAGTATCCGCTCAAAAAATCAATCAATGAGCGTTATACAATAACACAATTGGCTTAGGTGCCAGGGCCTTGGTTCTTGGGTGACCGTCCACCGGCATCAGAAAGCATGATGCCGGTAGACCAAAGACCGACAATTCACTAAATTTGAAGTGAACGACCCGATAGGAGCACTCCAGATGGACCCCGATCGACCGCCGCGCTTGCGCTGATTGCTGCTCTGCAATTTTCACTTACGACTTAATCTGGAGGCGACGAACAACATGTGGCAAGGTCAGCTTTTGCACATTCATACTGCGCGCGCGGCGCGCGAGGCGATGCAATCACGTCTGTCGGCGACTTTGATGCCAGGAGTTGGTATCGCAGGTGACCGCTATGCAACCGCATTGGGGACCTATTCGGCCCTGCCTGACATCCGCGAGGTGACGCTGATCGAGGACGAAACGCTGATCGCCCTGCTGCGCGACCATGCCATTGAACTC
>JBDLQY010000063.1:0-40716 GCA_039800325.1 Pseudomonadota bacterium | reverse complement strand
CGCACCTGGTTCGAGCAGCATCCGCGCACCGCGACGCGGGCATCCGCAATATACGCTCCCGAGACAATCAACGATCACGCCTTAGCCGATTGCGCGCACCGACCGACTCCGACGCCCGGTGCAGCCCCGTCCGGCGATTCTTTATGCAGCGACAACCTACCCAGCCGAGTGCTCTGATGTCCGAAGGCAAGCCCACATCCAGCAAGTCAGCGCCAGCCTGGCGCGACACTCTGAATCTGCCCGATACGCCCTTTCCCATGCGCGGCGACCTGGCGAAACGCGAGCCCGGCTGGACAGCCGACTGGCAGACACGTGGCGTTTACCAGCGTATTCGTGAAGCATCACGCGGCCGGCCGGTCTGGGTTCTTCATGACGGTCCGCCCTATGCCAATGGCGATATACACATCGGGCATGCCGTCAACAAGATTCTGAAAGACATCATCGTCAAGAGCCGCAACATGGCTGGCTATGACGCCCGCTATGTTCCGGGCTGGGACTGCCATGGCATGCCGATCGAAATTCAAATCGAAAAGCAGCATGGCAAGCACCTCCCGCCCGATCAGGTGCAGGCGAAATCGCGCGCCTATGCCAACGAACAGATCGAACGGCAAAGAAAAGATTTCATCCGACTGGGTGTTCTGGGCGACTGGAACAATCCCTATCTCACCATGGCCTACCGCAATGAGGCCGATGAACTGAGAGCACTGGGTCGCCTTCTTGAGAAGGGCTTTGTCTATCGGGGCCTTAAACCGGTGAACTGGTGCTTCGACTGCGGATCAGCGCTCGCAGAGGCCGAGGTTGAGTATAAAGATAGACTCGATCCGGCCATCGACGTCGGTTTTCCGTTTGTAGCTGACCAGCTCGATGCGCTGGCCAGGGCCTTCGGGCTTACTCAGTTACCCCTCAGCACTGGCTTTGCGGTCATCTGGACTACGACGCCGTGGACCATCCCCGCCAACCAGGCGCTCAACATCCACCCCGATTTTGAATATGCGCTGGTGAAGAGTGAATGGCAGGGCGCGCCCACGCTGCTGCTGCTGGCTGCAGAGCGCGTTGAACCCTGTCTGGCAGCATGGGGGCTTGCAGGCCAGATCGTCGCGCGCTGCAAAGGCGCAGCCCTTGAGCGTATCGAATTTGCGCACCCTTTCGCAGTGCGTCGCTCGCCGGTTTATCTGGGCGACTATGTCACCCTCGACAGCGGTACCGGTATCGTGCATTCGGCGCCGGCCTACGGCGTGGAAGACTTTGTCTCCTGCAAGCGCTACGGCATGCAGGATGCTGAGATCCTGCAACCGGTTCTTGGCGATGGCACTTATGCTGCATCGCTGCCCGACTTTGCTGGTTTGTCCATCTGGGATGCCAACCCCAAGATCATCGATCACCTGCGCGGCTGTGCATGCCTGTTCAGCGCAAAGAAGTTTTCTCACAGCACCATGCATTGCTGGCGACACAAAACGCCGGTGATTTATCGCGCATCCAGCCAGTGGTTCGCGGGTATGGACATTCAGCCGCATGAGGGCGGTGGCACGCTGCGCGAGCGCGCCCTCGCCGGCGTCGAGGCGACTGCCTTTTATCCCGGCTGGGGCAAGGCAAGACTGCATGGCATGATCGCCAACCGCCCTGACTGGACCCTGTCCCGCCAGCGTCAATGGGGCGTTCCCATGGCCTTTTTTGTCCATCGCGAAACCGGTGCGCTGCATCCGCGATCGCCCGAGCTTATTGAAGCGGTCGCGCAACGCATCGAACGCGAAGGCATCGAGGCCTGGCAGCGGCTTGATCCCCGTGAACTTCTGGGCGATGAGGCCACGCTCTACGAAAAAAATCGCGATACGCTCGATGTATGGTTCGACTCGGGTACGACGCATCAAACCGTTCTGCGCGGCTCGCATGCCGATCAGTCGCAGTTTCCGGCTGATATGTACCTTGAGGGCTCTGATCAGCACCGGGGCTGGTTTCACTCCTCGCTACTCACCTCGGCCATGCTCAACGGTGTAGCGCCCTATCGGTCGCTGCTCACGCACGGCTTTGTGGTCGATGGCGAAGGCCGCAAGATGAGCAAGTCGCTCGGTAATGTAATTGCCCCGCAGAAAGTCTCGGACACACTGGGCGCCGAGATTCTTCGACTGTGGGTCGCCAGTACTGACTACTCCGGAGAGCTCTCGTTATCCGATGAAATTCTTAAGCGGGTAGTTGAAGCCTACCGTCGTACCCGCAATACCTTGCGCTTTCTGCTGGCCAACCTGGCCGACTTTGACATCGAGCACGATGCGGTTGCTGCAGCGGACATGCTTGAAATCGATCGCTATGCGTTAGCGCTGGCACGCCGCTGGCAGTCGCAGATGGAAGCTGACTACCAGGTCTATGAGTTTCATCCAGCGATGTCGCGGCTGCAGACCTTCTGCTCGGAAGACCTCGGCGCGTTCTATCTCGACATTCTTAAAGACCGTCTATACACCACGGCCCCCACGTCGCCCGAGCGCCGGTCGGCGCAGACTGCACTCTGGCACATCACCAGTGCACTGCTGCGAGTGATGGCGCCCGTTCTGTCATTTACGGCTGAAGAGGCCTGGCCACTTTTTGCGCCCACGCTGCACAAGAAAACAGGCGGCACCATTTTTACCCAAACCTGGCACGCATTTCCGGAAATTACCGATGCCGACGCTCTGCTTGAGCGCTGGGCGCGTCTGCGAGTCATTCGCGCCGAGGTATTGCGTGAGCTTGAGGGGGTGCGCTCATCGGGTGCCATCGGCTCTTCGTTGCAGGCCGAGGTTGAGCTCGCGCTGGGTCCTGAGGATTACGCCCTGGTGACCAGTCTGAAAGACGACCTGCGCTTTGTGCTGATCACCTCACAGGCCCGCGCGGTTCTGACTTCGGCCGCAGGGGCTGGCACCGAAGCGGGTGCCGTTCGTGTCACCCCCAGCGCACACGCCAAATGCGAGCGCTGCTGGCACTGGCGCGCTGATGTCGGCGCTGATACATCGCGCCCGGGTCTATGTGGTCGTTGCGTCAGCAATCTGGACGGTCCTGGTGAGTATCGTCGCTATGCCTGACACCACTCGCCGCTCAGCGCGTCTGCCGAGGCTCTCATGAGCCGAGGACGAAGTCGTTTGCTCGACGGTCTGCTGCGCTGGCTGCTGATTGCGTTTGCGGTGCTGGTGCTTGATCAGGCGACCAAGCAAGTGGCATTGCTGGCTTTCAAGACGGGCGAGCGTATGCCAGTCATCCCGGGCTTTTTCGACCTCACGCTGCTCTTCAATCGCGGCGCTGCATTCAGCTTTCTGGCCGACGCCTCGGGCTGGCAGCGGTGGTTTTTTATCGGTATCGGAGCAGTGGCTGCCGTCGTCATCATCTGGCTGTTGTCGCGTCACGGCAGCCAGCGGCTGTTCGCCTGGGCGCTCTCGCTGATTCTGGGCGGTGCTCTTGGCAACGTGCTTGATCGCGTCATCCGGGGTGAGGTGGTCGATTTCATTCTGCTGTACTACGAACGCTGGTACTGGCCGGCCTTCAATATTGCCGACAGCGCCATCACCATCGGCGCGGCGTTGCTCATCTTTGATGAGATACGCCGAGTACGACGCACCCGCTGAGGCTGTGCTATACAGACGCCCATGAGCACTCAGGGAAAAAAGGTGGTCCTCGGCGTCACCGGGGGCGTTGCAGCGTTTAAAGCCGCTGAACTCGTGCGCGAGTTGCAGCGGGCCGGCGCGCACGTGCGTGTGGTCATGACCGAAGCGGGCACCCGCTTTGTGGGTACCGCCACCTTTCAGGCACTCACCGGCGAACCCGTCTTTACCGATGCCTGGGATACCCGCATCGCCAACGGCATGCCCCATATCGACCTCAGCCGGCAGGCCGATATCATCCTGATCGCACCGGCAACGGCCGACTTTATGGCTAAGCTGGCCCTGGGCCTGGCCGACGACCTGTTGTCCACCCTGTGCCTGGCGCGAGATTGTCCGCTGATGGTGGCGCCCGCCATGAATCGACAGATGTGGGAGCACCCGGCAACGCAACGAAACCTGACCATGCTGCGCGCCGATGGGATTGCGGTTGTCGGACCGGCTAGTGGCGAGCAGGCCTGCGGAGAGACAGGACCCGGTCGTATGCTGGAGGCAGCCGACATCGCAGCAGCCGTCGGCGATTTTTTTGCGCCTAAAGTCATGACCGGCCGTCGAGTGCTGGTCACTGCCGGCCCCACCTATGAGGCCATTGATCCGGTACGCGGCATCACTAATCGTTCATCGGGCAAGATGGGCTTTGCGGTAGCGCAAGCCTGTCAACAGGCGGGGGCCCGGGTCACCCTGGTCGCAGGCCCGGTTCACCTGCCCACACCGCACGGCATCAGCCGGGTCGATGTAGTCAGTGCAATCGAGATGCATCAGGCGGTCATGGCGCACTTGGATGAGGCCCAGCAGGCTCGCGCGCCCACGGATGTGTTTATCGCCGTGGCAGCCGTTGCCGACTGGCGTGTGGCGCAACCCAGCGCCAGCAAGATCAAGAAAACCGATGCCAGCAGCGTGCCGCGGCTTGAGTTCGTGCAAAACCCCGACATTCTCGCAGACGTGGCCCGTCGCGCGCATCGCCCCTACTGCGTCGGATTCGCGGCCGAAAGCGAGGCGCTCGAGCGCAATGGCCTCGAAAAATTACAGCGCAAGGGCATAGATCTGCTGGCGGCCAACATCGGCCACGAAACATTCGGCCGTGACGACAACGAATTACTCATACTTGATGGCCGCTCCACCCAGCGGCTACCGCGCGCCAGCAAGGATGTGCTGGCGCGACAACTCATCACCCACATCGCATCACGTCTCACGCCGGCGAAATCCTGATGAAACTCGATGTCCGTATTCTTGACGAGCGTATTCGCGGCACCCTGCCTGCGTATGCCACCGCGGGCAGCGCGGGCCTCGATTTGCGCGCCTGCCTCGATGCGCCGCTGGTGTTGGCACCGGGTTCTGCTTCACTGATCTCTACCGGTATGGCCATCCATATTGGTGATCCAGGTCTGGCGGCCATGATTCTTCCGCGCTCGGGACTGGGCGTAAAGCACGGCATTGTTCTGGGTAATCTGGTCGGCCTGATTGACTCCGACTACCAGGGACCGCTCATGGTTTCTTGCTGGAACCGAGGTCAGGCGGCTTTCACCATCGAACCCATGGAACGCATTGCGCAGATGGTCATCGTGCCGGTGGTTCAGGCGCGGCTTAATATCGTTGACAGCTTTGAGCAGAGCTCAAACCGTGGCGAAGGCGGCTTTGGAAGCACCGGTCGAAGCTGAGCGCCGGTATCAGTGCGCCTGATCCCAGTTATCGCCAACGCCCGTCTGCACCTCCAGGGGTACTGCCAGACTCGCCACGCCGCACATCAAGGCCGGCAACTGCATCTGAATCAGCTCAAGCTCATGCTGGGGCACTTCAAGCACCAGTTCGTCGTGCACCTGCATCACAAGCTTTGACATCAAGCGCTCCTGGTCAAGCCAGGACTGAACGGCAATCATGGCCTTCTTGATAAGGTCAGCTGCAGTCCCATGCATGGGCGCATTGATAGCGGCTCGCTCGGCGGCCGCGCGACGCGGCCCGCTAGGGCTATTGATTTCAGCCAGCCAGAGCCGCCGGCCAAACACCGTCTCAACATAACCCTGTTCGCGCGCGCGCAAGCGCGTCTCATCCATGTAGCGGCGCACACCCGGATAACGCGCAAAATATCGGTCGATATAGTTTCGTGCCGCATCACGCTCTATGCCCAGATTCGATGCAAGACCGAACGCGCTCATGCCATAGATCAGGCCGAAGTTGATCACCTTGGCATAGCGACGCTGCTCGCTGGTGACCTCAGCAGGCGTGGTGCCAAAAATTTCAGCTGCGGTCGCACGATGCACATCGAGCCCCTGCGCAAAGGCGCTCAGCAGCCCGGGGTCTTGCGAGAGATGCGCCATGATGCGCAACTCAATCTGCGAGTAGTCAGCCGACACAATACGGCAGCCAGGCGGGGCGATGAAGGCCTCTCGGATTCGACGCCCCTCGGGCGTGCGAATCGGAATATTCTGCAGGTTAGGTTCACTGGAGGCGAGACGGCCCGTGACGGCAACAGCCTGGGAGTAGCTGGTGTGAACCCGGCCCGTTCGCACATTGACCATGCGTGGCAGCTTATCGGCATAGGTACTCTTGAGCTTGGCCAGGCCACGCCAATCGAGCAGCAACCGTGGTAGCGGGTAGTCTTCGGCCAGCTGCGTCAGCACATCTTCATCGGTGGATGGCGCGCCACTGGCCGTCTTCTTGACCACAGGCAGACCCAAACGCTCGAACAGAATTTCGCCCAACTGCTTGGGTGAATTGAGATTAAAGGGCTGACCCGCCACTTGATGGGCCTGCGCTTCAAGCGCCAGCAGCTTATGGCCCAACTCATTCGACTGACGAGCCAGAAGCTGTGCATCAATCAGCACACCGTGTCGCTCCATGCGTTGCAGCACTCGTGACACTGGGATTTCGATCTCGCGATAAAGCTGCTCAAGAGCAGGCACCGCGGTAATTTGCGGGTATAGCGTCTGATGCAGATGCAGGGTGACTTCAGCATCTTCGCCGGAATACTCGGTGGCACGCTCGATAGAGACCTGCTCGAACCCGATCTGGCTGGCGCCCTTACCGGCTACCTCTTCATAGCGAATGGTTCGGCGTTCGAGATGGCGGGCCGCAAGGGAATCCATATCGTGATTACGGTGGGCCTCAAGTACATAGCTTTCAAGCAGGGTGTCATGCACCACGCCGGCAAGCGCGATGCCGTGATTCTGAAGAACATGGGCGTCGTACTTCAGGTTTTGTCCTACCTTGGGCGCTGTGTCATCTTCCAGCCAATCACGCAGATGGTTCAGCACACCATCAAGCGGCAGCTGCTCGGGAGCGCCCGCGTACTCATGGCCCAATGGGATGTAACAGGCCTCCCAGGCTTGTACCGACAGCGAAATACCCACCAGCCGCGCTGCCATAGGGTCAAGCGAGGTTGTCTCGGTATCAAGCGCGACCAGCGGTGCTGAACGGATGCGGGCCTTCCAGCGCTCAAGCTGATCCCAGCTCAGCACACACTCATACTGGGGTGTAACAGCCGCCAGGGCCCTGCCCGACGATGCTTCACCGGTCGCACTGGCCGAATCCGAGTCATTCGGGGGCAGAACGGGTGGGGGTGCGACAGGCCCGATCGCGCGTCCGGGCTCAGCGAGCGCCTGAGCACCACCGGACCCTCGCACCGTAACGGTCTGCCCACCTTCGAGCTCACGCAACCAAGTACGAAAAGCGCAGCGTTCGAACAAACTGCGCAAGGCTGGCACGTCTTCGGGCCTGAGATCGAGGCTCTCATCGATCGAGGCAAGATGATCGCTGAGATCACAGTCGGTTCGGATAGTGACCAGAGTTCGCGCCAGCGGAAGCCAATCAAGCGCCGTACGTAGGTTTTCGCCCACCACGCCCTTGACCTCGGCGGCACGTGCCATCAACGTATCAAGCGAACCGTATTCAGCCAGCAGCTTGGCGGCCGTCTTGGGGCCCACCTTGTCGACTCCGGGCACATTGTCGACCGCGTCGCCCACCAGACTGAGGTAGTCAACGATGCGCTCAGGCGGGACCCCAAAGCGTGCGCTGACGCCGTCGCGATCAAGCCATTCGGCACCACCGCCATCACGACTCATGGTGTTGACCAGGCGCACATGCGGGCCCACCAGCTGCGCCATGTCTTTATCGCCGGTTGAAATGATGGTCTCAAGCTGCTGTGCACGCGCCTGCATGGCCAGAGTGCCGATCACATCATCAGCCTCTATGCCAGCGATCATGATGACCGGCCAGCCCAGCGCACGAACCATGTCATGGATGATAGGAATCTGGCGCACAAGATCGGGCGGCGTCTCACTGCGATTAGCCTTGTACTGCGAATACAGGTCGTCGCGAAAGGTCTTACCGGGCGCATCGAAGATCACGGCACCGTGGGTAGCACCGATATTCAATTTGCGGTCGGCTCGCATACGCCGTAGCATCGCGACGATTCCGTAAATGGCACCGGTCGGTTCGCCCTCCCGGTTGCGCAGATCTGGCAACGCGTGAAATGCCCGATACAAATAGCTTGACCCGTCGACCAGGAGCAAAGCCTTGCCGGAATCTGATGGCAACTGAGACATAAACGGATTATCCCTGTTTCAGAATTTCATGGTGCCGCCACCCCAGGGCCGCATACGCGGCCCATGACTCGCGACAGAACATGGCCGTATTCACGCCACTTAACCCAACAGACGTGCAGCAATGGCTGCGTACCTATGAGCTCGGCGACCTGCTGGGCCTGGAAGGTATCAGTTCGGGAATCGAAAACACCAATTTCTTCCTCGATACCTCGAAGGGTCGCTTCGTACTGACCCTGTTTGAGCGACTGTCAGCCAGCGATCTGCCGTTTTACCTGGAACTTATGCGCCATCTGGCCGCACGGGGCATTCCCTGCCCCGACCCGATCGCCAATCGACAGGGTGCGCTGCTGGGTGAACTTAAAGCCAAACCCGCAGCCATCGTCACCCGTCTTTCCGGACACGTGCAGATGCAGCCCGATACCGCATTGTGTGCCGAGTTGGGTGCCACCCTGGCGCGTATGCATCTGGCGGCGGCTGATTATCCGGGACGCCTGCCCAATCCGCGCGGCCGCGACTGGTGGCTGCAGACCGCGCCGCGCGTGCTGCCATTTCTGACCGGCGCGCAGGCAGACTTGCTGCAAGACGAACTCAGCGCACAAGCTCGTTTCGCAGCGAGTTCGGCATTTGCAGCGCTACCCGGATCCGCAGTCCATGCGGATCTGTTTCGCGATAATGTCCTGGTGCGTGAGGATGAGGGCTCGGGGCCCAGGCTGGGCGGCATCATCGACTTTTATTTTGCAGGCGTCGATAGCTGGCTTTACGACCTTGCCGTCACCGTCAATGACTGGTGCATCGACGACCACGATGCCAGCCTGATTGAGGACAGGCTTTCCGCCTTTCTGGCGGCCTACCGAGCGGTACGGCCGCCACAAGCGGTTGAGCTCGAATGCTGGCCCATGATGCTGCGCGCGGCTGGCTTGCGTTTCTGGTTGTCGCGACTATTTGACCTGCACCTGCCGAGACCGGCCCAGATCGTCAACGTCAAAGACCCCGCGCATTTCGAACGCCTGCTGACCCAGCGACGCACTCGAGTCGTCGGCCTGGGCTAAGATCGCATTCATGCAGATTTCTCGACTTCCCGCGCGTACCGGCTGGCGGTGGGTACTAGACGGCTTCCGCATCCTGCGCCGCCAGCCCATAGGCCTGCTCGCCATTGCTTTTGTGAACCTGGTACTGATGTGGCTGTCAGTACAGATACCTATTATCGGATCACTCGGCCCGCTCATTCTGACGCCACTGCTGATGGTGGGTCTGATGAAAGCGGCTGCCCTGGCAGAGCGGGGGCAAAACCCTTCGCCGCTGGTTTTGTTTGCTGCCTGGCGTGATGATCAGGGCCGGGCCTGGCGGCCTCTGCTGGTGCTGGGTCTTATCAATGCCGCGGCCACGCTGATTGCCATGGCGCTGTCGGCGCTGGCGGGCGGCGAAACACTGATCAATCTCATTTCCGGCCGAATCGCGCCGAATGACCCGGCACTGCAGGATGGGCGCCTGTTGATGGCCGCGCTGGTGTTTATGCTGACGTATCTGCCCGTACAGTTGGCCACCTGGTATGCGCCCATGTTTATCGCCTGGGATCAGGTCCCCCTGCTCAAGTCTTTATTCTTCAGTTTCGCAGCTATTTTTCGGAACAAGGGCGCGTTCTTTGTATATGCGGTGGGCTGGATGCTGGTGGCCAGTGCAGCCTCCATCATCATTCGGCTGCTGCAATTGACGCTTACTGAATCACCCCTGCTCATGTCTATGCTGCTGTCGCCACTGTGGCTGCTTGGACTGACCGCTGTTTATTGTTCATTCTGGGCCACGTATCGAGACGCAGTCGATTTGCGAAGAATTGATTCGCCCACTCAGACACCGCAATAAAAATCGGCGATCAGGTCAAGGCCTCAAGCTTGGCCACCGATAAGGCCAGCCACTTAGCGCCCTCGCGCCGAAAATTCACCTGTACGCGGGCCTCCTGGCCACTACCCTCGATATTCACGATCACGCCCTCGCCAAAGCGCGCATGTGCAACTGACTGACCAATACGCCAGGGCACACCACGGTCAAAGCGCTGCGCCGCGCGTGCACTGGCAAGATCGCCGCGTCCGGTATCCACATCTCGATCAGTCCAGGCCGGCTGCCTGCGATCGCGGCTTTGGCCCGAGCCCTCCCACACCGCGCCCCAGCCCTCTCGCCATGCAGGCGCCGCTGCGGCCGGTTTAATACGCGGCGTTAGCCACTTGAGCGCAGCCTCGGGCAATTCCTCAAGAAATCGCGAGCGCAGGTTGTAGCGGGTTTGACCATGCAGCATACGGGTCTGCGACAGGGACAGGTACAAACGTTCTCGAGCCCGGGTGATTGCCACATACATGAGCCGGCGCTCTTCCTCGAGGCCATCGGTTTCGGTCGCTGAGTTTTCGTGTGGAAAGAGTCCTTCTTCAAGACCGGTCATGAACACGGTATGAAACTCAAGGCCTTTAGCCGCATGCACGGTCATTAGCTGCACAGCGTCGATACCCTCGCCGGCCTGCGCGTCACCTGCCTCGAGCGAAGCATGGGCCAAAAACGCCGCCAGCGGCGAGAGCTGCACAACGCCGTCAGCATCATTGGGCGAAATCTGATCGGAGTCAGTCAGCTGCGGTGACGCGAGCGGCTGGTCGGTCTGAGCCAGACCCAGATTGGCTGGCGTATCAACGCCCAGGCCCTCTTCAGCCAGAAAGGCGGTTGCCGCATTGACCAGCTCACGCAGATTCTCGATGCGCTCTGTTCCTTCCTTTTCGTTGGCATAGTGCGCACTCAGCCCGCTGCGCTCGACGATGTGCTCAATCAGCTCGGGAAGCGGCAAACGCTGGGTTTCAGCCCGAAGCCGCTGCACCAGCTCATTGAAAGCTGCAAGCTTTGTCGCCGGTGCGCCCTTGAGCTGTTGAACCGCCGCATGCAGACTGATACCTTGGGCACGGGCAAGATCTTGCAGGGCTTCGAGAGAGCGAGCCCCGATGCCGCGCGCCGGAAAATTCACGACGCGAAGAAAAGCACCGTCGTCGTCGGGATTATCGAGCAGGCGCAGATAGGCCATTGCGTGGCGGATCTCAGCGCGCTCGAAGAAGCGCAGACCGCCATACACGCGGTAGGCGATTCCCGCCGAAAAAAGCGCATGCTCTATCACCCGCGATTGCGCATTGGAGCGGTACAGCACCGCGACTTCCTGCCGCGAGAGCCCCTCTGAACACAGGGTACGGATCTCTTCGACCAGCCACTGCGCCTCTTGACCATCGCTGGCCGCCTCGAACACCCGTACCGGTTCGCCCTCACCGGATTCGGTCCACAGCTGCTTGCCCAGGCGACGCGTGTTGTGCTCAATGAGGGCATTGGCGCAACCCAGAATATTGCCGTGCGAACGGTAATTTTGCTCGAGCTTGATGAGATGACGAACCTGGAAGTCGCGCTCAAATGAGGCCATGTTGGCTACGTTGGCGCCACGGAAGGCGTAGATGCTCTGATCGTCATCACCCACCGCAAAGACTGCACTGTGTGAACCGGCAAGCAGCTTCAGCCAGCGGTACTGCAGGATGTTGGTATCCTGAAACTCGTCGACCAGAATATGGCGAAAGCGTCGCTGATAGTGCTCGCGCAGCAATTGATTACGATCGAGTAATTCATAGCTGCGCAGCAGCAGTTCGGCAAAGTCGACCACGCCCTCGCGCTGACATTGTTCGTCATAGGCGGCGTACAGCTCGGCCATGCGCCGGTTGTAATCGTCAAACACTTCAAGGGCCGATGCCCGCAAACCCTGCTCTTTGGCGCCATTGATGAAGTACATCAGATTCTTGGGTGGGTATTTTTCGTCATCGACCCCCAGGGTTCGGATGAGCCGCTTGACGGCGGCCAGCTGATCACCCGAATCCAGAATCTGAAACGAGGGCGTCAGTCCAGCATCGCGAGCATGGGCGCGCAGCATGCGATTGCATAGACCGTGGAAGGTCCCTATCCAGAGGCTGCGCGCGCTCACCGCCAGTTGGGCGGACAGGCGCGCCATCATTTCGCGAGCAGCCTTGTTGGTAAAGGTAACCGCCAGCACGCCCTGGGGGCTGACCTGGCCGGTGGCGATGAGCCAGGCGATGCGCGTGGTCAGAACCCGGGTCTTGCCACTGCCAGCCCCCGCCAGAATGAGGGCGTGTTCGCCCGGCAGAGTGACGGCGGCCAGCTGGGCCTCGTTGAGGTTTTTGAGCAGATCCGACATCCTGTAATTTTACACAGGGGTGTCTGGGTGCCCGAAAAGTTGTTAGTGCTGTTAAGCTCGTTTTCACGTTGTGTTCTTAAAACCCTGACCGTCGGACGCATTTATGACCGCGCTGCTGCTCAACATTGCGCATGCCATTGACCATCTGCTGCTTCTGATTTTTGCTACGGCGGTCGCTGCCATTGCTACTGATTTCGGCATGGCGCGCTGGGAAGACCTGATGCCCTACGCCAGTGGAGCCTTCCTGATGTTTGGTCTGGGCTCCTGGCCGGCAGGACGGCTGGGTGACCTCTGGGGACGACGCGCGATGATGCTGGTGTTTTTTTTCGGTATCGGTGTCTCGTCACTGCTGGTCGCCCTGGCCCAGGGCCCGTGGCAGCTGGCCGCTGCACTAACCCTGCTGGGTTTGTTTTCGGCCATTTATCACCCGGTGGGCATACCGATGCTGCTGCAATCCACTAAAACGCCCGGCAAAACCATCGGCATCAACGGTTTGTCTGGAAATCTGGGCATCGCAGCAGCGGCACTGATCACGGGCGCCCTGGTGCAGTGGGCTGGCTGGCGGGCAGCGTTTGTGGTGCCTGGTTTGCTCACGATTGCATTCGGTATCGCTTTTGCGCTGCTGTCGCCCCCTGAAACCGAAGCACCGGCCCGTCGCAAACCCAGCATGGCACCGCTTGATCCGGGTCTTCGTAATCGTATCTTGCTGGTGATGACGCTGACCGCCATCACCGGCGGACTCGCCTTCAACCTCACCACCAACGGCAACGGCGAGCTGCTTAAGGCTCGTATGCCCGACCTGCTTGAACAGCCCGCCATGCTGGGCGTACTGCTGGCGGTCATCTATACCCTGGCCTCACTGGCCCAGATCGTCGTGGGTCGCCTGATTGATCGCTATCCCATCCGAACATTGATGATGTCTATTATCGCTCTGCAGCCGCTGGCCTTTTTGCTGGCCGCCAATGCGCAGGGCTGGGCCATGTTCGCAGCGATGATCGTCTTTATGGTCCTGGTTTTTGGCGCCATTCCGTTTACCGAAGCCATCATTGCCCGGTTCGTGGACGACAGCATGCGTTCGCGCGTCAGTGGCGTGCGCATCACGATTTCATTTGGAGTGAGCTCGGCGGCGGTCTGGGCTCTGGGGCCTGTTGTAAAGGCAACCGGCTTCACCACGCTGATGATCGCACTGGCCGTGGTTACAGCCACCTCCGCAGCGCTGGCTTCGCTGCTGCCGCGCGAAGATCATCTGCGCGCCTGAACGCACCAGACCCGAACACCACGCCTACTCAACACGCCTGCGTTCTAGGTCCGCACCAGCCCCGCGCACCAAATCCGCACCCAAGACACGCGCACCGCGCCTACAAACCACGCCCGCGTGCGACCCAATTCAGTGCTGCGCAGGCCAGCGGCGTGCCAATACAGTATGGCTGACTATGCCCGACACAATGGCCCATTCAAGCGATACGCCAACCGTCATCACGAACGTGATGCTCATGGAAACCCAGGCGGCGGGCCCCTGCCGGGCCGTGGCGAGAATCTCGCGTCTATCGATCAGGGCCAGCGCCACCATCAGTAATACCCCCGCCACTGCGGCATGTGGAAGCCATGCCGACAAAGGCGCCACAAAGCTGACCATAAGTATCAGAAACAATGCGGCACTGATGGCGGCAAGCGGCGTACTCGCGCCTGCGGCCACATTCACACCAGACCGGTTGAAGGAGCCACTGGCCGGATAGCACGACGTAAAAGCGCCACCCAAATTGGCCAGACCCTGGGCAAACACCTCACGGTTTCCGTTTAGTACCGCACCGCTGCGGGCGGCCACTGATCGCGCAATGGATAAGGCTTCCGCGAGCGCGAGCAGTGTCATCACGGCGCAGGCCATTGCCAAAGTGTGCAAGGTATCCAGGGACAAATCAGGCGCGGATAAGGGCGGCAGTGCGCTGGGCAATGCACCCACCAGGGCGATTTTGTCCGCGCCCGAGATGCCCGCAGCTGACAGCACAGCCGCTGCCGCGCTGCCCGCCAGCACACCGACCAGCATGTAGGGTACGCGGCGGTTAAAGGGCTGGGCCAACACACAGGCCAGCACGGTGGCCAGCGTGACAGCCAGTGTAGCCAGATGAACCTTGTGCAGATCGCGCCATAAGCGCATCAGCGTCTCAGGCACGCTTAGACCGCGGGGCCAATCAAGTCCCAGCATGGTGCGTACCTGAGAATTGATGATGAGAACGGCAGCACCTGCCGTGAAGCCTACGATGACGGCGTGCGGTACACGGTCCGCTAATCGTCCCAGACCGGCTGCTGCAATGATCAGCATCATCACGCCCACCATGAAGGTGAGCGTAATCGCCAGCTGCACATACTGCGCGCTCTCTGGCGTCGCATGCGGTGTCAGCAATGCCAGTACGGTGAGCGAAATAGCGTTGGCCGGGCCTGTCACCATCAGACGACTCGAACCAAACAGCGCCGCCACCACGCAGGGCAGCATGGCGGTGTAAAGGCCGTACTGGGGAGGCATGCCGGCCAGGGTAGCAAAGGCCAGCCCCTGCGGCAGCACTACGATGGCGCCGGTAAGCCCTGCCATCAGATCGGTACGCACGACGCCTGGCTGGCGTAGATCAGCCAGCCAGGGAAGCCATTGCTGCAGACGATTCACGCGAGCCCGTGATAGACGCGCACCACATGACGGGCCTGCGCGAAAAACAACCAACGCTCAATCGCAAGGCCCGCCGCGCACGGCACGGGGGCAAGCACCACCCAGGCCCCCCCCGCGCTGATCAGTACCGCGGGCAGCACAAAGGCCAGGGCAAGTGCCATCCAGCGCAATTGCCGACCGAGCTCTGGCTTGAGTTGATAGCCGAATTCACGCGTCAGAAAAGTGGGCCCCGTATGCCCGGCATCCAGCATGCGTACCCGGCCGCTCAGATTGAGCGCCGCCTCAAGGCCAGGAAGTGCACGGTTTGCATCTTTCCAGGCTGAATACTTCAGAAGCGCCCCAGCCACGAGCAGCGCGATGGCCAAGCGTCCAACCCCGCCGTCGGCCATGTGCGGCGCAAAGGGGATCAGGCATACCCCGCCCGATGCGAGTCCCAGAAGGGGGTAGGACAGTCGAGTCTGCCAGGCATGCCAGCTGGGTACCGTCTTCAGGCAAGCGTAAATCATCGCTGTGCAGTAAAGGGTTCCCAAGGCCAAGGCCATCAGCCCGAGCCCCAGCAAACCCGCCAGCACCTGTGCATTGATGTACACCGCCCACAGATACCCCGCGCCCACGGGATACAGAGCAAGGGCCAGCACTGCCTCACGTGATAACCAGGAGTGCCGCCAGCGGCTGGCGGCCCGCCAGGCATTGCGCGGATTAGCCAGATGCAGACTTGAACAGAACAGGCCCGCCGTAGTCAGCACCACCGCCAGCATGACCGCCAACCACCAGTCGCCAGTGCTTAGCAGCGAGAGCCAGCGCGCGAGCACCAGCCATACCGTCAGACCCAGACCCGCGCCTGACAGCACAGTGAATGCAATCACCGACAGAGCAGGTTTCATCGTGGGCCGCTCACAGCGAAATGACCCGATTGACCAGATCGGCCAAGCGCTCGCGCAGGCTGGGTGCCGACGACGATACACGCTGCGTATCGATATCAGGGGCCGATCGGGGCGGAAGGTAACGATTGACGGGCCGGTAACCCAATTCTTCAAGTAGACCACCACCCTCGCGCGCGCGCGAAAGGCACGAGACCGCAGAGTTGGGGTCGGCCAGATCACCAAAGTGCCGAGCATGCGTAGGGCAGGCCAAAACGCAGGCGGGCTGCCGCTGCTCGGGCGGAAGTGCCTCATCGTAGATGCGATCGACGCAAAGCGTGCACTTCCGCATCACACCCGCTTCTTCATCGAGCTCGCGCGCACCATAGGGACAGGCCCAGGCGCAGTAGTTACAGCCCATGCAGCGCTGCGGATCGACCAGCACGATGCCATCTTCAGCACGCTTATACGACGCTCCGGTGGGGCACACCGTAACGCAGTCGGCCTCCTCGCAATGCATGCACGACATGGGCACGTTGATGGTCTTAGACAGATTGATGTGGCCGCTGGCGGCGTCGCGATCATCAGACTGCTTAACCTCATAGTGCCGCACCCGATTGAACCAGACGCCCTCAGCCTGCTCGCCGTGCGGATGGTAGTCGGGCGCTCCACCCGCCATCAGCGAGGCGCCATTCCACTCTTTACAGGCGACCGCGCAAGCATGGCAGCCTACGCAGGTATCCAGGTCAATCACCAGCCCCAATTGCTTTGCGGGCGACTTCATGCGCGTTCTCCTGGGGGCCACGAAAAAGGTTCAGGCGGTGGCTGACCAAAGGCAAGCTGCGGCCACACACCGACCTCGCCCGGCTCAGCCCTGCGGATGCGAACCTTAAGGTCGTACCAGGCGGCCTGACCCGTGATGGGATCGGCATTGGCCAGGGCAGACGAGCCATCGCCAGCAGAGCCCGCACCCGATGAGCAGCCGCTCGCCGCCAGGCGCTCGCTGATCAGATGGTTCAGCAGAAAACCGTGACTGGCCTCACGAGCCTCGGGAACAAGACCCCAGGTACCCGACATCTTGCCCACCGCATTCCAGGTCCAGACCGTGTGAGCCTCGACGCCATCCATCGTCTTCATTTGACAGCGAATACGCCCATTGCGCGACTCGAGCCAAACCCAGTCGAGGTCAACCAGTCCCAGACTAGCTGCGGTGGCAGAGTTCACGTAAAGATAGTTCTGGCCCATGATCTGGCGCAGCCATGCATTTTGAGAGTCCCAGGCGTGATACATGACCATGGGCCGCTGCGTGATCGCATGCAGCGGGAAGGCCTCGCCGGCATCGCTTTCTTCCAGGGGCGGCTCCCATACCGGTAGGGGGTCAAAGTATCGGGCCAGACGCTGAGCGTCCTGCGGCCGACTGGGTTTAGGACCCCGATAAAGGCCCTGTCCGGCCAGCCGAAACTTCTGCAGGGGTTCGGACCAGATCTGCATGATGATGGGCTGGGCCTTTGGAATGAACCCGAACTGGGCCGCCTGCTCGAGGTAGCCAGCGTTGATGCCGCGATTAAATTGCTGCTCGGCGGGCCAATGCCAGCTGAAGTGGCTGCGATGATCGATATAGGCCTGCCACTGCTCAGGATTGGGCGCACCTTTGATGGGTTCAGTACCCTGCGCACCGCGCCAGCCCGCCAGAAAGCCGATGCCGGGGGCACGCTCATAGCGCACGATGAAATCGGTGTACCCCTGGTAGCGAGCGCGACCATCGTCGTGCGTAAACACGGGCAAACGCAGGCGTACGGCCAGATCAACCAGCACCTCCTGCCAGGGTCGTACGTCGCGATCCGGCTGCAACACGGGATGACGAATCGCATCGGCCACGGTATCAGGCTCGGAAATAGGTCGATCGAGCAGGGAGATGGCGTCGTGACGCTCTAGGTAGGTGGTGTCGGGCAGCACCAGATCAGCAAAGCGAACCATCTCAGAGTCAAAGGCATCACTGACCGCTATAAACGGAATCCGGTACTCGCCCGAATCGTCGCGCGCGCTCAGCATGGCCTGAGTCTGGGCCGTGTTCATGGCCGAATTCCAGGCCATATTGGCCATGAACAGCATCAAGGTGTCGATGGGGTAAGGATCACCCTCAACCGCGTTGCGAATAACGCTATGCATAAGCCCATGCGCGGCGATGGGCGACTCCCACGAGTAGGCCTTATCAAGCCGCAGAGGCCTGCCCTGTGCATCAACCGCCAGGTCTTCGGGTCGGGTCGGAAAACCCAGGGGCGGTCGACTCAGCGGCGTATCGGGCGCAGCCATCAGCGCAGCGCTGTTCTCGGGCGTGGGCGCTGGCGGTACCGGCCGTGGAAAGGGCGCCTTCGAGCGAAAATTGCCAGGGCCATCAAGCGCGCCCAGCAGCATCTGAATGAGATGCAGCGCGCGGCAGGTCTGAAAGCCGTTGCTGTGCGCCGAAATACCTCGCATAGCATGCATGGCGACCGGACGACCGCGCACGCTGGCATGTCGCTGCCCCCAGACATCGGTCCACGCAATGGGTAGCTCGATGGGTTGCTCAAAGGCGATACTAGCCATTTCGAGCGCTAGGCGCTCGATGGTGGCCGCGTCAACACCGCAGCGCTCAGCCACTGCAGCCGGTGAGTACGCATCATCCAGATAGCGTTCAGCCAATAGCGACATGACCGTACGCACGCGATAGCCCGCATGCTCAAAACTACCGAATAGTGCTGGTTTAACGCCCGCGGACATGATGGCAGGCGCGGCGCAGCCCTGATCCCACACCAGCGGATCGCCATCGCCCGTGGCGAACGTGTATCCACCCTGTTCTCCACTCTGTCGCCTGAGAAAAAGACCATCATCCGGCGTGCCGGGTGCCTGTACGACCAGCCAGGCCGCGTTAGTCTGGCGAATCAGAAATTCCCAGTCGAATAGCTCGCGCGAGAGCAGCACGTGCACCATCGCAAGCGCCATCAGTCCATCGGTTCCCGGCCGGATCGGAACCCACTCATCGGCAATCGCTGAGTAACCTGTTCGAACGGGGTTCACCGATACGATCTTGGCCCCGTTGCGCTTGAGCTTGTCGAGACCAATTTTGATGGGATTGCTGGAATGATCTTCAGCCACGCCCCAGATCATCATGTACCGAGCCCGATCCCAGTCGGGTGCACCGAACTCCCAGAATGAGAAGCCGATCGAGTACAGACCGGCGGCCGCCATGTTCACCGAGCAAAAACCACCATGGGCCGCCCAATTAGGCGTGCCGAATTGCTGGGCCCATAAGCCGCTTAGGGCCTGCATCTGATCGCGTCCGGTGAAAAAGGCCAGACGACGGGGGTCGGTTGCGCGAATATGCGCCAGGCGCTTGGCCAGCAGATCAAGCGCGTCGTCCCATGAGATCGGGTCAAAGATACCGGCACCGCGCTCAGTGCCTGGTCTTCGAATCATGGGGTGCTTAAGTTTGGCCGGCGAATTCTGCTTCATGATGCCAGCGCTGCCCTTGGCGCACAGAACACCCTGATTGACTGGATGCCCCGGCGTGCCCTGTATAAAACGCACCCGCTCGTCTTCAATCGTGACCTGAATGCCGCACCGACAGGCACACATATAGCAGGTGGTGTGCTCCACACGCTGCCGGCTGCGATTCTCCAGGCTGAGCGGACGGCTCGCAGCCGGCGTCAGTGGTGTGGCAGACATGGGCATCAGGCTCCAGGCTAAGAAACGCCGGCGATTCTAAACCCCCCGAGGTTTTCGCTGCACTGCCACAGGCGCATACTTGCCCCAAACCGAAACTCAACCGAGTCCTGTCAGGGGATGTGACCCATGAGCATTCGTATTTTCGCCGCCCGTCGCATCATCACCATGAATCCGGCGCGCCCCTACGCGACTCACGTCGCAGTCCGCGATGGACGCGTTCTCGGCGCGGGCAGCCTCGCTGAGCTGCAGGGTTGGGGCGAAGCACGCGTTGATGAACAGTTCGCCAACAAAATTCTCATGCCAGGTCTGGTTGAAGGACACAGCCACCTCATGGAAGGCGCCCTCTGGGCCTACACCTACGTGGGCTTTCACGATCGGGTCGATCCCGATGGTCGTACCTGGCCCGGTGCGCGATCCATTGATGAGGTCATCGACCGTTTGCGCGAGGCTTCGCTCGGGCAAACCGATGACCTTCCCATCATTGGCTGGGGCTTCGATCCCATTCACCTGGGTCAGGCGCGCTGTAGCCGACACGACCTCGACCGCGTCAACAGCACACGTCCGGTAGCGGTCTGGCATGCCAGTCTGCATATCGTCAATGCCAATACAGCCGCCCTCAAGCTGGCTGACTATCTGCGCCCCGGGCTTCATCACCCTGGCCTTCCGCTGGGCCCTGACGGCCTGCCCACTGGCGAGGTGAAAGGGCCTGACACCATGCTGCCGCTCGCCGCGCGCCTGGGCCAGGACTGGGGACTCATGATGGGCAAACCGGAAACGCTCAAGCGCTTCGCACGTCTGTGTGTACTGAAGGGGGTCACCACTGCGACTGATCTTGCCAACCCACTGCCCGAAGAAGCTTTACCCGACATGTTCGCGACCAGCTCGCAGCCGGGTTTCCCCACTCGCATCGTATCGCTGCTGCGTTACCTGGGCGGGTCACCGGAAGCAGCCGCGCAGCGTGCGACCGAGCTTCGTGCCCGCAGCACCGACCGGCTGAGACTGGGCATGATTAAGATCGTGGCTGATGGCTCTATTCAAGGCTTCTCAGCGCGTCTGCGCTGGCCCGGTTACTACCGCGGGCAGGCCAATGGGCTCTGGTATCTGGCACCCGAGCAGATCCAAAAAGCGTTGAGCTGCTTTCTTGAACACGGTATTCGCACACACATTCATACCAATGGCGATGAGGCCACTGAGGCCGTCCTTGACGCCATGCAGACAGCGCTTGCCCGCCATCCTCGCCCAGGTCATCGCTTCACGCTACAGCACTGCCAATTGGCGGATGCCGCGCAGATGCGTCGCGCGGCAGAACTTGGGCTGTGCGTCAACCTCTTCGCTAATCATCTCTACTACTGGGGCGAAGCGCATTACGCACAAACCGTAGGCCCCGAGCGGGCCTCACGCATGAACGCCTGCCGCACAGCCCTCGACTGCGGACTGCCACTGGCGATTCATTCAGATGCACCCATAACACCTCTGGGGCCGCTGTTCACGGCCTGGTGCGCGGTTAACCGACAGACATCCTCGGGCCGCGTGCTGGGTGAAGCCGAACGTATCAGCGTGCCCGAGGCCCTTCGGGCTATCACCCTGGGCGCCGCGTACACGCTGGGCTTGGACGGTGAGATCGGCTCGATCGAAACCGGTAAGCGCGCTGACTTTGCAGTGCTGGAAGATGACCCCGAACAGGTGGCTGTGCAGGCGCTCAAAGACATCAGGGTCACCGGCGTAGTGGCTGGCGGCGAGCCGTTCATGGCCACTGCTCTATGAGGGTATTGCCAACCGGTCCGATCGGTATGTCCAGCAAAGCAAAGCCCCACCAGCTTGGTCACAGCACATGAGAGCCATTCCAGTTGTCGTCATCGGTGGCTACCTGGGGGCTGGCAAAACAACGCTGGTCAATGGCCTGCTGCGCCGCGCTCAGGGACGGCGCATTGCTGTGCTGGTCAATGATTTTGGCGACATCGATATTGACGCCGATCTGATCGAAGCGCGCGACGGCGACCTGCTAAGCCTGGCCGGAGGCTGCGTATGCTGCAGTTTCGGCAGTGACCTCATGCGCGCACTTGAGCGCATGCGCTCGCTCGCGACCCCGCCGGACTGCATCCTCATCGAAACCAGTGGCGTAGGTTTACCCGGCGCAGTGGCCGCCAGTGCCAGCCTGCTGACCGGGCTGCACCTTGCGCAGATCGCCGTGATGGTCGATGCCCGCGCCATTCGCGCGCAGGCGGCCGATCGCTATGTTGGGGACACGGTACTCGAGCAGCTGCGTCAGGCGCAAAGCCTTATGGTCAGCAAAAGCGAAGGCCTGACCACGTCTGATTTCGAGGTCCTTGTGCGGTGGTTATCCCAGATGGCATCCGACACGCCCGTGCGGCGCGTCATGCAGGGCAATCTGCCGCTTGATGCGCTGCTGTCAGCTCATTCGATAAACAACCATCGGTCGTCTCCACCGGCACAAGCAGGGCTCAAAAAACGCGCACTTCGGCAGCGCAATCACGCCGGGACTCGCTTTGCCAGCGTAGCTCTGGCGTGCGCCGGACGCGTTGACATCGAGCGGCTGCGCCGTGCCCTGGCTGATGCCGAGCTGGGCCTCATGCGACTGAAAGCCATACTGCGCGACCCCCATGAGGTCTGGCACAGCGTGCAACTGGCGGGGGGATTCTGGACGCTTCAAGCCTGTCGGGCGCCACGCCATCAACCGGGGCTGGTGGCTATTGGGGCAGCACGCCGACTGGATACTGGCGCGATCAGCCGAATTTTGGCGGACTGCTGCCTGGACCAACCCGAAGTCAGCGCATAATCGAAGCGGGGCTCTTCTTCAGCCTAGAGCCCACGCCGATCATTGTGCCAGCCCGACATGCATTCAGATTCAAACACGTCCAAGCCAGCAGCACCCTCGACCGCCCAGACCCAGGGGGCGGGCGGGCAAGACATGACTGACCCAGCCAAGGCAACCGGCGCGACCAAGGCGGCTGACACGACTGTGGCGACTGACCCCGCCAGGACGACTGACCCCACCAAGGACACCGAGACGCTCCGCGCAGATCCGCCCGCAGGTACAAGAACCGGCAGTGACGCCATGAGCTTCACCCGCCGTCGTCCGGCAGCCTATCGGCGCCTATGGGCGGGACGCCTGGTCTTCTGGCTGGGCGCCGCCGGCGTCGGTCTTTTGGCCGTCATCTTTGCCAAGATGGCCGACTGGTTTGGCACCCAGTTCCACTATCTGTACGAGGCCTTTCCCTGGATCGTGTTTCTGCTTACACCGCTGGGGGGCATGGGTCTGCTGTGGATCACGCGACGCTACTTCGTCGGTGCTGAGGGCAGCGGAATTCCGCAGACGCTGGCTCATCTGTCCAATCCAAACGCTGATCGCCCTCACCCACTGCTCTCGCTACGCATCATCGTGGGCAAGATGCTTCTGGGCGCATCGGCGGTGGGCGCGGGTTTCTCAGTCGGCCGCGAGGGGCCCACGGTTCAGGTGGGTGCGTCGCTCATGCACGAGCTGCACCGGCTGCTGCCCAAGTCACTGCACATCAGTCGCGAGCATCTGGTTGTCGTCGGTGGCGCTGCAGGTATCGCAGCGGCTTTCAACACGCCGCTGGCGGGCATCATGTTCGCCATTGAGGAGATGACCCGCAGTGTCGAAACACGGCTGAGTGGGCTCATCATCACCGCGATTGTGTTCGCCGGCGTGGTGTCACAGGCCTTCATGGGAGGCGGCCATTATTTCGGCCATATTCTGATCGCCTCCGATATCAGCGACTTGTTCCTGTGGGTGATGGTGGCATCGCTGGCCTGCGGGGTTGCCGGTGGCCTCTTCGCGCGCATGCTCATCGCCACCGCCTTGGGCTGGAAGGGGCGTATTGCTGACTTCCGCCGCACGCACCCCTACCTGTTTGCAGGCGCCTGCGGGCTTCTGATCGCGGTGCTGGGTACGCTGACCGGTGGCGCCATCTTCGGCACTGGTTACGAACCTACCCGGGCGCTACTTGAGGGCGATGCTGAACTGCCCTGGTACTTTTTTGTGTTCAAACTTGCGGCAACTTTTCTGTCTTACCTCAGTGGTCTGCCCGGCGGCATCTTCGCGCCTTCGCTCAGTATCGGCGCAGGTCTGGGCCATGCCTTGGCACAGATTACGGCTGAACCCGGTAACGCCGGCATCCTGCTGGTGCTGGCAATGGCAGGCTTTCTGGCTGCGGCCACGCAAGCGCCGCTGACCTCGTTCATCATCGTGATGGAAATGGTCGATGGCTACTCGCAGATCATCGCGCTCATGAGTGTGGCGCTTTTCGCCAGCTGGATATCCCGACTAATAAGCCCGCCGCTCTACAGCACGCTGGCTCGGCGCTATGCGCCGCCGCCCAGCCCAGTCAGTCCGCCCTCATCGTCTGCGCCCTCCGCATCAGAGCCGCCCGCCAAGCCCTGATCAGCGGGTGTCATGTCGTGGCGTGCACCTGCGCGTCAGGTCAGTACAGAAGGTTGCCGTCATAGAACGGCTGACTCAGGCTTGGCGGAATTCGCGAGAGCGCCACACTGGGCTCAGTTCACACTGAAGCTGGAGAGTACCGCACCGTTGAACCAGGCTACAGCAGAGATCAGAAGGACCGCATACACAACTCAGTCCGCAGAGGGGCTCGAGAGGATCAAACGCGCGGATCAGGTTACAGCGCGGTTTAAGAGGGCCTCACAGGTGGTTCGCGCGATGACCGCCTCTTCGTCGGCGACCATCACGTGCACTGCGACTCGACTATGGGCTGCATGCAAGGCATGACAGCCAGCGCGATTAGCCTCTTCATCGATAGCCAGACCTAAGAGCGACAGACGCTGTGCGATACCGGCGCGAACGACATCACTGTTTTCGCCAATACCGGCCGTGAAGATCAGGGCATCTAAACCACCCAAGGCGACTGCGGTTGCAGCGATTTCCTGGGCAGCGCGTTCGCAGAACATGTCAAGCGCAAACCGAGCCCGGGGATCATCACTGGCAACCAGCACACGTACATCGTTGCTGATGCCAGATAGCCCTAGAAGACCCGACTCGTGATAAAGCATGCGACTCAGGGCCTCAAGGTTCATGCCCAGCGTACTCAGGGCATAGAGCGCCACTCCGATGTCCAGGCTTCCCGGTCGCGAGCCCATGATCAATCCGTCGAGCGCAGTCATACCCATAGAAGTTCGCACAGAGCGTCGCGCCAATAGTCCGCACACGCTGGCCCCATTACCCAGATGTGCCACCACGACTCGCCCATCGGCACGATCACCCAGAACCGCGGGCAATCGCTGGGCAACAGACTGATAGGACAGGCCATGAAAACCATAGCGCCGCACGCCCTGCTGCCGAACACGCTCCGGCAGGGCAAAACTTGTGTGCACGGGCGACTGGCCCGCATGAAACGCTGTGTCAAAGCATGCGAGCTGCGGCAAATCGGGGGCGCGCTCGCTTACAGCCAGGATTCCGGCCAGGTTATGCGGTTGGTGCAAAGGCGCGAGCGGCACCAGATCGGCCAGCGCTTTCAGCACACCCGCATCGACTCTTACGGGCGCTGAAAAAAGGGCGCCGCCATGCACCACTCTGTGCCCGACACCGCATAAGCGCCCTACCCCAGGATGCGCCTGCAGACGCTCGAGCAGCAGCGCCAGCGCCCCCCCATGGTCATGCACACCGACGAGCGGTTGCTCAAGGTGCGGCTCGCCCGAAGGCTGCCAGTCGAGGCGAGCTTTGTCAGGCAGCCCTGAGATCTGGCCGGCAATACGAGCCGTCAGACGATCGGCCGAAAGGGCACGCGATGTCGTCAGCTCGGATGTTTCGTAGACCGCGAACTTGACGCTGGAGGATCCGCAATTAAGCACCAGCACGCTGTAGTCACCACCCACCGCACGGGACGCGTCAGTGTCTGCGGTGCTCAGCGTGCTCATGCTCCAAAGCCTAAGGATTCCTCACCAGTCAACCGTTTGCGCCATGTCATCGGCCGCCTGTTTCAGCATGGGTAGCAGATCAAGCGCATCGGAAAGACTCATGCGCGATACCGGTGCGTGCATGGCCAGGGCCGCGACGACCCGGCTATCGACATCAAACACCGGAACAGCCACACAGCAGATACCCGTCAGAAATTCCTCATTGTCGGT
Source organism: Pseudomonadota bacterium (assembly GCA_039800325.1). GTDB lineage: Bacteria > Pseudomonadota > Gammaproteobacteria > Burkholderiales > Burkholderiaceae_E > SYIM01. The sequence continues at coordinate 14,989 of JBDLQY010000063.1, read as the reverse complement.
GGCATAACCTTGCTCACGAACCCGATCGAGCTCCTCTGACAGGCGGGAGGCATCAGTCAGGGTCTTGGGCGTGTGGCGCACCAGCGGGCTTTGCCGGATAAAACGCTCACGCGCGCGACGATTCATGTAGCTGAGAAACAACTTGCCACTGGCCGTCGCATGCAATGGCACGCTAGACCCGGCACCCAGATTGATGCGCAGGGGCCAGGAGGCCTCGACGCGATCGAGATACATCACCGTGTTGCCATTGGGAATGGTGAGGTTGCAGGTTTCACCCACCTGCTCGACGAGTTCCTCGAGAATGGCGTGCCGTGCCGCTCGCATCGGCGAATTCAGCAGCACTTCACCCGACAGGCGGTTCAGGCGCTGACCGGTCTGATAGCGTTTGCTGCCAGGTTCACGCCCCACCAGTCCGGAATATTCAAGAGTGGACAGGATGCGAAACACGGTAGGTTTGGGAAGGTCGACGCGCTTACAAATCTCAGCCAACTGCGGCGGCGTCGAACTGGTGGCAATAACCTCGAGAATTCGAAATGCTCTCAGCACCGCCGAACCGGCGGGTACTGTCTCCTCCTCGAGCATGATCTCAACTGAGTTGGTTTCTTCTAGATTCATGGGACGGTTTGATCGTTTTTAAGTTTTGGCGGAAACCCGGGTGGGTTAACCCGTAGATTGCGCTACAAAGTTCCGAAAAGAAAGCCCCCCTGTCTGCGTACTACAGTCAAAAACGGAACGATCCGTTTTAAAACTGCCCTGAAGTTGCTTGTGGAGCTTTGATCAACCCGTTTTGATGCCTGTTTAAGCGCCAAACGGTAACGGCGAGCCTATCGCCAGGGGAACCCATCATGGATCTGCAAGCCATTCGAAATACCCGCAGCGCGGTCGAGGGCCGTCAGCGCATGACACCGTCCGAGGCGCTGGTCGAGACATTGGTGGCGCACGGCGTCACCGATGTGTTTGGCATCGTGGGCTCAGCCTACATGGATGCACTCGACTTGTTTCCGGCTGCCGGAATCCGCTTCATCTCGGTCGCTCACGAGCAGGGCGCCGCACACATGGCAGACGGCTTCTCGCGGGTGTCTGGTCGACACGGCGTGTGCATCGCCCAGAATGGGCCTGGCATCACCAACTTTGTCACCGCAGTGGCAGCGGCCTACTGGGCGCATTCACCCGTTGTTGTCATCACGCCCGAGACCGGCAGCATGACGCTAGGCCTGGGCGGCTTTCAGGAAACCGAGCAGTTACCGATTTTTTCCAAGATCACCCGCTACCAGGCACATGTCAATAATCGCGCCCGCATGGCTGAGCTCTCCAGTCGCGCCTTTGATCGTGCCCTGCTTGAAATGGGGCCTGCACAACTGAATATTCCGCGCGATTTCTTTTACGGCGACATCGAATGCGAAATTCCCCGCCCCATTCATATCGAGCGCGGCGCCGGCGGTGAACGCAGTCTCGATGAGGCGGCCGAACTGCTGGCGCAGGCTCGGTTCCCAGTCATTCTGGCCGGGGGCGGAGTCATTATGGGCAGAGGTACTGCCGAAGCCATTGCGCTGGCCGAGCGACTGCATGCGCCCGTGGCCTGCAGCTACCTGCATAACGACGCCTTCCCCGCCTCGCATCCCCTATGGTGCGGACCACTGGGCTACCAGGGCAGTAAAGCCGCCATGAAGCTCATCAGCCGAGCCGACGTCGTTCTGGCGCTGGGTACCCGCCTGGGACCTTTTGGCACCTTGCCACAGCATGGGCTCGATTACTGGCCCAAAGATGCCAAGGTGATTCAAATCGACGCCGAGGCGCGGGTACTGGGTCTGGTTAAACCCATCAGCGTGGGCATCTGCGGCGATGCCCGTGCCGCAGCAGGCGCCCTGCTGCAGCGACTGGCGGGGCGCGCTCTGGCTTCTGACGCCAGTCGCGCTGAACGCGATGCGGCGATCAGGACTGAAAAATCAGCCTGGCAGCAGGAACTCGATACCTGGACCCATGAACGTGACGACTGGTCGGTCGGCGCCGCACAAGAATCCGGTCGCATGCACCCGCGTCAGATGCTTCGCGAACTCGAGCGCGCCATGCCGGATAACGCCATGGTGTCCACCGATATTGGCAATATCTGCTCGGTATCCAACAGCTACCTGCGCTTCGAGAAGCCCCGATCGATGTTCGCAGCGATGAGTTTTGGTAATTGCGGCTATGCCTTCCCCACCATCGTGGGTGCCAAAGTGGCAGCTCCAGACCGCCCTGCCATTGCCTACGTGGGCGACGGTGCCTGGGGCATCAGCTTCAATGAGGTGCAGACCTGCGTGCGCGAAAACATCCCCGTGACCGCGGTGGTCTTCAATAACGGGCAGTGGGGCGCCGAAAAGAAAAATCACGTCGATTTTTACTCTAATCGATTTCTGGGCGTCTCCCTTGAACGCCAGCCCCATTGGGCGAATGTCGCGCGCGCCATGGGGGCCGAAGGTATTCGCGTCGAGGCACTGTCCGATGTGGGGCCGGCGCTTCGCGATGCGGCCGCCGCGCAGCAGCAGGGCCGCACCACAGTACTGGAAATCATGGTGTCGCCCGAGCTTGGCGACCCCTTCCGGCGCGACGCCCTATCGAAGCCGGTGCGGCACCTGGCCAAATACCAGGCCTACCGCTGAGCCCCCGCGCAGGCGGGGCGCTTCAAGTACACTTTCCGGTTTCCCCAGTCCCCGCCTCCAACGTCATGCAAGAGAAGTACGACGCCGCAGCCATCGAGCGAGCAGCACAGTCACACTGGCAGTCCACTGACGCCTATCGAGCCATCGAAAACGACCCGCGCTTTCCACGCGGTAAGTATTACGCCTGCTCGATGCTGCCCTATCCATCGGGCAAGCTGCATATGGGCCACGTGCGCAACTACACCATCAACGATGTGATGTACCGACAGCTGCGCATGCAGGGCTACAACGTCCTTATGCCCATGGGATGGGACGCGTTTGGCCTGCCCGCCGAGAACGCCGCCATGAAAAACGGCGTCGCCCCGGCGCGCTGGACCTGGGACAACATCGCCTACATGAAGCGGCAGATGCAGGCCATGGGCCTGGCCATCGACTGGAGCCGCGAAGTTGCCACCTGCTCGCCTGACTACTACAAGTGGAATCAGTGGCTGTTTCTCAAGATGCTTGAGCAGGGCATTGCCTACCTGAAGACCGGCACGGTCAACTGGGATCCCATCGACCAGACCGTGCTCGCCAATGAGCAGGTCATCGACGGACGGGGCTGGCGATCGGGCGCAATCATCGAAAAGCGCGAGATCCCGATGTACTACCTGGGCATCACCCGCTATGCCGACGAACTGGTCAAAGACCTCGAGCATCTGGGCTGGCCAGAGCGCGTCAAGCTTATGCAGGAAAATTGGATTGGCCGCTCAACCGGCGTGCGCTTCGCCTTTACGCATGAGCTGCGCGATACCTCGGGCACCCTTATCAACAACGGCCGCCTGTACGTCTTCACCACCCGCGCCGACACCATCATGGGCGTCACCTTCGTTGCGGTTGCGCCCGAGCACCCGCTGGCCAGTCTGGCCGCTGCGCATGACACTCGAGTGGCTGAGTTCGTCGAAACCTGCAAACACGGCGGTGTGACCGAAGCAGAAATGGCCACTCGTGACAAAGACGGTGTCGCGACGGGTCTGTCGGTTACCCATCCCATCACGGGCGAGTCAATTCCTGTTTGGGTCGGCAACTACGTCTTAATGAGCTACGGCGATGGCGCGGTCATGGGCGTGCCTGGTCATGATGAGCGCGACCTGACCTTTGCGCGAAAATTTGGTCTACCGGTCAAGCAGGTCATTACCATCGACGGCGAAAGCTTCTCGCCCGATGCCTGGCAGCCCTGGTACGAAGACAAGCAGCGCGGCCGGTGCGTCCAGTCGGGCCCCTACGACGGTCTGAGCTACCAGCCGGCGGTCGACGCCATTGCTGCCGATCTGGCCGCTAAAGGGCTGGGTGAAAAGCGCATCCAGTATCGTCTGCGCGATTGGGGTATTTCGCGGCAACGGTACTGGGGCACGCCCATCCCCATCATTCACTGCAATGACTGCGGCGCGGTTCCGGTTCCATATAACGATCTTCCCGTCCGTTTACCCGAAGACCTGGTGCCCGATGGCAGCGGCAATCCGCTTAACCGCGATGAACGCTTCCTGCGCTGTTCGTGTCCGCGCTGCGGCAAACCCGCACGCCGCGAAACCGACACCATGGATACTTTCATCGACTCGGCCTGGTACTACATGCGTTACTGCTCGCCCGATAACGCCGAATCAATGATCGATGCGCGTAACGACCACTGGATGCCCATGGATCAGTACATCGGCGGCATCGAGCATGCGGTGCTGCATCTGCTCTATGCGCGCTTCTGGACCAAGGTCATGCGTGACATTCGTGGCGATTTTCCTGGTGACGGCGCACGCGGCCTGGTCAGGTTCAACGAACCCTTCAGCAACCTGCTTTGTCAGGGCATGGTGCTTAACCACATTTATTTTCGTAAGGGCAACAAAGGCGGCATCGAATACTTCTGGCCGGACGACGTCGAAAACGTGCACGACGCCAAGGGCCAAGTCATCGGAGCCCGCCTGAAGGCGGACGGTAGCGCCATTGAATATGGCGGTGTCGGCACGATGAGTAAAAGCAAAAACAACGGTGTCGACCCACAATCGCTCATCGATCAGTACGGCGCTGATACAGCGCGACTGTTTGTCATGTTTGCTTCACCGCCCGAACAAACCCTTGAATGGTCGGGCTCGGGTGTCGAAGGTGCGCATCGTTTTCTGCGTCGCTTATGGACCACCTGCTGGCAACATCGTGAGGCCGTGGCGAGCGCGCCCGCGCTTGACGCCGCGCAAATGGGTGAGGCCCAAAAGAATCTGCGCCGCGAAATACACGGTATTTTGCGTCAGGCCGACTACGACTATCAGCGCAAGCAGTACAACACGGTCGTGTCCGCCGCCATGAAAATGCTTAACGCAATCGATGGAGCGCAACTTCCACCGGGCAGTGTTTCCGCGGCGGTACTGGCTGAGACCCTGTCCATTCTGGTGCGCGTGCTGTACCCCATCGTGCCGCACGTCACGCATCAAATCTGGGACGACCTGGGCTTTGCCGCCCGAGGTACCGCACTGTTAGATGCGCCCTGGCCAGTCGCCGATGAGGTCGCACTGCGCCGTGAGCAGATTGATCTCGTGCTGCAGATCAACGGCAAGGTGCGGGGTTCAGTCACGGTCGCGGCCGATGCTGACCAGGCCAGCATTGAGGCCGCAGCCCTGACCCACGAAGCCTTCCAGCGTCATTCACAGGGCAAGCCCGCACGTAAGGTCATTGTCGTGCCTGGCCGTCTGGTCAATGTGGTGGCCTGACCCATCGCCGCAGCGTCGCGCCGCAATTGCCGCGGGTGCAGTGCTGGCTTTGGCGTCGCTGGCCGGCGGCTGCGGGTTCAAGCTGCGCGAGTCGGCTCAGCTGCCGTTCAGACGCCTGTACACAAACTTCGACCGCAACTCGGTCATTGGCGCCGAGTTTCGCTCCATGGTGCGGGTCTCCAGCGACACTGTGCTTGTTGAGCGTATCCAGGAAGCCGACGCCAGGCTTGAGGTGCTATCCGAATCCCGCGAGCGCGAAATCGTGGGCTTTACCAGCACGGGCCGACCCCGCGAATATCAGCTGCGCCTGCGTTTTCGATTCCGCGTTCTGCGCGGCAATGGCCAGGACTGGTTACCAGCCACTGAGTTACTGCTTTACCGCGACATCACGGCCACCGACATCGAGATCGTCACCAAACAGCAGGAAGAAGAGCTGCTCTATCGTGAAATGCAGTCCGATGTCGTTCAGCAGCTGCTCAGGCGCCTCGTGGCGCTTAAGCCCTGAATTTATAGCCCGTTCATGCCGCAGGTCCGCCCCGAGGCTCTTGAAGCCGCTTTAAAGCGTGGGCTGGCGCCGCTCATGTGGGTTCATGGCGACGAGCCCCTGCTGGTTCAAGAAGCTGCCGACGCCGTGCGCGCAGCGGCCCGCACCCAGGGACTGGCGTCGCGCCATGTATTTGAGGTTGATCGCTGGTTTAAACCAAGCGCGCTGCACGCTGAGACCAACAGCCTGTCCCTATTCGACGACGGCAAGCTGATTGAACTGCGCTTTTCGGGCAAACCGCCTAAAGAGCTGGGGCAGGCCCTGGCCGAGTCCGTGACCCAGCTGGATGCATCGGTGCGCCTGCTCGCCATCAGCAGCCGACTCGATCGTAGCGTCAGTGACAGCGCCTGGTTTGGTGCTCTCGAGCGCACCGGACTCGTCGTAGCGGTGTATCCGGTTGAGCGCAGGCAGCTGCCACAGTGGATCGCAGAGCGCCTGTCGCGCCAACATCAGCGCGCCGACAGCGCAACGCTTGAACTGATCGCAGAGCGCGTCGAGGGCAATCTCCTGGCGGCCTGGCAAGAGGTTCGCAAGCTGGGGCTGCTGTTCGGTCAGGGTGAGCTGCCCGCCCAGGAGACCCGTGCCGCCGTGCTCAGCGTAGCCCGCTACGACGCATTTGATCTGGTGGAAGCGGCGCTGGCGGGCGATGGCAATCGTGCACTGCGCAGTCTCGAAGGTCTACGCGCTGAGGGCGAAGCGCCGCCGCTTATTGTGTGGGCTCTGGGCGACGCGATACGCACGCTGCTGCGTCTGCACGATGCTCGCGCGGCGGGCCGTCCGCTCGCGCAGGCGCTACGTGAGGCTCGCGTTTTCGGTCCGCGCGAACGCTTATTCGAAGGCGCACTGAAAAGACTCAAACCTTCGGTTTGCGCGCAGGCCCTGCAGCGGGCCGCGCAGACCGATAGAATCGTCAAAGGTGTCGCGTCCGGCGATGCCTGGGGTTCACTCGAATCACTGGCCATGATGCTGGCCGGAGTGTCTCCGCCCAAGGAAATCTGACGTGGATAATTCCAATACCGCCATCACCACCTACATGGATGCCGTAGGGCAGCGGGCCCGCGCCGCCAGTCGGGTGGTTGCCGCCTCTTCCACCGCCGCGCGAAATGTGGCGCTCTCGGCGACCGCACAGGCCATTCGCAGTCAGGCGGCTATGCTGAAGCAGGCCAATGAACGCGACCTCGCGGCCGCGCGCGCAGCCGGGCTTGACGCCGCCTTTATCGATCGCCTGGTGCTCAACGACGATGTCATTGAAGGCATGGCTAAAGGCATCGAGCAGATCGTTCTGCTGCCTGACCCCGTGGGTGAAATCAGCGATCTACGCGCTCAACCGTCGGGTATACAGGTGGGACGCATGCGTGTGCCACTGGGAGTCATAGGCATCATTTATGAATCGCGCCCGAACGTCACCATCGACGCCGCGGCGCTGTGCATCAAATCGGGTAACGCAGCGGTGCTGCGCGGTGGCTCCGAGGCCTTTCACAGCAATCAGGCGCTCGCCACCCTGATTCGACAGGGTTTGAGCGAGGCGGGTTTGCCGGCCGACACCGTTCAGGTCATTGAAACCACCGACCGAGCGGCCGTCGGCGCGCTCATTGCGGCCGAGCGCTGGGTCGACGTGATTGTGCCGCGCGGCGGCAAGTCACTCATCGGTCTGATTGCACGCGAAGCACGCGTTCCGGTGATCTACCATCTCGACGGCGTGTGCCATGTCTATATCGACGACCAGGCCGATCTCGAGAAAGCCATCCGTATCGCTGACAACGCCAAAACACAGCGCTACTCGCCCTGTAACACCATGGAGACCTTGCTGGTGGCCCGCGCCATTGCACCGCAGGTGTTGCCGCGGCTGTGCCGCATTTACGCTGATAAATCGGTTGAACTGCGGGGTGATGATGACTGCCGACAGCTTCTCGCAGCGGCAGGAATCGCCTGTGCACCCGCGACGGAAGACGACTGGTACACCGAATACCTCGCACCCATTCTGGCCATCCGGGTCGTCGCTGATCTCGATGAGGCCATGGACCACATCGCCCGCTACGGTTCTCGGCATACCGATGCCATCGTCACTGAAAACCATACCCGGGCTATGCGCTTTCTGCGCGAAGTCGACTCGGCATCCGTGATGGTCAATGCCTCCACCCGCTTTGCGGACGGCTTCGAGTACGGCCTGGGCGCTGAAATCGGCATCTCCACCAATAAGCTGCACGCACGCGGTCCGGTCGGCCTTGAAGGCCTTACTTCGCAGAAGTTTGTCGTTCTGGGTAACGGCCAGATTCGTCGCTGACCATGTCCTCCGGATACCTCTGGGTCAAAGCAGCCCACATCATCTTCGTGACCAGCTGGTTCGCGGGCCTGTTCTACCTGCCGCGTATTTTTGTCAACCTGGCCATGGTTCCCGAGCTCGGCGCTGAGCGTGAACGGCTGCTGCTCATGGCAAGAAAGCTCTGGCGCTTTATGCAGCCCCTGATGGTATTGGCGCTGATCTTTGGCCTGTGGCTATGGCTGGGCTACGGCGTGGGCGTTGGTAGCGGCTGGATGCACGCCAAGCTGGCCATCGTGGTGCTGCTGCTCGCTTACCATCACGTGTGCGGGCGCTTGCTGCGCACATTAGCCGCGGGCCAGGACCGCCGCTCGCATGTCTGGTATCGCTGGTTTAACGAGATACCGGTGCTTGCCCTGTTCATCGCAGTCGTTTTAGTAGTGGTTAAACCCTTTTAATGCGAGGCCTTCCCCATGTCCAAAACCGTTGACTATTTCATGGCCCCCATCTCGCCCTGGGCGCGCCTGGGTCACGATGTCTTTCGCGATATCTGTCGCAGACATGGTGCCTCAATTCGTCTGCTGCCCATCGATCTCGGGGCCAAGGTTTTTCCGGTCTCAGGTGGGGTACCCCTGGCTAAGCGTGCGCCGCAGCGCCAGGCGTATCGCCTGATTGAGCTTAAACGCTGGCGTGACTTCCGCGCGGTGCCACTCAAGGTGCAGCCAAAGTTTTTCCCGGCGGCGCAGGAGGAGGCCAGTCTGGCCATTATCGGAACACAACTGATCGCAGGCCCTGAGGTGGCCCTGGATCTAGCCGGTGCCCTCATGCGCGCCATCTGGGATGAAGACCGTAATATCGCTGATACCACTGTCATCTCTGAAGTTATGCGCGCCCTGGGCATCGACGCACACGCGGTGTCATCCCAACGTGAGGCCGCCCAGAAAGCCTATGAGGCCAACACCCAGGAGGCGATCGAACGCCAGGTTTTTGGCGTGCCCTGGTACGTGTACGGCGATGAGCCTTTCTGGGGCCAGGACCGCCTTGATTTTCTCGATCGGGCGCTCGCCCGTTGAATGCCGCTAAAGAGCTGGCGTATTTCGCGCCCTGCCCCCGCGGTCTAGAAAGCCTGCTCGCAATCGAACTCACCGGGCTGGGTGCCTCTGACGTTGCGGCCTCCCAGGGTGGCGTTGCCTTTGACGCCGAGCCTGCCACGGCCTGGCTGGCCAACCTGCACTCGCGACTCGCCAGTCGGGTACTGATGCGAGTGGGTAGCGGCCCTTATCGCGATGAAGACGGGCTTTATAAGCTGGCTCGTCGCATTGAATGGGAACGCTGGTTCAATGCCGGCTTCACGCTCAGGGTGGACGTCGCCGCGCAGCGCTCTCCGCTGCGCAGCCTTAATTTTGCGGCGCTGCGCATCAAAGACGGCATCGTCGACCGTTTTCGGGCCAGCTCGGGCGATCGCCCTTCGATCGACACACGCGAACCCGATGTCAGAGTGCATGCCTTTCTTCAGGCGCGCAGTCTGGCAATCTACCTCGATTTGTCTGGCGAGCCTTTATTCAAGCGAGGTTGGCGCTCAGAGGCGGGCGCCAAGGGCGAAGCGCCCCTCAAAGAAAACCTTGCTGCCGGACTCTTAATGCTGGCGCGTTGGTCTCCGGGTGAACCCCTTATAGACCCGTTCTGCGGTTCAGGCACGCTGCTGATTGAAGCGGCTCAGATGCAGCTGGGTATCGCACCGGGCATTCGGCGCGATTTCGCCTTCCAGAAATATCTAGACCACGACGCAGCGGCCTGGTCGCGCCTGAAAAGCGGTGCCACCGAGCGCGAGCGCACACTGCGCCGGGGACCGGCACCTATCGAAACCTCCGCGGGCACCGACAGTCGGCTGATGCTGGCCGGCGCCGACCTCGATCCACAAGCCATTGACCGAACCCGGCGCAATCTGCAACGCGCCGGGTTGGACCCCTCCGGTGTGCGTTTGCGCGTGGCTGACTGCCGCAAAGCGCGCCCAGCGTTCGATAGCCCGGGCCTGGTCATCGCCAACCCCCCGTATGGCGAACGTATCGAGGCACACGACCATGAAGTCAGACCCCACCATCAGGCCAGCCCCCATGACCAGGTGCTTGCAGCCTTCGGGGATACTCTCAGGCAATATTTCGGCGGCTGGCGGGTGGCCCTGATGAGCAGCGACGAGCAGCTTCCGGCGATCATTGGCTTAAAGCCGCAGCGCCGCACGCCGCTCTACAACGGCGCTCTCGAATGCCGCCTGTTTCAGTTCGAGATCTTTTCGCAGGATTCGTCACAGCACCGCCAACCCGCATGAACCGTTCTGAAGACACTCAAATACTTGCCCAGCGTCTCGCTGATGTACGAAACCGCATTGCACAGGCCTGTGCTCACGCGCAGCGCGACCGCGGGACGGTCGCGCTACTGGCTGTCAGCAAGACCTTCGGCGCTGAGCGCGTCATTCCTCTTGCGCACATTGGGCAGCGCGACTTTGCCGAGAACTATCTGCAGGAATCGCTGAGCAAAATTGAAACATGCCGTGGCCTGGGTCTCGATCTTATCTGGCACTTCATCGGCCCCATTCAATCAAACAAAACACGGCCCATCGCAGAGCAGTTTGACTGGGTGCACAGCGTTGAACGCCTGCGCATCGCCACACGGCTGTCTGAGCAGCGCCCACCGACGCTGCCGCCACTGAACGTGTGCATTCAGGTCAATGTATCGGGCGAGACCAGCAAGAGCGGATGCGCACCGCAGGAGTCGGTCGCGCTGGCGCTGGCAGTAGCTGCTGAGTGCCCCCGGCTTTGTCTGCGAGGCCTGATGGCCATTCCAGAGCCAACCACAGACGTTGCCTTACAGCGACAGCGCTTTGCCATGCTGCGCGATCTGCACAAACACATTGGCGATCAGCTGCCCGCGGCAGCCCGCGCAGCGTTTGACACCTTATCGATGGGTATGTCGGACGATCTCGAGGCGGCTATCGCCGAGGGCTCGACCATGGTGCGGGTAGGTACTGCAATTTTCGGTCGGCGAGCTGATCGGCCGACCGAGCCATCCTGAAAAATCAGGCCATGCCCTTGACGGCGGCAGCCAGACGGCTTTTGTAGCGGGACGCGGCATTCTTGTGAATGATGCGCTTGTCGGAGATACGGTCGATTACCGACTGAGACTCTTGCATGACGCGCATAGCGGCAGCTTTATCCCCAGCACCGATGGCTTTACGAACCGCTTTGATAGCAGTGCGAAGCGCCGAGCGCTGGCTGGAGTTATGCGCATTACGCTGAAGTGCCTGGCGGGCGCGCTTGCGCGCGGAAGCGATGTTGGCCATGAGACAATCCTGGAAATGACAACTTGGCTTTTTGCCGGAAAAGCTTTGAATAATAAATCATTTTCGCCATGCAAGACAAATAGCGCAGCGGGCGCCGGAGAACCCGCTTGAACCTGCTGCGCGCTGCTGCAACGGTCAGCGGGCTGACTTTATTGTCGCGCGTGACGGGTCTGGTGCGCGAAAACATCATGGCCACGGTTTTTGGCGCCTCAGCCCTCACCGACGCTTTTTTTGTGGCCTTCCGCTTGCCTAATCTGCTGCGCAGGCTGTTCGCTGAAGGCGCTTTCTCGCAGGCCTTCGTCCCTATGTTAGCCGCCCACCGCGGCTCGGGCGAAGGCCCGCCCGACGAAAGCACCCGCAACTTTATTTCAGCCGCTGCCGGGGCGCTGGCCTGGGCTCTTTTGCTGGTCTGTACCGCTGGGGTCGTTGGCGCGCCCCTGCTGGTGTGGCTGATGGCCTCAGGACTGGCTGCCGATGCCGACACACTACAGGCAGCCACCACCATGACCCGCTGGATGTTTCCATACATCCTATTGATCTCGCTGGTCTCGCTGTCGGCCGGCATTTTGAATACCTGGCGACACTTCGCGGTACCTGCAGCCACTCCAATGCTGCTCAATCTCGCCATGATAGGCGCAGCCCTGGGCCTGTCATCGCACTTTGATCCGCCGGTTTTCGCGCTGGCTGCTGGCGTGATGATCGGCGGAGTGCTACAGCTTGCCATTCAAATCCCGCCCCTTGTACGACTGGGGCTCTTGCCCAGGCCCAGTCTGTCGCCCCTGAGGGCTTTCGCCGACCCCAAGGTGCGGCAGCTGCTGGCCAGAATGGCACCGGCGGTACTGGCCGTCTCGGTCGCCCAGGTGAGTCTGGTCATCAACACGCACATCGCCTCGCGCCTGGCGGCGGGCAGCGTGTCGTGGGTCACGTATGCCGATCGCCTGATGGAATTTCCCACTGCCCTGCTGGGTGTGGCGCTGGGCACGGTCCTGCTTCCCTCCCTGTCGCGTGCCGGCGAAAGCCACGATGCACGGCGCTACAGCGAACTACTCGACTGGGGCCTTCGCCTGTGTCTGGTTTTCGCCGTGCCCTGCATGCTGGGGCTCATGCTGATGGCGCAGCCGCTCACCGCTCTGCTCTATCACTATGGCCGCTTTTCGGCTGGCGACGTGCACATGACCAGCCTCGCCGTCAGTGCCTATGGCTCGGGCCTTCTGGGCCTGATCGCGATCAAGGTGCTGGCGCCTGGGTTTTATGCCCGGCAGGACATCCGCACGCCGGTCAAAATTGCCCTTTGGGTTTTGCTGATTACCCAAGGACTTAACCTGGTATTCGTGCCGGTGCTGCAGCATGCCGGGCTCGCGCTCGCCATCTCGGTCGGTGCGTGGCTTAACGCGGGCCTGCTGCTGGCTGGGTTGCTCCGCGGCGCGGCGTATCAACCCGCGCGCGGCTGGGCATCCTTCGCGCTCAAGATCCTCGTGGCAGCCAGCGCCATGGGTTTGTTACTGGCCATGGTGGTGCCCCGCTTCGACTGGATTGCTCTTCAGGCGCAGCCCGTTCTGCGCGCCGCACTGGTTCTGGGCGTGGTGGCTGCAGCTGCGGGCGTCTATCTGCTGGCTCTGGCGATGCTGGGTCTCAGGCCAAGGCAGTTTCTGCGCAGAGACTGACGCTGCGCGGCGTGGTTTGAAACCCGGTCGATGTTTGCCGCCGCGCGGCGGGGCTTACAGTCTGCGCGCTGTTTACCGCCACGCGGTGTGGGTTGCAGGCCACGCGAGGGCCACGCGAGACTTGCAGCCACGGGATCTGTGGTCGAATCACGTCAATGGTTTTATGGACGGGCGGTCCGTTCATCAAAGGAGCATGACATGCACATCGGATTTGTGGGAGGCGGAAATATGGCCGCCGCGCTCATCGGGGGGCTCAAGGCGACCATAGGCTCCGACTGGCAGTTCAGCGTCATCGATCCCCAACAACAGCAGCGCGATGCACTGGTTACCCGCTTCGGGGTCAAGGCATCCGAGTCGGCACAGGGCCAAGTGCTGTCGGGCGCCGAGGTTGTCGTATTTGCGGTCAAGCCTCAACAAATGCGCGAGGCGGCCTCGGTGTGCGCCCCGTTTGTCCGGGGCGCGCTGGTAATCAGCGTCGCAGCCGGCATCCGAGCGGCAGACCTGTCTCGTTGGCTGGGCGGCCATCGTCGCATCGTGCGGGCCATGCCAAATACGCCTGCCCTGATTGGTCAGGGTGCAACAGGTCTGGCCATATTCACGGGTACCGGAGGGTCGCCCGCGCAAACGGTTTCGGACGGCCGCACGCAAACCGACTCCACATCTTCTACCCACAACGCACCAACCGATTCCTCAGCTTTGGCAGACCGAATGCTCGCCGACCAGATTTTGTCCGCGGTCGGACAGACGGCTTGGTTTGATGACGAATCCAGCCTCGATGCGGTTACGGCGCTCAGCGGCAGCGGTCCCGCCTATGTGTTTCGTTTCATGGAGGCGATTGAAGCCGCAGGCATCGCCATGGGTCTGCCCGCCGATCAGGCTCGTACCTTGACGCTGGCCACCTTCGCGGGTGCAGCACAGCTGGCGCTGCAGGCCGATGAACCCCCAGCAGTGCTGCGCGAGCGCGTGACCTCGAAGGGTGGCACGACGGCGGCAGGCCTTGCCGTGATGCAGGCCGAGGGAATCGACCAGACAATTTTACGGGCCCTGCAGGCCGCCTGTGCGCGCAGTGTCGCCCTGGGCGGCGAATTTGGGGGTTGAGTGCGGACGGTGATTGCGCATACTGGGCACGCGGCGGCGCTCAGCGCAACAGTCTCTCCGACACGATACCGACGAAAACAGCCGCGCCAAACCAGTTGTTGTGATTGAAAGCGCGAAAACAGCCCTCACGCGAGCGGCCTGCAATCAGGCGATAGTGATAAAGCGCGATCAGCCCTGCCACCAGCAGGCCCCCATAGTAGGCAGCTCCTAGCCCCGCCCGGTGACCGACCAGGCCAAGCAGCAGCAGCGCAATGCCGTAGCCGATCATGACTGCCAAGACGTCAAAACGCCCAAACGTGATGGCCGAGGTACGGATGCCGATGCGAAGGTCATCGTCGCGGTCGACCATGGCGTACTCGGTGTCGTAAGCGATGGCCCACGCGATATTGGCCGCTAGCATCCACCAGGCTATGGCCGGCAAACCGCCCTGCACGGCGGCAAACGCCATTGGAATACCGAACCCAAAGGCCACTCCCAGATAGGCCTGTGGCAGGGCCAGAAAACGCTTGGTGTAAGGATAGCTTGCCGCCAGAAACGCGGCCACGCCCGCCAGCAGCCAGGTTAGGTGATTAAAGGGAAACACCAGGGGCAGCGCCAGCAGGCTTAACGCAGCGAACACGGCGACCGCTTCCCAAGGCTTGATGCGACCCGCTGTGAGGGGGCGGTCTTGCGTGCGCTTTACATGGCGATCAAAGTCTCGGTCAGCGAAATCATT